>NZ_JAHBCZ010000036.1:0-52023 GCF_019956035.1 Pseudomonas sp. A-RE-22
AAGCTCAGCTCCCACAGAACATCCCAGAGTCCATGTGGGAGCAAGGCTTGCCCGCGATGACGGAGGTACATCCAGCATCTGTGGTGACTGATACACCGCTATCGCGAGCAAGCCCAGCTCCCACAGAGCATCCCAGAGTCCATGTGGGAGCAAGGCTTGCCCGCGATGACGGAGGTACATCCAGCATCTGTGGTGACTGATACACCGCTATCGCGAGCAAGCTCGCTCCCGCAGGGAATCGATCGAGTCCACTACGCCACTGTTCCCGTCGGGCGGCGATGCAGGCAAGATGAAGGCCTGCAAGTCAGAACACAGGAAGCTGATCGTGACCGAAGCGTTTATTGTCGTTCAAACCGCCGAACAAGCCGTGGATCGTCTGGCGGCCCTGCACGAGCGTGCGACCACCGCGTTGAACCAGGCGCTGATGCGTTATCTCAAGGACCGCGTCGAGCCGGATGCCGAACAGCGTGCGTTGTTTCGCTATCCGGCCTTGCGGCTGACTTATCACTGCCACGGCGAAGTCCCGCAAACCACGCGTGCCTATGCCAAGGTCCAGTTGCCCGGCACCTACAGCGTCACCGTCACCCACCCCGCCGCTTTCCGTAAGTACCTGCTGGAACAGCTGGTCCCGCTGATGCACGACTTTACCGTCACCGTGGAAGTGGGCGTCAGCGAGCAGAACATTCCGTACCCGTACGTGGTGGAGCAGGGCGACGAACTGGCCGGCTCCGGCGTGACCGCCGCCGTGCTGGCGCGGGTTTTCCCCAGCACCGACCTGTCGGCCGCCACCGATGGCATTGCCGACGGCCTCTATGACTGGGAAAACACCGACCCACTGCCCTTGGCGCTGTTCGACGCCGCGCGGGTGGATTTTTCCCTGCGCCGGCTGGTGCATTACACCGGCAGCGACTGGCGCCATGTGCAGCCGTGGATCCTGTTGACCAACTATCACCGCTATGTCGACCAGTTCATCGTCCATGGCCTGGAGCAACTGCGCAGCGACCCGCGCTTTGTGCGCATGGTCCTGCCGGGCAACGTGATCATCGACAAGAACATGGAGCACAGCGAAGCATCGGCCATCGCCGCCGGTGTGGTCTGGCACCGCTACCAGATGCCGGCCTATCACCTGCAGACCAATGATGGCCATGGCGTGACCCTGGTGAACATCGGCGTCGGCCCTTCCAACGCCAAGAACATCACCGACCACCTGGCCGTGCTGCGCCCGCATTGCTGGCTGATGATTGGCCACTGCGGCGGGCTGCGGCAGTCCCAGACCATCGGTGACTACGTGCTGGCCCACGCCTACATGCGCCGCGACGGCATTCTCGACCGGGTGGTGCCACCGAACATTCCGATTCCGGCCCTGGCCGAAGTGCAGATGGCGCTTCAACAGGCCGCGGCGAACATCACCGGCGAAAAGGGCGACGAGCTGAAAAAGCGCCTGCGCACCGGCACCGTGCTGACTTACGACGACCGCAACTGGGAGCTGCGCTGGGCCCAGGAGCGTCCGCTGATCAACCTGTCC
This sequence comes from Pseudomonas sp. A-RE-22, assembly GCF_019956035.1. Taxonomy (NCBI): domain Bacteria; kingdom Pseudomonadati; phylum Pseudomonadota; class Gammaproteobacteria; order Pseudomonadales; family Pseudomonadaceae; genus Pseudomonas; species Pseudomonas sp. A-RE-22. The sequence goes on from NZ_JAHBCZ010000036.1 coordinate 1,526, forward strand.
CGCGCGGTGGCGGTGGACATGGAAAGCGGCACCATCGCTGCCCAGGGTTATCGCCTGCGGGTGCCTTATGGCACGTTACTTTGCGTCTCGGACAAACCGTTGCACAGCGAAATCAAGCTGCCGGGCTCGGCCAACGCGTTCTATGAGCGAGCGGTCAACCAGCACTTGAAGATCGGCATCGAGGCGTTGGACTTGTTGCGCACCGAACTCAACTCGTTGCATTCGCGCAAGCTGCGCAGCTTCGACGAGCCGCCGTTCCGCTGATGCCCCGTTGGAGGGGATGGTGGTTATTTAACGGTCGGGCCACTAGCATGGTCGGCCCTGACCGTTAGATATTGTATTCGCCATGCCCCGTCCTCCACGCCCTGCTTCCCGTCGCCCTGGCGCGAAGCTTCCAGCCTCCGCCCCGCGCCGTGTGGCCAAGGCCCCGCCGGCCGAGCCGAAGCTGATCCTGTTCAACAAACCCTTCGATGTACTGACGCAATTCAGTGACGGTGAAGGGCGGGCGACGCTCAAGGATTTTATCGACGTACCGGGCATCTACCCGGCCGGACGACTGGACCGCGACAGCGAAGGCTTGCTGTTGCTGACCAACGATGGGCAGTTGCAGGCGCGGATTGCCGACCCCAAGCACAAGCTGGCCAAGACCTATTGGGTGCAGGTGGAGGGCGAGCCGAGTGCCGAACAGTTGCAGCGATTGCGCGATGGGGTGGAGTTGAACGACGGCATGACCCTGCCGGCCGAGGCGCGCTCATTGGATGAGCCGCAACTGTGGCCGCGCAACCCGCCGGTACGTTTTCGTAAAAGCGTGCCCACGAGCTGGGTGGAGCTGGTGATACGCGAGGGGCGCAATCGCCAGGTACGACGCATGACGGCCGCCGTGGGTTTGCCGACATTGCGTCTGGTACGGGTCAGGATCGGCGACTGGACGATCGAAGGGCTCGATCAGGGCCAGTGGAAGGAAGTGCCAGCGCGCTTATAACGCCCCGGACTCGATCAGGCCGATCACCACGCTCTTGATGACGAACGCGGCCACGCCGAGGCCCAGCACGAAAAACAGAATGAACGAGCCGAAACGTCCGGCCTTGGACTTCTTCGCCAGATCCCAGACGATGAAACCCATGAAAATGATCAGGATGCTGACCAGGCCGGTCATCATCCACTCTTCGAAAACAGCAGGATCCATCAGGACACTCCGGCGTGGGCGGGGTTGAAAAGGCGCGGCGAGTATAAGGCATGGGACGCGGGCGCGGGATTGGCCTGCGGCGGTGTGTCGCAGCTATTCATCGGCTGGGCTGACGCCATCGCGAGCAGGCTCGCTCCCACAGTGGATCTGTGTCAGGGCGCAATTCCTTGTGGGAGCGAGCCTGCTCGCGATGGGGGTTTCAGCTGCGCAGATGAGTCAACGGCAGTTCGGTGCTGTTGAGTACCTGGTTCAGCACAAAACTTGAACGCACGCTGGTGACGCCATCGATCCGGGTCAGGTGCCCCAGCAGCAGTTTCTGGTAGTGGTCCATGTCCGGCACCACCACCTTGAGCTGGTAGTCCGCGTCCATCCCGGTCACCAGGCTGCACTCCAGTACTTGCGGCAGGTTACGGATGGCGGCTTCGAAGTTCTCGAAACGCTCGGGGGTGTGGCGGTCCATGCCGATCAGCACATAAGCCGTCAGGCTCAGGCCCAGCAGCTTGCGGTCGAGCAGGGCGACCTGGCGGGTGATGTAGCCGTCATCCTCCAACTGCTTGACCCGTCGCGAGCAGGGGGAGGGCGACAGGCCGATGCGTTCGGCCAGTTCCTGGTTGGAGATGCGCGCGTCGCGCTGCAATTCCGCCAGAATGCTCAGGTCGTATCGGTCGAGTTTGCTCATCGGTCGGGCCTTTATCTTGATAATTGCGGAAGATTATCTATCCGAGGTTAAAAATTGCGCAAGTGGTGTTTATTTCCGCAATCTTCGCAATCATCTGTCGGCACCTCAGGTTTACTCTTATCACCAAGATCACTGCTCGGACAAACAGTCCAGTGCAGCCCGCCCAATCAGGCCGGCTGCGGTCGCAGTACCCACCGGTACTGGCAGACCCCCGAGCTGCACACTGTCCAGAAGACGGCGTGAGGTGAGCCGACGTCATAAGCGTCGAGCACGGACGAAATTCTCAAGGGGAGGCCGACGGGCCTCCCTTTTTTAATGCCTGCGAAATAAACCCCGTGGCTGATAACCTATCGCAGAACCGGCCTGGGCTTTTCCAGTCTTACTATCAGGCCCTGAACCGTTGTGAGGAATTTCATGAAGTCGCGCATCTGGCGTTTGGCAGGTGTTGGTCTGTTGTGGGCAAGTGTCAGTGCGCAGGGTATGGCCGACGATCAGCAAAACCGTGGCGGCCCCGACGGCGGTCGTGGTCAGGACGGACGCGGCGGCAACGGCCAGGGTTACTCGGGCCAGCCACGGGCGCAGAGCAACGAAATCATTCGGGGCGACAACAGTCGTCAGTTCGAGGTCAAGCCACAGCCGCAATACCAGGGCGGCCAGCGCTATGATCGTGGCCCTCAAGACCCCAACGACCATGGCCGTCCGCAGCCGCAGCCCGGCAACAACCTGCCGATCCAGGGCCGGCCCGACAGCGTGACCCAGACCCGCGAACCGCAACCAGGGTATTACCGCGATGTCCCGCGTCGCAACGACGGTTATCCAAACGGCGGGCCACGCCCAAGCCACGACAATCGTCCCGAGCAGCATTGGCCCGGTCGACCGGACGGCCATGGCAACGGCTGGGGCCCGGGACCGCAGTATCGCCCGGGTTACGTGATCGACCGTTTCCCGGATCGCAACTACCGCGTGCCCTATCGCGGCCAGGATTATTTCTACTCGGGCGGCTACTGGTATCGCCCTCAAGGGCCGCGTTACATCGTGGTCGAGCCACCGCGGGGCATCCGTACCCGTTACCTGCCCGATTACGCCAGGGAAGTGTGGATCGGCAGCTCGCTGTTCTTTCTCGCTGCCGGCGCCTATTACATCTACGAAGCCAGCACCCAGGACTACGTCGTGGTCGAGCCGCCCGTGGCCAACCCGCAGCCTCAACCCCAAGGCAACAGCTTTGACGTGGTGGCCTATCCGGCTAACGGCCAGTCGCCCGAGCAGGTCAATCAGGATGGCTACGACTGCTATCGCTGGGCAGTGCAGCAGAGCGGTTTCGACCCGCGCAACTACAGCTACCCACCGGCGCCGGAAGTGGTGCAGGCCTATCGCCAGGCCCAGGGGAGTTGCTTGAGTAGTCGTGGGTATCAGGTGACGTACTGAGACGCGGTAAAGATCGTGCGGACGCTGCTTTTTGTGGCGAGGGGATAAATCCCCTCGCCACAAGTTATGCGCTGACGGCTTTTACCACTTCCGACGGATCGGCATGCACCAGCACTTCGGCCTTCGGATAAGCATGATGGATCGCATCGGCGGCCTGGTCGCTGATGCCGTGGGCCACTGACAGGGTCAGTTCTCCCGGCAGCTCCAGGTGCAGTTGCACGAACCAGTGGTTGCCGGAGATCCGCGTACGCAGGTCATGGGCACCGAGCACGCCGGGCACGGCGCAGGCCAGTTCCAGCATGTGCTGGCTGACGTCGGGCGGCAGTTCCTGATCCATCAGCACGGCAAAGCTTTCCCGGGCGATCTGGACGGCGCTCCACAGAATGTAAATGGCGATCCCCAGGCCGAACCAGGCATCGAGTTGATACCAGCCGAACCCGGCCAGCACCAGCGCGACCAGGATGCTGCCGTTGAGCAACAAGTCGGAGCGATAGTGCAGCGAGTCGGCGCGCACGGCGTTGGAGCCGGTGGCGCGGATGACCCGATGCTGCAACGCCAGCAGCGCCAGGGTCAGCCCCAGGGAAAACACGATCACGCCGACGCTCAGCCAGGGGGCATCCACCGGCACCGGATTTTTCAGCCGCTCGAAAGCCTGCAAGGCAATCAATACCGCACTGCCGCCGATAAACAGCGCCTGGGCCATGCCGGCCAGGGATTCGGCCTTGCCATGACCGTAGCGATGGTCATCGTCGGCGGGGCGCAGCGCGTAATGCACCGCCAGCAGATTGAGCAGCGAGGTGACGCCGTCCAGTGCCGAGTCGGTCAGGCCGGCAAGCATGCTCACCGAGCCGCTCAGCCACCAGGCCAGGGCCTTGGCGACGACCAGGGTAAGCGCCACGGCCACCGACGCCCGGGTGGCCAGGCGCAGCAGACGGGCGTGTTCGGTGCTGGTGGTCATGGTGCGGTCGTTCCTTGGGTGGCGCCTGTCATGCGGCGGGCTTGAGGCCGAGGGCAGCCAGTTGTTGCGCGCTGCCCTTGTGCTGGATCAGCCGAGGATCGTCCAGCGGGAAGCTGCGGCCCAGTTCGCGTTCCAGGATCGCCTGCAACACGTGGTTATTGACGGTGCCATCGGGGTTGATGGCCGGCTTGAGTTTCTCTGGCTCGATCTGGACGCTCTTGCCCGGCTCGAAGTAAATGGCGCCGGTGGCGAAGTCCACGGCGAACGCGATCAGGCCGGGGATGATGTAGAACAGCAGGCCGACGGCATCGAGCGCGGCAATCGCCGGGTCGATCTTGCCATCGATCTGGCCGCGACGGTCCGGGTAGAAGATCGAGCCACAGGCGCTGATTTGAGTCAGCAAGGAGGCGACCAGGACGCCACCGATCACGCGAAAGGGAATACGCATAGCAATCTCCTGAACAGGTAAAGGCGTTGCTGGTTGGAGTCCAGACCACGCTAAACAGTTCGCCGTTATACTCGGCCCTCTGTTTTGGAGCCAGCATGATTTCTTTGCCGATTGATGAAGTTTTACCCGCCCTGCGTCAAGCCTTGGCATCGCGCCACGAAGCCGTGCTCGAAGCGCCGCCCGGTGCCGGTAAAACCACCCGTGTTCCCCTGGCCTTGCTGCACGAGCCCTGGCTGGCTGGGCAGACCATCCTGATGCTCGAACCCCGGCGCCTGGCGGCACGGGCGGCGGCCGAGCGGCTGGCCAGCGAGCTGGGGGAAAAGGTCGGTGAAACCGTCGGCTACCGGATTCGCCTCGACAGCAAGGTCGGCCCCAAGACCCGCATTGAAGTGGTCACCGAAGGCATCCTCACCCGGCGCTTGCAGGACGACCCGGCGCTGGAAGGCGTGGGGCTGCTGATTTTCGATGAATTCCATGAACGCAGTCTCGACGCCGACCTGGCCCTGGCCCTGAGCCTCAACGGTCGGGAGCTGTTTCGCGAAGACCAGCCACTGAAGGTCCTGCTGATGTCCGCCACCCTGGAAGGTGAGCGCCTGGCCGGGTTGCTGGACAACGCGCCGATCCTGCGCAGCGAAGGCCGCATGTTCCCGGTGACGGTGCGTTGGGGCCGGCCGTTCCAGCCCGGCGAGTTCATCGAGCCGCGGTTGGTGCAGACCGTATTGGATGCACTGGGGGATGAAACCGGCAGCGTCTTGGTGTTCTTGCCCGGGCAGGCCGAGATCCGCCGGGTCCATCAGCAACTGGCCGAGGCCTTGGGCGAGGGTGGCAATGTGTTGCTCTGTCCGCTGCACGGTGAACTGGACCTCGCCGCCCAGCGCGCCGCCATCGACCCCGCGCCACTCGGCCAGCGCAAAGTGGTGCTTGCCACCAACATCGCTGAAACCAGCCTGACCATCAATGGCGTGCGGGTGGTGATCGACGCCGGACTGGCCCGGGTGCCGCGTTTCGACCCGGGCAGCGGCATGACCCGACTCGACACCCAGCGCATTTCCCGAGCCAGCGCTACCCAGCGGGCTGGTCGGGCCGGGCGTCTGGAGCCTGGTGTCTGCTATCGATTGTGGTCCGAAGACCAGCATGAGCAATTGGCCGCCTACGGCAGCGCGGAGATTCTGTCGGCGGACCTGGCCGGATTGGCCCTGCAGTTGGGACGCTGGGGCGTGACGCCGCAGCAATTGGTCTGGCTCGACATTCCGCCCACCGCTGCGTATGCCCAGGCCCAGGACCTGCTGCAACGCCTGGGCGCGCTGGAGGGCGAGCAACTGACCCGCCACGGCCAGGCCATGGCCGAATTGCCGGCCCACCCGCGTATCGCTCATCTGCTGCTGCGCGGTCAGGCGCTGGGACTGGCGGACATGGCCTGCAACGTCGCCGCACTGTTGGGCGAGCGCGATATTCTGCGCGGCGCCGGCGCGGATCTGCACAGTCGCCTGGCCTTGCTGTCCGGCGAAGAACGAGCCGCGCGCGGCGCCCAGGGCGGGGTGCAGCGGGCGCGACAACTGGCCCGGCAATATCGCGGTTACCTGCGGGGCAAGGCCGAAGAAGCCGTGGTCGATCCCGATCATCCGCGCTGGCTCGGCGCGTTGCTGGCGTTGGCCTACCCGGACCGCGTCGCCCAGCAACGCCGGCCCGGCGGCGCCGAATACCGTTTGGCCAACGGCCGTGCGGCGCTGTTTGCCGAGGCTGACAGCCTGATGAAACAAGCGTGGCTGGTGATCGCCGACCTGGGCAGCCGTCAGGGCCAGCGCGAAGAGCGGATCTACCTGGCGACGGATTTCGACCCGGCGCTGTTCGATTCGGTGCTGGCTGAGCAAGTCCGTGTTGTGGATCAACTGGATTGGGACGAGCGCGAAGGCGTGCTGCGCGCCGAGCGCCAGCGCAAGGTCGGCGAACTGGTGCTCAGCCGCGAACCGCTGACCGGCCTGGATGAGTCGGCCCGTAGCCAGGCCCTGGTGAACCTGGTGCGGCGCAAGGGCTTGGAATTATTGTCCTGGACCCCGGAACTGCGGCAATGGCAGGCGCGGGTGGCGCTGCTGCGCCGCCTGGACCTGGACGCCAAGGGCGAGAGCGAATGGCCGGATGTCAGCGATGGCGCATTGCTGGGCAGCCTAGAGCATTGGTTGATGCCGTATCTGGGCCGAGTCTCGCGCCTCAGCCATTTTGCCAACCTGGATTTGTCGAGCATCGTTCACGCGCTGTTGCCCTGGCCCCTGCCGCAACGCTTGGATGAATTGGCGCCGCACCATTTGAGCGTGCCCTCGGGGTCGTCGATCCGCCTGGACTACAGCGAGCATCCGCCGATCCTGGCGGTGCGCTTGCAGGAGCTCTTCGGCCTGGCCGACACCCCGCGCATCGCTGGCGGGCGCCAGGTGGTCAAGTTGCACTTGCTGTCACCGGCGCGCCGGCCGGTGCAGGTCACCCAGGATCTGGCGAACTTCTGGCGCAGCACCTACGCCGAGGTGAAGAAAGACCTCAAGGGGCGCTATCCCAAGCATTACTGGCCGGACGATCCGCTGGTGGCGGAGGCGACGGCGCGGGTCAAACCGCGTAAGTGAGCTGAGGATATTCAGGATATGAAATACAAACTCTGTGGGAGCCGAGCTTGCTCGCGATAGCGGTGTGTCAGTCAATGACCGTGCTGCTGATCCACCGCAATCGCGAGCAAGCTCGGCTCCCACAAAGGGCTAAGGCGCTGCCGGCAACAGGAACCGTGCAATCACCGGCAAGTGATCGGAGATGCGCAAGGTATCGTCCTGCCTTACCTGGGCTTCGACCCGTTTGAGGCGCGGGCTGTAGAAGAGGTAGTCGACGGTGCGGTCGGGGCCGTTGAGGCCGGGGTCGTTCGGGTAGTGGGTCAGCCAGTGTCCGCGGTCGATACCGCTGGCCTCGTTGTTGGTGGGGATCATCGGGTATTTGTCCCACAACAGGTGCAGGGGGCTGTCGGCGGAATAGGGCGTGCGTTGCTCGGCCGGCAGGCGCCGGTACTGGCCCAGGGGCAGCAGGTTGAAGTCGCCGCCGATCAGCCAGGGTGTGCCAGCGGATTCGAGTTTATCCAGGGCCTTGGCCACGGCGGTGATTTGTCTGGGTAGGGTTTCGTCTGGCTCGGTGGCCCGTTCCAGGTGGGTGTTGAGCACCGCCAGTCGGCCGCCGCCGCTCAGCGGCAGATAGCTCACCAACAAGGCATTTTTCGGCTGGAACTGACAGCTGATGATGTTGGCGTCGGCCACCGGCAGTTGTACCCGTTCGGCATGGTCGATGCGGTAGCGACTCAGGGTCGCCAGTTGCCGGCCGACGCTGCCGAAGATGTGTGGATCGGGGGTAAAGTCGGCCTTCCAGTCGAAGGCGCTGGTGCCGCACGGATAGAGGTCGGCCAGCCGCTCCTGCAACAGCTTGAGCTGGTCCTGGTAATCGCTGGCCTTGGCGCCCTTGTCCAGTTCCTGGAGCAGCACGACGTCCGGCTGCTCGTCGCGGATGACCCGTGCCACTTCGTCGAGGCTGAAGGCCATGTCTTCCAGGGTCGGGCTTTCATCGTTGCCCTGGGCCAGGTCGTGCCAGAACACGTAGCGTTTGCCGGCGAGGAACTGGACGTTCCAGGTCATCACCTTCAAGGCCTGGCCGGGCGCCAGCGGTGCTGCGTTGGCGGTGCAACTGACCGGCAAGGTTTCCCGGGGCTGTGGCCGCCAGGTCAGGCCGTAGATCGACAGGGCGGCCAGGCTGAGGATCAACAGCAGGCCCAGAAAGGTGTAGCGCAGTAGACGGGTCATGGCTCGGCTTATGGGCGAAACGCGAAAGTGATCCCGAGCATAACCGAGAGCGGTTCTCAAGCCCAAGCCCAGGGCCTTCGCAGTGTGCGATCAGCGGTTGTCAGGCTTGGCTTCGATCAACATGAACATGCGGAACAGCACCACGCTGGTGAACAGTTGCAAGAAGCTGTGGACGCTGTCGATCAGCAGGCTGAGCACAGGGTTCTGAGGAGGTGGATATACCGAGACGCTGACGCCCTTGAGCAGCCACAGCGGGCCCATCACACAGAGAATACACAGCAGGACCCGCCAGAAGTTGCCGCGGGACATGTTCAGGCTTTCCCTCATCGCCGCCAGGGGTGTCAGGCCCCTGAGGACCAACAGGTATTCACTGAAGGCCAGGGTCACCATCAGCCACAGGCCCGGCAGGAAGTACAACGACAGTCCCACCAGGATCAACAGCGTGTTGAGGGCCGTCAGCAAGGCAAAGCGTGGCCACAGGGTGAGGGCCGTTGCGAGCAGGTCACGGGTGCGTGGTGCTTCACCGCGGCTGCGGGCGTCGAGAAACAGGATCAACGTTGCGGTGTACAAGGGGTACACCAAGAGCCCGACGATCACGCTGTAGCCGGGGAAACCCTCGGGGCCGACGGCGCTGTCCACGCCTTGCTGCAGCAAGGCCTCGAGTATGACCAGCGGCAGGCACAGCTGGGCGATCCGGCCCAGATGGCGCTTGAAGAAATACAAAGAGTCGCGCAGCACGTCAAACGGATTCATGAGTCGGTATCGCAGTTCAAAAGCGGTCTGACACTTTAACCGATCAGGCGCCCGCACAAGCAAACGTAAACATCAGGTAAAGACCATTGAAACCTTTGCGGCGAGCCCCATTACTGGTGGGCACCGGTCTTCAGGACCGGAATGGTTTCTACCCGGCAATCTAATGAGGTCGCCATGAACAGCGAAGAACAAACCCTGATCGATGGACTGTTTTCACGGCTGCAACAGGCCGAAAAGGATTCAGCCCCGCGCGACGTCCAGGCCGAGGCGCGGATCAAGGAACACCTGGCCAGCCAGCCAGCGGCGGGCTATTTCATGGCCCAGGCGATTCTGGTGCAGGAGGCCGCGATCAAGCGCCTCGATGAACAGAACAAGCAACTCGCCCAGCAGGTCGAGCAATTGCAGGCCGAGCTGCAACGGGCCCGTTCCCAGCCATCGGCACCCAGCGGTGGCGGAGGCTTTCTGTCGAGCATTTTTGGTGGCAGCGCCCGGGATTCACGCCCGGCAAGCACACCGACGTCCAGTGGGGGAGGCTGGCGCGAACCGGCACAGCCGTCCTTCAATGCCCAGCCCCAACAGGGCTTCGGCGCGCCGCCCGGCAATTATGGCGCACCGCAACAGCAGGCCCCGGCTGCGGGCAGCTTCCTCGGCGGCGCCCTGAAAACCGCGGCAGGCGTGGCCGGCGGTGTGATGCTGGCCCAAGGCATCAGCAGCCTGTTCCACAGTAACCAGCAACCCCAGGAAATCGTCGAGGTCATCAAGGAGGAGCCGGCTCAACCGGTCAACGACACCGCCAACAGCGGCGACAACGGTTGGGGCGATGACCAACGGGTGGCCGATAACGACGGCTATGGTAATGACCCGGGAGGTTTCAGCGACGCGGACTACAGCGACGATTCATCTTCCTTCGGCGACGACGACTCCTTCGTCTGACCTGCCATTCGTCCGGGGCGCATAGGCGCCTCGGGGCGATTATTCGCGGAACAATCCTTCGGGCTGGCATACTGGGCGACTTTTCGGCCCAGGTGGTCTGCGTGCGTGTGCATCCAAGAGGAAACGCGGTGAAAAAAATTGCAGTGTTCGCCGATGTCCAGAACCTCTACTACACCGTGCGCCAAGCCTACGGTTGCCATTTCAACTACGCCGCGCTGTGGGCTGATGTCAGCAAGCAGGGGCAGATCGTCGAGGCCTATGCCTACGCGATCGATCGCGGTGACAGCAAGCAGCAGCAATTCCAGCAGATCCTGCGCAACCTGGGCTTTATCGTGAAGCTCAAGCCCTACATCCAGCGCAGCGACGGCTCGGCCAAGGGCGACTGGGACGTGGGCATCACGCTGGACATCATGGACGCCGCCGACCACGTCGACGAAGTGGTGCTGGCCTCCGGCGACGGCGATTTCGACATGCTGCTCGAACGGATCATCCAAAAACACGGCGTGCAGGCCGTGGCCTATGGTGTGCCGGGGTTGACCGCCAACTCGCTGATCCGCGCTGCCAGCCGCTACGTGCCCATCGAAGGCGCGTTGTTGCTCAAGAATTGATTTTCACGGAGTTCAAAAGGTTTGGAACGCATCGCAGTCATCGACTTTGAAACCACCGGGATCACCCCGAGCAGCAGTTGCCGGGCTACTGAAATCGCGGTGGTGATGCTCGAGCAAGGCCGAATCGTCGATCGCTACCAGAGCTTGATGAATGCCGGTGTGCGCATCCCTGCGTTTATCGAGCAACTGACCGGCATCAGCAACGCCATGCTGCGCAGTGCCCCGTCGGCGGAAAAAGTGATGAACGAGGTCAACGAATTCGTCGGCATCACACCGCTGCTGGCGCACAACGCCGCGTTCGACCAGAAGTTCTGGGATTTCGAACTGGGGCGAATCAAGCGCACCCGCCTGCAGAATTTTGCCTGCTCACTGTTGCTGGCCCGACGCCTTATGCCAGCGGCGCCGAACCACAAGCTCGGCACGCTCAACACGTTCGCCGGCCTGCCCCATACCGGCCAGGCTCACCGGGCCATGGCCGACGCCGAAATGGCCGCCAACCTCACCGCGCACCTGGCTTCGCAACTGCGGCAAAAGCATGGGCTGCGGGAGTTGTCCCATGATCTGTTGTGCAGTTTGCAGAAAGTGCCGGCGGCGAAGATCAACGAGCACCTCAAGCGGCATCGCGGGTTCTAAACACACCGTCGAACCAAAACTGTGGGAGCGAGCTTACTCGCGATAGCGGTGCGTTCGATCGTTCCCATGCTCCGCGTGGGAATGCCTCATCGGACGCTCCGCGTCCGGCTTCGAAGGGACGCGGAGCGTCCCCAGCTGCGTTCCCACGCAGAGCGTGGGAACGATCAAACTGTGGGCGATCAGTGTTACTTCCCGTTGCCTTCCAACTGCCCCAGCGGCACGCGCTTTTCAATGGCGCTGGACAGCACGATCGAGGTCTTGCTGAAGCCGAACTTGGCGATGCGGTTGATCAGCTCTTCCAGTTCCGGCATCGAGCCAACCGCCGCTTGCATGATCACGCACGGGTCTCCGGTGACCCGGTGGCACTCGGTCAGTTGCGGGATCTTGCACAGTTCGTCGTAGGTCTTCTGGTTGCCATGCTGGTTCATCCGCAATTCGATGACGCACTGCACCGGCAGGCCGATCTTCGCCATGTCGACTTTGGCTTGATAACCGGTGATGACGCCGCTGGCTTCCAGTTTGCTGACCCGCTCGGCTACGGCCGGGGCTGACAGGTTCACTTTGCGGGCCAGTTCGGCGTAAGACGCACGACCGTTTTCCAACAGGGCGCTGAGCAGCATGCGGTCGTATTTATCCACGGTATGGCTTCCTGTTGGTGTGACTTTCGAAAACACGATTTATAGCGTTGATATCCGTGTTTTGAAAAGTGTACGGCTCGGATAAACAGGTTTTGTAACTTATTTTCCGTCTTTCGCCTTTCTAGAATAACGTCTCTCATTGTCCTGACTTCGAGCTGAACATGCCCGGCCCACGCCGTTTTCCCTTGCCATTGATTGCTGCCTTTTTTGCCTTGTACGTCATCTGGGGTTCGACCTACCTGGTGATTCGCATCGGTGTGGAGCATTGGCCGCCGCTGTTGCTGGCCGGGATTCGTTTTGTGCTGGCCGGTTCGCTGATGTATGGCTTCCTGCGCTGGCGCGGGGCACCGGCGCCGACCTGGGCGCAATGGAAGGCCGGGGCCATCATCGGTGTGTTGTTGCTCAGTTTCGGCAACGGCGCGGTCAGTGTGGCCGAGCACACGGGCGTGGCGTCCGGGGTGGCGGCGTTGGCGGTGGCGACGGTGCCTTTGTTTACCTTGCTCTGCGGATATTTCTGGGGCGCGCGTAATACCCGTCTGGAATGGGCGGGGATTGTGCTGGGGTTGATTGGCATCGCGATGCTCAACCTGGGCTCCAACCTGCAGTCCAGCCCGTTGGGTGCGACCTTGCTGGTATTCGCGGCGGCGTCCTGGGCCTTCGGTTCGGTGCTGAGCAAACACGTGCCGTTGCCGGCAGGGGCGATGGCCAGTGCCGTGGAAATGCTGGTAGGCGGCGTGGTGCTGTTGATCGGCAGCGTGGCCAGCGGCGAGCACCTGGACAGCATGCCGCCGCTGGAAGGTTGGTTTGCCTTGGCTTACCTGACCTGCTTCGGCTCGATCGTTGCCTTCAATGCCTACATGTACCTGCTCAAGCATGTGCGTCCGGCGGCGGCCACCAGTTATGCCTACGTCAACCCAGCCGTGGCAGTGTTGCTGGGGATCGTGTTCGCGGGTGAAACCATTGGCGCTGAAGAAAGTCTGGCGATGCTGGTGATCATCAGTGCCGTGGTGCTGATCGGTTTGCCGCAGTGGCGCAAACCCAAGCCTGCGCCGGCCGCTTCCTGATTTAGGGTAAACTGCCGCGCATTGCACACCTTGCGCTGATTTTTCCTACGGTACTTCCATGACTTTCGCCACCCTTGGCCTGATCGAACCCTTGCTGCGCGCCCTCGAGACGCTCGGTTACCAGACCCCGACCCCGGTGCAGGCCCAAGCCATGCCGGCGGTGCTGGCCGGTCGTGACCTGATGGCCGCGGCCCAGACCGGCACCGGCAAGACCGCCGGTTTCGCCGTGCCGCTGTTGCAGTTGCTGGCCACCGAAGGGCCGAAGGTCTCGGCCAACTCGGTGCGAGCGCTGATCCTGGTGCCGACCCGTGAGTTGGCTGAGCAGGTCCATGAAAGCGTGCGTCAGTACGCGCAAAACCTGCCGCTGAGCACCTACGCTGTGTACGGCGGTGTCAGCATCAACCCGCAAATGATGAAGTTGCGCAAAGGCGTCGACCTGTTGGTCGCCACGCCAGGGCGTCTGCTCGATTTGTTCCGCCAGAACGCGCTGAAGTTCAATCAGCTGCAGACCCTGGTGCTGGACGAAGCCGATCGCATGCTCGACCTGGGCTTCTCCGAGGAACTGGCGAATATCTACAAGGCACTGCCGAAGAAGCGCCAGACGCTGCTGTTCTCGGCGACCTTCTCCGACGCGATCCGCCTGCTGGCCGGGCAGATGCTCAACGATCCGCTGAGCATTGAAGTGAGCCCGCGCAACGTCGCCGCCAACACCGTCAAGCAATGGGTGGTGACGGTGGACAAGAAGCGCAAGCCGGAATTGTTCGTGCACCTGATGCGCAAGAACAAGTGGAAGCAGGTGCTGGTCTTTGCCAAGACCCGCAACGGCGTCGATGCGCTGGTGGAGAAACTCCAGGGCCTGGGCATCAACGCCGACGGCATCCACGGTGACAAGCCCCAGGCCACCCGCCAGCGCGCGCTGGACCGCTTCAAGGCCAGCGAAGTGCAGATCCTCGTGGCGACCGACGTCGCCGCCCGTGGCTTGGATATCGAGGATTTGCCGTTGGTGGTGAATTTCGACCTGCCGATCGTGGCCGAGGACTACATCCATCGCATCGGCCGTACCGGTCGGGCGGGCTCGACCGGGGAAGCGATTTCCCTGGTCTGCGCCGACGAAGTGAACCTGCTGTCGGCCATCGAGATGCTGACGCGCCAGACGCTGACTCGTCAGATGGAACAGGATTTCGAGCCTGAGCATCGGGTTCCGGACACCGACGCCAGTGGCCAGGTGATCAAGAAACCGAAAAAGCCGAAGAAACCGAAAACCTCCGGTGGCGGCGGCAAGCGCAACCTGGGCAAGTGGGTGGACAGCGGCGACTCCTCGCCTGTGGAACCTTCGGTCAAGCCTGTGCGCAAAGTGCCGGTGTTCAATACCGGGCCGCGTAAGAAAAAACCCTGATATTAAGGCATTAGTGATCGTTCCCACGCTCTGCGTGGGAATGCCGCCCGGGACGCTCTGCGTCCCAAAAGCCGAACGCGGAGCGTCCGCAGAAGCATTCCCACGCAGAGCATGGGAACGATCACTGCCTCAAGAATTCCAGCATGCCTAGCCCCGCCGCCCGGCCACTGGCAAAGCACGCCGTAAGCAGGTAGCCGCCGGTCGGTGCTTCCCAATCGAGCATTTCCCCGGCGCAGAACACGCCGGGCAATTGCTTGAGCATCAGGCGTTCATCCAGGGCTTCGAAGGTCACGCCACCAGCGCTGCTGATGGCTTCGTCCAAGGGGCGGGTCTTCACCAGGGTGAGTGGCAGGGTCTTGATCGCCTGGGCCAGCCGCGCTGGGTCAGTGAAGCACTCGGCCGGTGTGAGCTCGCGCAATAGCGCAGCCTTGACGCCGTCGATCCCCAACTGGCTGTGCAAGTGCTTGGCCATCGAGCGGGAGCCGCGAGGTTTGTTCAGGGCCTGGAGGATTTTATCCACAGGCCGACCGGGCAGCAGGTCCAGATGGAGGGTTGCGCTGCCGTGCTGGTTGATGGCTTCGCGAATCGCTGCCGACAGGGCGTAGATCAGACTGCTTTCGATGCCGGTGGTGGTGATCACGCATTCGCCGAGGCGTGGTACATCGTCGTTCAGGCCGATGGCGATGTTCTTCAGCGGGGCGCCAGCGAATTTGCTGATCATCAGGTCGCTCCAGGCCTCTACCTCGAACCCGCAGTTGCTCGGTTGCAATGGCGCCAGGGTCACACCGCGTTGTTCCAGCGGCAGCATCCAGGCGCCGTCAGAGCCCAGGCGCGACCAACTGCCGCCGCCCAGGGCCAGCAGTGTCGCGTCGGGGCGTAGCGTTTTCTCACCTTCCGGACTCGCTATGCGCAGGCTGCCATCGGGGTTCCAGCCGAGCCAGCGGTGGCGCGTGTGGATCGCCACGCCGGCATCGCGCAGGCGCTTGAGCCAGGCGCGCAGCAGTGGCGCGGCTTTCATGTCGGTAGGAAATACCCGCCCGGAGCTGCCGACAAAAGTGTCGATGCCCAGCCCGTGAATCCATTCGCACAATTGCTCGGCGCCGAATGCCCGCAGCAGCGGGGCAATGTTCGGCGCACGTTCGCCGTAGCGAGAGAGGAAGGCCGGGAAGGCTTCGGAGTGGGTGATGTTCATGCCGCCCACGCCGGCCAGCAGGAATTTGCGGCCCACCGAGGGCATGCCGTCGTACAGGTCGACTTGAAGGCCCGCCTGGCTTAGCACCTCGGCCGCCATCAGACCGGCGGGGCCGCCGCCGATGATGGCGATGTTTGGGGCGGAAGGCTTGGCGGTCGAGGTCATGATTTGAACTGTGGGGGCTGGAGTAGGCGGGGCATTCTACCAGCACAACTCTTTGTGGGAGCGAGCTTGCTCGCGATAGCGGTGTGTCAGTGACATTCATGTAGCTGACCGTCCGCTATCGCGAACAAGCTCGCTCCCACAGGGGGTGGGTGGTGCTTTCAAAGAGGTGATCAAAAAACAGCCAAGCCTCTGTACGCCACAGGCAGCATAGCCTGTAGGTCGTTTCGCTCAGGTTATCCACAGGCCGCTCCACAGGCATTGTGGGTAAAGCCCAGGTTTCAGTGACAACCTGATGACGTCCAGACCCTTTGTGCGCTGTGGTGCAGGATTCCGTGGCGGCGGGCCAGGGCCTGGCGGTCCTTGCTGTAGCCGCCACCGATCACGCCGACCACCGGGATATCGCGCCCCAGGCAATGGCGCATGACGCTCTCGTCCCGGGCGGCGAGGCCTTCGTCGGTCAGTTTCAGGTAGCCGAGGGCGTCATCCTTGTGTACGTCGACGCCGGCGTCATACAACACCAGGTCCGGCTGATAGAGCGGCAGCAAGTAGTTGAGCGCATCGTCCACCACCTTCAGATAAGCCGCGTCTTCCATGCCCATCGGCAGGGGGATGTCCCAGTCGCTTTGCGCCTTGCGTGCAGGAAAATTCTTTTCGCAGTGCAAGGAAACTGTCACGGCGTCCGGGGTGTCATGGAGTATTCGGGCGGTGCCGTCGCCCTGGTGCACATCACAGTCGAAAATCAGCACCCGCGAGACTCGGCCGCTGGCCAGGAAATAGCGGCTGATCACCGCCAGGTCGTTGAAGATGCAGAACCCGGCCGGGTGGTCGTAGTGGGCGTGATGGGTGCCGCCGGCCAGGTGGCAGGCCAGCCCATGCTCAAGGGCTTGTTCGGCGGCCAGGAGCGAGCCGCCCACGGCGCGCACCGTTCGGCGGGCCAGGGCTTCGCTCCAGGGCAGGCCAAGTCGCCGTTGGTCCTCACGGGACAACTCGCCGCCCATGTAGCGTTCGATATATGCACGGTCGTGGGCCAGGGCGAGAATGTCCGGCGGACACAGCGACGGGCGCAGCAGGTCGGCGTCGCGGGTCAGCCCGCTGTCCACCAGGTGATCGCGCAACAGGCGAAACTTGTCCATGGGGAAACGGTGTTCCGCCGGGAAGTCGGGGCTGTAGTCTTCGTGATAGATCAGTGGCAGCGACATGGTGTTTTCAGTGACGATTGAGTGACGGATCCTACCAGCGATGTAGACTCTGGGGCATGGAAAGGGAGTGAAAATGGAGCCGATACTGGAACTGGAAAGCGCGCGGCTGCTGTTGCGGCAGTGGCACGATGATGACTTGCCGGAATTTGCCGCCATGTGCGCAGACCCGCAGGTGATGCGTTATTTCCCGGCGCGCCTGAGCCGCCTGGAAAGCGCTGCCCTGATCGGTCGCGTGCGGGGGCATTTCGCCGAGCATGGTTTTGGTTTGTGGGCCTTGGAACGCAAGGACACTGGCGCCTTCATTGGCTTTACCGGGCTGGGTGTGGTCGGGTTCGATGCGCCTTTCACACCGGCTATCGAGATCGGTTGGCGCCTGGCCCGGGAACACTGGGGCCTGGGGTATGCCAGCGAAGCGGCCTGGACCGCCCTGCGTTGTGCTTTCGACCAGTTGACGCTGGACGAAGTGGTGGCGTTCACCGCCGTCGACAACCTGCCATCGCAAAAGGTCATGCAGGCCATTGGCATGCAGCACGACCCGGCTGACGATTTCGAACACCCGACACTCGCCGTCGGTCATCCATTGCGTCACCATGTGCTCTATCGCATCAATCGTGAGCAGTGGTTGCAGACCCTGCACGGTTAGCCGACACGGACGTTTACAATGCCCGCCAAAATGGCCCGGGCCACTATCGATCCGCCGCCGCAGCATAGACTGCGCGGTTTTTGCGCTGTGTGAGGAAAGTCTGAATGAGCCACGTGTTGGAAGATCTGGTCGACCTGCTGACCCTGGAACCGATCGAAGAGAACCTGTTTCGCGGGCGTAGCCAGGACCTGGGATTTCGCCAGTTGTTCGGCGGCCAGGTCCTGGGCCAGTCGTTGTCGGCGGCCAGCCAGACCGTGGAAGAGGCGCGCCATGTGCATTCGATGCACGGTTACTTCCTGCGTCCGGGCGACGCCGCGCTGCCGGTGGTCTACCAGGTGGACCGGGTGCGCGACGGTGGCAGCTTCAGTACTCGCCGGGTGACGGCGATCCAGAAGGGCAACCCGATTTTCACTTGCAGTGCGTCATTCCAGTACGACGAAGAGGGCTTTGAGCACCAGAGCAGCATGCCGCAAGTCGTCGGGCCGGAGAACCTGCCGTCCGAGCTGGAACTGACCCAGCAACGTGCGCACCTGCTGCCCGAGCACATGCGCGAAAAACTGCTGTGCCCCAAGCCGATCGAGGTGCGCCCGGTCACCGAAAAAGACCCTTACAACCCGCAACCGGCGGACCCGGTCAAATACGTGTGGTTCCGTGCCGATGGCGCCCTGGCGGATTCGCCGGCCTTGCATAAATACCTGCTGGCCTACGCGTCGGACTTCGGCCTGTTGACCACTTCGTTGCTGCCCCACGGCAAATCGGTGTGGCACAAAGATATGCAGGTCGCCAGCCTCGATCACGCCTTGTGGTTCCATGCCGACCTGCGCGCCGATGACTGGTTGCTCTACGCCATGGACAGCCCGTGGGCCGGCAACTCCCGCGGGTTTTCCCGTGGCAGCGTGTTCAACCGCGCCGGGCAACTGGTGGCCTCGGTGACCCAGGAAGGCTTGATCCGCCATCGCAAGGACTGGGCATGAGCCTGGCCGAGGTTCGTCACTGGGTATTCGACATGGACGGCACGCTGACGATTGCCGTGCATGACTTCGCGGCGATCCGCGTGGCCCTGGCGATTCCGGCCGAAGACGACATCCTCACCCACCTGGCGGCGTTGCCGGCTGATGAAGCTGCGGCCAAGCATGCCTGGCTGCTGGAGCATGAACGGGACCTGGCGCTGGGCTCCAGGCCCGCGCCGGGGGCGGTTGAACTGGTGCGAGAGCTGGCCGGGCGCGGTTATCGCCTGGGCATCCTCACCCGCAACGCCCGCGAGCTGGCCCACGTCACCCTCGAAGCCATCGGCCTGGCGGACTGCTTCGCCGTGGAGGATGTACTGGGCCGCGACGAAGCACCGCCCAAGCCCCACCCCGGTGGCCTGTTGAAGCTGGCCGAGGCCTGGAACGTGGTGCCCGAGGCGATGGTGATGGTGGGCGATTACCGCTTTGACCTGGACTGCGGGCGTGCGGCGGGCGCACGGACGGTGCTGGTGAACCTGCCGGACAATCCGTGGCCGGAGCTGACGGATTGGCATGCGCGCGATTGTGGGGAGTTGCGGCGGATGCTGTTGGCTTGAGCGCTGGGTTGACTGCTCGATCGCTATCGCGAGCAAGCTCGCTCCCACAGTGAATTTGTGTCGAGCACAGATTTTGTAATCGACAGAGAACCCCTGTGGGAGCGAGCTTGCTCGCGATAGGTCCCTGTCATTCGCTACAAAACTCACTGACCAAACAACACCTTCAGCCCCTCAGGCGAAGTCAACATCCCATCCCCGTTATGCCCCACCCCGGGCACTTCGATCAGCCGCTGGTTCAACCCCACGGGATGGCGCCGGGTCAGGTAGTCGAAAAAGAAATGCCCGCGCAGTAACCGATACGGCCCCTGGGTTTGTGCTTCGCAGCCTTTATCCAGCGCCGGATGTTCCGGGTCTGTGTCTTGTTGCCCGAGCAAATAGACGATGTCGCGCTTGACGTAGTTCTCTTCCAGTTGCGCGGGTGTTTGCCCCGCCGCGTAGGCTGGCAAGTTCTGCGGGCCGTACTTCCAATGATTGAAGCCAGGGCAACTGGCCGGGTCGAAAGCCATGGGCCGTTGCGCATCGAAGTAGGCATAGGACGACGGGTTGGCGATGACAAAGCGTGGGTTGATCCGGTACTGGCTGTGGGCGAGCAGAGCATAGCGCTGCACGACCTGGGCGCCGCCGGAATGGCCGGCGATGACGATCTCTTTCACTTCGGGAAACTGTTGCCGGTCACTGACTCGCGCAACGATGTCGTCGAGTACCTGGTAGGAACTGACCGGGTTCGGCCCTGTGGATAAACCACCGGCCATCCAGTCGTTGCCTTGCCAGCGCAGGATGTCATTGGGCAATTGATGGCGCGCCACGTCCTGTTCATTGAGGAACTGCGGGGCGATGATCAGGGTGGTGCCCAGTTGCCCGGCCTGCCCGGCAGCCTTTTCGGCGCTGTGCAGGTAGGTGTCGGCATTGCGCAGCCGACCGTGGAGGATGATCAACACGCGCTGGATGGACGCCGGCGGTGGGCTTACGCCGACGGCCAGGGCACCACCCTTGAACTGCAGTCGCCCTTGGGCGACCACGTTGACGCCGTGTTCCTCGGCCTGGGCAACGGCGCAGCACAGCACCAGCCCGATCAACGCCCCCCACTTCATCTACAGGGTTTTCGCCGCGAACGTGTCGCACTGGCTGACCTGGCCCTGGGCGAACCCGGTCTTGAACCAGCGCACTCGCTGCGCCGAAGTGCCGTGGGTGAACGAGTCCGGCACCACGCGGCCCTGGCCTTGTTGCTGCAAGCGGTCATCGCCGATGGCATTGGCGGCATTCAAGGCCTCTTCGATGTCTCCCGGCTCCAACCAGTTCAGGCGTTTTTGCGCATGGTTGGCCCACACACCCGCCAGGCAATCGGCCTGCAACTCCTGGCGTACCAACAAGCCGCCATCGCCCTCCATCTGCCGCCCTTGCTGGCGTGCTTCCTGGATTTTCGCCGACACGCCGAGCAGCGTCTGCACATGGTGTCCGACTTCGTGGGCAATGACGTAGGCCTGGGCGAAGTCTCCGGCGGCGGCGAAGCGTTGGGACATTTCCTTGAAGAAACTCATGTCCAGATAGACTTGCCGGTCTGCCGGGCAATAGAACGGACCGGTCGCCGACGAGGCAAGGCCGCAGGCCGAGTTGACCCGGCCGCTGAACAACACCAGTTTCGGTTGCTGGTATTGGCGTCCGGCCTGTTGGAAAACCTGGCCCCAGGTGTCTTCGGTATCGCCAAGGATCGAGCGCACGAACTCGGCCTGTTCATCGTTGGCCGGTGGCGCCTGGCGGGTCTGTGAAGAGGTGGGTGCGGATTGATCCATCTGCCCGGCCAGTTGGCCGAGAATCTGCATCGGGTCCTGGCCGGTGATCCAGCCGATGCCGACGATCAGGAGGACGGCCGTCAGGCTCAAGCCCTTGCCGCCGCCGAAACGCATCCCGCCACCGCCCCCACCGTCACCGCGAGCGTCCACCACGTTGTCACTGCGGCGACCTTTTTTCCATAACATGTGGGCGTTCCTCTGATTGGCCGGGGTGTCACTGTATTGCCGTTGCGGTGAGTCTAGCTTTTGGGGCGTCAGGATGCGCGTGATGCCTGAGCTTTCAGGCAACCGTCGCGGGGTTTGGTTCATCAGCGCATGAATGAATGGCGCACCGGTTCCAGAATTTGCATTACACTTTGCATATTCTAGAATCGACGAACTTACCTTTGGATCGCTCATGGCCGGCAGTCAAATCGAACGGGTTTTCAATGTGCTGGAAAGCCTCGCCAGCGACCCTCGCGGCTGGCCGCTGCTAGGCTTGGCCGAACAGTTGCAGATTCCCAAGAGTGCCACCCACCGTTTGCTCGCCGAACTGATGCGCCTGGGCTATGTGCGCCAGAATCCCGAGAACCTGCGTTATCACTTGTCGACTCGCCTGGTCGCCATGGGCTTTCGTTATCTGTCGCGAAGTGGAGCCGACATCGTCCAGCCAGTGCTCGATCGCCTTGCACAGGAAACGGGTGAACTGGTGCGCCTGGGTGTCATCGAAGGGGAGTGCCAGACCTGGATCGCCAAGTCTCAGGGGGCCCGTTCCGGCTTGCGCTACGACCCGGACATGGGGCGTGAGACGCCGTTGTCCTATACCGCGTCGGGCCATGCCTGGCTGGCTTGCATGAGTGACGCCGAGGCGTTGGCACTGGTGGCGCGCCAGGCTGTGCAAGTGCCGGCGGACGCCGGGCCAAACGCACCACGCAGCCCGGCTGAACTGCTCCAGTACCTGCACCAGGCCCGCGAGCAAGGCTATGCCTGTGTCGAGGAAAGCTCGGCGATCGGCACGTCGGCCATTGCCGCTGTGGTTCGTCATCCATTGGATGGCCGAGTCATCGGCGTATTGAGTGTTGCCGGCCCCAGCGCACGGATGACGCTGGCGCGGTTGCACGAGCTGGCACCGACCTTGCTGGCGTTTGCCGAGGAGCTATCGCAAGCCAGTCAGGCCTCGGAGTTGTTCAGCTGAATGCGGTCTCATCCGTCACAGGCAAGCCTTGCTCCCTACATCACGCAACGCAGGATTCCTACATGACCGTCAGCACTCCGCTTTCCGGCGTCAATCAGGCTTTCAAGGGCATCCTGCTTATTCTGGTGGCGACGTTTCTGTTCTCCAGTCATGACGCCTTGTCGAAATATCTCTCGGGTTTCTACCCGATCATCATGGTGGTCTGGGCACGTTACGTGGTGCACACGTTGTTGATGGCGGGTATTTTCCTGCCGCGCTCGGGGTTGCGGGTCCTGCGGACCAAGCGTCCTTTGTGGCAACTGGCCCGGGCGCTGTGCCTGCTGGGCACCAGCCTGTTCTTCACCACGGCGCTGTTGTATATCCCGTTGGCCGAGGCGACGGCGGTCAACTTCCTCGCGCCCGTGCTGGTCACCGCGTTGTCGGTGCCATTGCTGGGCGAACACGTGACACGCGGCCAATGGATCGCGGTGATCTTCGGCTTTATCGGGGTGTTGATCATCGTCCATCCGGGTGGGGATCTGTTCACCCCGGCGGTGATATTGCCGTTCTGTTCGGCGCTGTTCTTCTGTTTCTACCAACTGCTCACGCGCAAGCTCAGCGAGATCGACAGCCCGACCACCAGCAACTTCTTCGCTGGCCTGTGCAATACGTTGGTGATGAGTGCGCTGGTGCCGTTCTTCTGGCAAGTGCCGAGCCTGTTGCACGGTGCGATGATGCTGGCGCTGGGTGCCTGCGGGATGACGGCGCACCTGATGCTGACCCAGGCCTTCCGCTTTGCCGCCCCGGCGCTGCTCGCGCCATTCGGGTACTGCCAGATCGTGTTTGCCGGGCTGCTGGGCTGGTTGTTGTTCAACCACACGCCGACGCTGACCACCGTGGTGGGCATCACCTTGATCTGCTTGAGTGGGTTGGCGGCGGCGTGGCAGCAGCGGCGGGCTTAACACCGATTGTGAAGGGGGTAATTGTGGGAGCAAGGCTTGCCCGCGATGAAGGCGCTTCGGTTCACTTGGGACCGTATCGTCTTCATCGCGGGCAAGCCTTGCTCCCACAGTGGGATAAATAATCCCGGGCTGACGGGAATCAGTTTTCCAGCGTAGGCACCTTGCGCGGTGCCATGAAGTACAACCAGGTCAGGGCAATGAAGTACATCGCCGGGATCAGGGTGAACAGCACGGTGTAGTTGTTATTGGTGATCGTGAGGATGTGGCCCACCAGTTGAGTCATGAACATCCCGCCGATGGCCGCGCACATGCCGCCGAAGCCGAACACCGTGCTCATCATGTGCTTGGGCGTGTAGTCCATCACCAGGCTCCAGATGTTGGCGGTCCAGGCCTGGTGCGCGCCGATGGCCAGGGAAATGGCGAATACTGCCATCCACAGGCTGCTGGAGCCCGCGGCCATGATCACGCCGATGATGCAGCAGGCGAACAGCAGCATGGACACCAGTCGCGCCTTGATCGGATTGAGACCACGGCCGATCAGGAACGAAGACAGGATACCGCCGCCCACGCTGCCGAAGTCGGCGGTGAGGTAGATGATGATCAGCGGGATGCCCATCTGGGTCACGTTGATGCCCAGGTTGTATTGCTGGTTCAGGAACGGCGGCAGCCAATAGAGGTAGAACCAGAACACCGGGGCGGTGATCGAGTAGGCCAGGGCAAACGCCCAGGTGCCGCGCATGCGCAGGATGCGTGAGAACGGCACGCGGACCTGGTCCGGTTCCTCCTGGGCCTGGATGTAGTCCAGTTCCGACTGTTTGACGCTGGGATGGTCTTCGGGGTTGAAGTATTTCAGGCCCCAGAACAGCAGCCAGATCCCGCCCAATGCCGACATGCACAGGAACGCCGCCTGCCAGCCCCACACGTGCAGGACCAGTGGCAGCAGCATCGGGGTGAACATCGCGCCGACGTTGGTCCCGGCGTTGAAAATGCCAGTCGCCACGGCCCGTTCACCGGCCGGGAACCACAGCCGCGTAGTCTTCACGCAGGCCGGGTAGTTGGCGGCTTCGGTCAGGCCGAGGATGAAGCGGCAGACCATGAAGCCCACCGCCGAGGTGGCCAGGCCGTGGGCGCCGGTCGCCAGGCTCCAGAGCAGCACCGCGCAGAAGAACACGCGCTTGACGCCGATCCGGTCGATCAGCCGTCCTTGCAACACGAAGCCGACGGCATAACCGACCTGGAACCAGAAGTTGATGTTGGCGTAGTCCATCGCCGTCCAGCTCATTTCCTTGGCCAGGATAGGCTGCATGACGCCCAGGGCGGCACGGTCGATGTAATTCAGGGTCGTGGCGAAAAACACCAGGGCGAGCATGCCCCAACGGGTCTTGCCCACGGCCATGGCGCCGCGGATCTTGTCGCCGATGCCGCTGGAGGAGACTCCCAGGCTGGGGGCCAGGCGGGAACTTTGGGAAGGGATCATAGCGTGTACCCGTTTTTGAAATTCTTATGGTTGGTCTGGGTCTGTCCATCGAGGTCGGCAGGGCCGGCGTCAATGTGGGAGCGATGGTGCGCAGTGAGCAAAAAATCGTCAATTCGGCAATGGCCATTTTGTTCGATAATCGCCCAAAAAACTAACTGGATGGTACATATTAAATTGCTGAAAGAAACCGGC
Source organism: Pseudomonas sp. A-RE-22 (assembly GCF_019956035.1). Taxonomy (NCBI): domain Bacteria; kingdom Pseudomonadati; phylum Pseudomonadota; class Gammaproteobacteria; order Pseudomonadales; family Pseudomonadaceae; genus Pseudomonas; species Pseudomonas sp. A-RE-22. The sequence goes on from NZ_JAHBCZ010000036.1 coordinate 26,405, forward strand.
AGCTCAATAATCGGCTGACTCTTTAAAAAAGCGGCGCACTTTTTGTAGCCGATGCCTGTCCCGGGAGCCGAAGTCATGCAGCGTTCCATTGCCACCGTGTCCTTGAGCGGTACCTTGCCGGAAAAACTCGAAGCCATTGCCGCCGCCGGGTTTGACGGGGTGGAAATTTTCGAGAACGACCTTCTCTACTACGATGGCAGCCCCCGGGAAATCAGGCAGATGTGCGCCGACCTGGGCATCGCCATCACCTTATTCCAACCGTTTCGCGACTTCGAAGGCTGCCGCCGCGATCGCCTGTCGCGCAACCTGGAGCGGGCCGAGCGCAAGTTCGACCTGATGCAGGAACTGGGCACCGACCTGGTGCTGGTGTGCAGCAACGCCTCGGCCGACAGTGTCGGCGATGAACGGATTCTCATCGATGACCTGCGCCTGCTGGCCGAACGCGCCGGTGCGCGCGGCTTGCGGATCGGTTATGAAGCGCTGGCCTGGGGCCGGCACGTGAATACTTATCAACAGGTCTGGAACATTGTGCGCCAGGCCGATCACCCCAGCCTCGGCGTGTTGCTCGACAGCTTCCATACCTTGTCCCTCAAGGGCGATCCGAGTGCGATCGCCGAGATTCCCGGCGACAAGATCTTCTTCGTGCAAATGGCCGACGCGCCGATCCTGGCCATGGATGTCCTGGAATGGAGCCGACATTTCCGTTGTTTCCCGGGGCAGGGCGAGTTCGACTTGCCGGGTTTCCTGGCGCCGATCATCAAGAGTGGCTACACCGGACCGCTGTCGCTGGAAATCTTCAACGACGGTTTCCGCGCCGCGCCGCCACGGGCCAATGCCGCCGACGGCCTGCGCTCGCTGCTGTACCTGGAAGAAAAAACCCGTCAGCGGCTGGCTGAAGAAGTGCCCTCCATGGGCAATGCCGACATCCTGTTCGCCACGCCGCCGGCCAGCGAATACAACGGCATCGAATTCCTCGAGTTCGCCGTGGACGATAACCTCGGCGCCAAGCTGTCCCATTGGCTGGAACGGCTGGGGTTCGTCAAGGCCGGCCAGCATCGTTCCAAGAATGTCAGCCTGCTGCGCCAGGGTGATATCAACCTGATCCTCAATAGCGAGCCGTACTCGTTCGCCCACAGTTTTTTCGAAGCCCACGGACCTTCGTTGTGCGCCACCGCCGTGCGCGTGAAAAACAGTGCCAGCGCCCTGGAGCGGGCTGTTGCCTACAAAGGCCAGCCTTATCGGGGGTTGGTGGGCCCCAATGAGCTGGAGCTGGCTGCGGTGCGGGCACCGGACGGTAGTCTGATTTACCTGGTGGACCAGCAGGCCGATGTCTATGGCACCGATTTCAACCTGCAGCCGGGTGCGGTCATTGGGGCCGGGCTCAAGCGCATCGACCACATGGCGATGGCGCTGCCGGCCGACAGCCTCGACAGTTGGGTGCTGTTCTACAAGAGCCTGCTGGATTTCGAGGCCGACGACGAAGTGGTCTTGCCCGACCCTTATGGCCTGGTAAAAAGCCGTGCGTTGCGTAGCCGCTGCAGTTCGATCCGCTTGCCGCTGAACATTTCCGAGAACCGCAACACTGCGATCTCACACGCGCTGTCGAGTTATCGTGGCTCCGGCGTGCATCACATCGCCTTCGACTGCGACGACATCTTCGCCCAGGTCAGTCGTGCCAAAGAGGCGGGTGTGCCGTTGCTGGACATCCCGCTCAATTACTACGACGACCTGGCGGCGCGTTTCGATTTCGACGACGAGTTCCTTAGCGAACTGGCCTACTTCAACGTGTTGTACGACCGTGACGCCCAGGGTGGCGAGCTGTTCCACGTCTACACCGAGCCGTTCGAAGGGCGTTTTTTCTTCGAAATCATCCAGCGCAAGAATGGTTACGCCGGTTACGGCGCAGCCAATGTCGCGGTGCGACTGGCGGCCATGGCCAAGTCCCGCAGCGGTGGTTTGCGGCACGCCAAGTTGTAGGAAAATCGTAAACGTGGCGGTAATGGGCCGTGTCCTGGCTTCCTTCAGTGCACGGTGCGGCCCATAATCGCCAGCCTGTGCAGTGATGGCCGTGAGCCCCGCAATGACTATGAATCCAGAGCTTTCCGCAGCGCTCGACGAACCCGTCGCCGCGCCGCGCAAGAGTCGCAAGAACAACCCGGAGAAGACCCGGGAAAACATTCTTCAGGAAGCCATCGTCGAGTTCGTCCAGCAAGGCCTGGCCGGTGCCCGGGTCGACGCCATCGCCGAGCGCATCCACACCTCCAAGCGCATGATCTACTACTACTTCGGTAGCAAGGAGCAGTTGTACGTCGAGGTGCTGGAGAAACTCTACGGTGACATCCGCACCACCGAGAGCCGCCTGCACCTGGCGGAGCTGGCCCCGGTCGATGCGATCCGGCGCCTGGTGGAGTTCACCTTCGACCACCATGATCGCAATGTGGATTTCGTGCGCATCGTCTGCATCGAGAACATCCACAACGCCGAGTACGTGAAGCAGTCAGGTGCGATCAAGGCGATGACCAATACCATCCTCGATTCCCTGGGCGTGATCCTGCGGCGCGGTGCTGAAGAGGGCGTGTTCCGTGCCGGCCTCGAGCCACTGGATGTGCATCTGCTGATCAGTTCGTTCTGTTTTTACCGGGTGTCCAATCGCCAGACGTTCGGTGAGATCTTTCAGATCGACCTGTCGGATGAAGCTATCAAGCAGCGGCATCGTGAGATGGTCTGCGAGTCGGTGTTGCGCTATCTGCAAGTCTGACCTCGACCCCTTGTGGGAGCGAGCTTGCTCGCGATAGCGGTCGATCAGCCAGCATCGATTGCGACTGACACACCGCCATCGCGAGCAAGCTCGCTCCCACAAGGGCTTATCACCAGGCTTTAGTGATTCATGCTTTGGAAATGCGCCAGCATCCGCTGCGCATCTGGTGCCACGCCGCTGAACAGTTCGAACGCCTTCACCGCCTGGAACACGGCCATGTTGCCGCCATCCAGTGTGCGGCAGCCGACCGCGCGGGCGTTGCGCAGCAGTTCGGTTTCCAGTGGGAAATAGACGATTTCCGCGACCCACAAAGTGCCGCGCAACAGCTCGACCGGCACCGGCATGCCCGGTAGTTTTGCCATGCCCATGGGCGTGGTGTTCACCAGGCCATCGGCCTCGGCCATGGCGGTGGGCAGGTCATGCCCGGCGCGGGCGCGGCCAGCGCCGAAGTGTTGATTCAAGTTATTGGCCAGCGCCTCGGCACGGCTGACCTCGACGTCAAAAATGCTCAGGGTTTCTACGCCTTCCATCAACAGCGCGTGGGCCACCGCCGCGCCAGCGCCACCGGCGCCCATCTGGACCACGCGCTTGCGCGCCACATCCCCCAGGCCGCGACGAAAACCTTCGGCGAACCCGAGGCAGTCGGTGTTGTGGCCGATGCGCTTGCCGTCCTTGAGCACCACGGTATTGACCGCGCCGATACCACGGGCCTCGGGTGACAACTCATCGAGTAGCGGGATGATCGCCTGCTTGCAGGGGAAGGTGATGTTCAGGCCGGTGAAGTCCATGCGCTCGGCGGCCACCAGTAGATCGGCCAGGGCGCCGCTGTCGAGTTTCAGCGCATCGAGGTCGATCAGCCGATAGAGGTAACGCATGCCTTGGGCATCGCCCTCATGTTCATGCAGCGCAGGCGTGCGAGAGGCTTGGATGCCCGCGCCGATCAGGCCGGCCAGCACAGTGATATTCGACATGCTCATCAACCCTTCAACCGCTGACTGAAATGTTCAAGGGCCAGGCGATAACCATGGCTGCCAAACCCGCACATCACGCCAATGGCGACGGATGAGACGAAGGAGTGATGACGGAAGGTTTCACGGGCGTGGACGTTGGACAGGTGGACTTCGATGACCGGTACTTCGCTGGCCACCAGGGCATCGCGGATCGCCACGGAGGTGTGGGTCCAGGCCGCCGGGTTGATGACGATACCGGCGCATCGGCCACGGGCGCCGTGAATCCAGTCCAGCAGCTCACCTTCCTGGTTGGTCTGGCGAAACTCCACCGCCAGGCCGAACTCTTCAGCGGCGCGGCCGCACAGTGCCGAGATGTCAGCCAGGGTTTCATGGCCATAGGTCGCCGGCTCGCGGGTGCCGAGCAGGTTCAGGTTCGGGCCGTTGAGCACCAGAACGATCGGAGGCATCGCAATTTCTCCACATTTTTATTGTTGGTGTCGGCCAGGTTTCAGCCGCTGGAGATAAATTGTACTAGATGGTTAATTTGGTCAAATAAAGCAGCCGACATCGGCCAATAAGTGTTCGATGATCGAACATGGCCTTTGCCAAGAGAGGAGGGAGGGCTCTTGTGGCGAGGGCATTTATTTGTGGGAGCAAGGCTTGCCCGCGATATAGGCGATGCGGTCTTTCAGAAATTGAGTCGCCTGTATCGCGGGCAAGCCTTGCTCCCACAGAGCTTTGCCTAGTCCAGCCCGGTGGGAGATCGCCCCAGCGTTTAGCGCCGAGTCAACAACACCCCGGACTCCATGTGATGGGTCCAGGGAAATTGATCGAACAACGCACAGCGCGTGATGCGGTGGGTGTCGTTCAGTTGCGCGATATTCGCGGCGAGGGTGTCAGGGTTGCAGGAGATGTACAGGATGTTGTCGAAGCGTCGGGTCAGCTCGCAGGTGTCCGGGTCCATGCCGGCGCGAGGCGGGTCGACGAAGACGCTGCCGAATTCGTAGCTTTTCAGGTCGATGCCATGCAGACGACGGAACGGCCGGACTTCGTTCAGGGCTTCGGTCAGTTCTTCGGCCGACAGGCGCACCAACGTGACGTTATCCACCGCGTTTTCGCTGAGGTTGCTCAGCGCGGCGTTCACCGAGGTCTTGCTGATCTCGGTGGCCAGCACTTTGCGCACGCGGGTGGCCAGGGGCAGGGTGAAGTTGCCGTTGCCGCAGTACAACTCCAGCAGATCGTCGCTGCGATCGCCCAGCGCGTCATAAGCCCAGTTGAGCATCTTCTGGTTCACCGTGCCGTTGGGCTGGGTGAAGGCGCCTTCGGGCTGGCGATAGCTGAAGGTACGACCGCCTACTTCGAGTTTCTCCACCACGTAGTCATGGCCGATCACTTCGCGCTTGCCCTTGGAGCGGCCAATGATGCTCACGCCCAGGTCCGCCGCCAGCTTCGAGGCGGCAGCGTGCCAGTGCTCGTCCAGCGGGCGGTGATAACACAGGGTGATCATCGCATCGCCCGCCAGGGTGGTCAGGAACTCCACCTGGAACAGCTTGTGGCTCAGGGGCGCGCTGGTTTGCCAGGCGGCCTTGAGTTGCGGCATCAACTGGTTGATGCGCAGGCTGGCGATGGGAAATTCCTCGATGAGGATCGGTGTGCGCTTGTCGTCCTGGGAGAACATTGCGTAGTGCCGTTCGCCGGCCTCGCGCCACAGACGGAATTCGGCGCGCAGGCGGAAGTTCTTCAGGGGCGAATCGAACACCGCAGGTTCTGGTGCATCGAACGGCGCCAGCACGTCACGCAAGCGGGTGACCTTGTCCTGGAGCTGAGCGGTGTAGGCCTGGGAATCAAAAGTCATGCGTTGTACCAACCCAACTTGATCACGAACAGGATCGACAGGATGACCAGCGCCGAGTTCAGCTCACGACCACGGCCAGATACCAGTTTGATGGCGGTCCAGGCGATGAAACCGAAAGCGATGCCGTTGGCGATGGAATAGGTGAACGGCATTGCCAGGGCGGTCACCACCACTGGTGCGGCGACGGTGATGTCGTCCCAGTCGATTTCCGCCAGGCCCGAGGTCATCAGTACGGCGACGAACAACAGGGCTGGGGCGGTGGCGAAGGGCGGGACGCTGGCGGCCAGTGGCGAGAAGAACAGCGCCAGCAGGAACAGGATCGCCACGACGACGGCGGTCAGGCCGGTGCGGCCGCCGGCACTGACGCCCGCCGCCGATTCGATGTAGCTGGTGGTGGTGGAGGTGCCCAGCAGCGAACCGGCCATGGCGGCGGTGCTGTCGGCGATCAGCGCACGGCCCATCTTCGGCATGTGGCCGTCCTTGCCCATCAGCCCGGCGCGCTTGGCGACGCCGATCAGGGTGCCGGAGTTGTCGAACAGGTCGACGAACAGGAAGGCGAAGATCACGCTCACCAGGCCGATGTCCAGGGCGCCCTTGATGTCCAGTTGCAGGAAGGTCGGGGCCAGGGACGGCGGCATGGACATCACGCCGCCGAACGGCGTGAAGCCCATCAGGATCGAGACGATGGTGACCGCCAGGATGCCGATCAGTACCGCGCCGCGTACTTTCAAGGCTTCAAGGGCGACGATCAGGACAAAACCGAGGGTCGCGAGGATCGGCGCCGGTTGTTTCAAGTCGCCTAGGCCGACCATGGTCGCCGGGTTTTTCACCACGATGCCGGCGTTATTCAGGGCGATCAGCGCCAGGAACAGGCCGATACCGGCGGCAATGGCCGAGCGCAGCGGCAGCGGGATGCTGTTGATGATCCATTCGCGGATGCGAAAGATCGACAACATGAAGAACAGTACGGCGGAAATGAACACTGCGCCCAGCGCCACTTGCCAGGTGTGGCCCATGTGCAGGACCACGGTGTAGGTAAAGAAGGCATTCAGGCCCATGCCCGGTGCGAGGGCTATCGGGTAGTTGGCGATCAGGCCCATGACCGTGGAGCCAATGGCCGCTGCCAGGCAGGTGGCGACGAATACCGCGCCCTTGTCCATGCCGGTTTCGCCGAGGATGCTCGGGTTGACGAACAGAATGTAGGCCATGGCCAGGAACGTTGTGACGCCCGCCAGGATCTCGGTCCGCACGTTGGTGTTATGTGCCTTGAGTTGAAACAGCCTTTCCAGCATGTCTGCTCCCCGTGGCGCGCCCGGCGCCGTGAATGTATCGACCTCAACAGCAAAGCACAGGTCGCCAGCGGCGCCCGGGAATTTTCTGTGGGTCGGAAAAAGCCGCGCATCATACCAGCAGCGTAGCGTTGTGGCTGCGATCGTCGTCGATGTTTTGCCAACGCGCCAAGTGGGCCATACTGCGCGCGGTTCCGGGAGGTCTCTATGTATTGCATGAATAAAAAGCTGCTGGCGGCGGTGGGCTGCATGCTGGGTTGGTGGTTGTCCGGCCAGGCCGCCAATGCCGCGTCGGCACCGCCCTTGAGCGAGGTCAAGGTGCTCAAGGTCGAGTCGCCGGCCTGTGGCTTCGAGGACATCGTCCCGGGGCAGGCGCAGACGCGTTGCGATCACAGTGGCCCGAATATCAAGGTCTACGTGCTGGAGGTCGGTTATGGCCGCCAGCCCCATGTCACCCTGGACGGCTTTGAAGTCGACGGCACCCGCTCGCCCGTGTGTGCGTACAGTAACGGCAACCTTAACGACTGCTCCGTGCGAACCAAAGTCGTCGGCTATGTGTACATCTTCGACCTGAAGGGCAAGCAAGAGGGCACCTTCAGCTTCAGCAACATCTCGATCAACGCACCGGGCAACCGGATGTCGACCCAGCTGTATATCAAGTAGCCCGCCAACCTGTGTAGGAGCTGTCGAGCGAAGCGAGGCTGCGATCTTTCCCTCTGACGCTTGAATTTCAAGCGCCTATCAAAAGATCGCAGCCTTCGGCAGCTCCTACACTACAAGCATCACCCAGCGGAGAGCGCCCATGATTCCTGGAACCAAGATCCCCCGAGCCCTGATAGCCGTTGCCGAGGGTGTCGACGACTTGCAGACGGTCACCCTGATCGATGTGTTGCGTCGAGCGCAGATCGAAACCGTGGTGGCGAGCATCGAAGGGCGGCGGATGCTCACTTGCGCCCGCGGCACGCGCCTGACGGCCGATGGCATGCTGGTGGACGTGCTCGTGCAGGATTTCGACCTGATCGTCCTGCCGGGCGGCATCATCGGCGCCCAACACCTGGCGGCCCATCAGCCGCTGCAACAACTGATCAAGGGCCAGGCCGCCACCGGACGGTTTTTCGCCGCCATCGCCGAAGCCCCGGCCCTGGCGCTACAGGCATTCGGTGTCCTGCGCCAGCGACGCATGACCTGCCTGCCCGCCGTGAGCCAGCAACTGTCCGGTTGCAGCTTCGTCGATCAACCCGTGGTGGTGGATGGCAACTGCATCACGGCCCAGGGTTCAGCCGCCGCCCTGGCGTTTGCCTTGACGCTGGTGGAGCAACTCAGTGGCAAGGGCGTGAGGAGTGTGGTGGCGGCGGAGTTGTTGGCCTGACAGGCATCAAGCGTGTTGTGGGAAGGGTTCAATCACAGGCTGCACGCGCTGCTCGGCTTGCCACAAATCGTAATCGGTCTGGACGCCCAGCCAGACCCTGGCCTTGCCGATCCCGGCACGCTCCAGACGCACGGCCAGATCAGGGCTGATGGGCGCATGACCATGCAGGACCCGGGAAAAATGAGGCCGGGCGAAACCCAGGTGTCGCGCCAGTTCGGTGACCGTGATGCCCAGTTCGGGCAGCACGTCCAACCGCAAGGTTTCGCCAGGGTGTGGCGGATTGTGCATGGGCATGTTCCAGCCTCCTGATCAGTGGTAGTCCAGATAATCGACCAGTTCGATATCGGACCCGATGAAACGAAAAATAACCCGCCAGTTTCCCGAAACCCCAAGCGACCAGTATCCATCCAGCTCACCCTTGAGCGGATGCAATCGCCATCCGGGGATATCTAAGTCGTTGGCGACCTGAGCCCTGTCCAGGAACTGGAGCATGCGGGCCAGGCGTTTCCCGTGGTCCGCCCGGATACCACGGGTCGACCCCGTCTCATAAAAGAGCCTGAGGCCTTTGTGCTGGAAAGATTTAATCATGGAATGGAGTGTAAGGCGATACATTACACTCGGGGCGGTACATATATACCGCACAGCCCCGTTAAAACCGTGCCTCTTGCGTTACCACGGCATCGCAAATTGCCTTGAACGCTCCACCCCACCCTGAAGTCGTACCCCTTATGACGGCGGTTTCCCAAAACGCCGCGAGTACGACCAACCGTGAGGTGTTCCATGAGCGCAACCCTGTCCGAAGCGACGCCGGTGTCCTTCGTCCGTCATCCGATCCGCCTGACTCTCAATGGCCAGGTGCGTGAGTTGCAAGTGCTGGCCTGGACCACGTTGCTGGACCTGCTGCGTGAGCAACTGGACCTGGTGGGCAGCAAGAAAGGCTGCGACCACGGCCAGTGCGGCGCCTGTACGGTGCTGCGCGATGGCAAGCGGATCAATGCCTGCCTGACCCTGGCGGTGATGTGCGACGGCGCCGAATTGACCACTATCGAAGGCCTGGCCGGTGATGACGCATTGCATCCCATGCAGCAGGCTTTCATCACCCATGACGCGTTCCAGTGTGGTTACTGCACGCCGGGGCAGATCTGTTCAGCGGTGGGGCTGGCCAACGAGGGCAGGGCGCAGACCCGCGCGCAAATCAGTGAACTGATGAGCGGCAACCTGTGCCGCTGCGGGGCCTATACCCACATTTGCGATGCCATCGAAGAGGCGTTGCCGCTCTGCCGGCAACCGGGAGGTGATCAATGAATCCCTTCCAGTACAGCAAGCCCGATACCGTGCAGGCGGCCGTCGATTTGTCGAGCCCGGTTTCCCGCTTCATCGCCGGTGGCACCAACCTGCTGGACCTGATGAAAGAGAACCTGACCCGCCCCGAGCACCTGATCGACATTACCGGGCTGCCCCTGGCGGACCTCAGTGAAACGCCGTCCGGCGGGGTGATGATCGGGGCATTGGTGAGCAATGCCGACCTGGCCTGGCACCCGTGGATCGAGCGCCGCTATCCGCTGCTGGCCCAGGCCATCCTGGCGGGCGCCTCACCGCAACTGCGCAACATGGCCAGTACTGGCGGCAACCTGTTGCAACGCACACGCTGCTATTACTTCTATGACGCGAGCGTACCGTGCAACAAACGCCGGCCCGGCAGCGGTTGCCCGGCCCGGAACGGTTTGAACCGGATCCATGCGATTTTCGGTGCCAGCGATCAATGTGTCGCCACCCATCCCTCCGACATGTGCGTGGCCTTGGCCGCTCTGGAGGCGGTGGTCCATGTCCTGGGTCGGGGCGGTGCGCGGACCATCGAATTCGCCGACTTCCATCGCCTGCCCGGCGATGCCCCGGAGCGCGATAACCAATTGGCCGACGATGAGCTGATCACCGCCATCGAGTTGCCTGCCGCCGGTTTTGCCGAGCATAGCCACTACTTGAAGATCCGTGACCGCGCCTCCTACGCGTTTGCGCTGGTTTCGGTGGCGGCGGCGCTGGAACTGGATGGGCCGGTGATTCGCCAGGCGCGCCTGGCCCTCGGTGGCGTGGCGCACAAACCGTGGCGCGACCGGGCCGTGGAGAGCTGGCTGGTCGGACAGACCGTCAGTCGCGAAGCCTTTGCCGTCGCCGCCGATGCACTGCTGCAAGACGCCGAGCCGTTGGAACACAACGGTTTCAAGATCCGATTGGCGCGCCGGGCAATTATCCGCGCCTTGAGCGATGCCGCGTTGGGTCGCGCACCGCAGGGAGGACAAGCCTGATGAACGCTCCGAGCAAATCCATAGGGCAACCACTCGACCGGGTCGATGGCCAGCTCAAGGTGACGGGCCAGGCCCGTTATGCCGGTGAATACCCCGAGGACGGCTTGCTGCACGGCAGCGTCGTGTCCGGTACGGTCGCCCGTGGTCGCGTGCTGCGCATCGATGCTTCCCGCGCCCTGGCGCTACCTGGCGTGGTCGCGGTCATCGACCACACCAACCGGCCGAGGATCGCCAGCTACGACGAACCCTACCAGGATGCCGATGCGGCGGACGGCTCGCCGTTCCGGCCGCTGTACAACGACCAGGTCCTCTACAGCGGCCAGCCCCTGGCCTTGGTGGTGGCGGAAAATCTCGAGTTGGCCCGGTATGCCGGTTCGCTGATAGACATCGAATACGCGACTGGGGAGCATCAGACCGATCTGATAATCCTGCAAAACGACGCCCATCCAGCGCCGGCTGAATTACCCAAGCCCCGTGGGAATTTTCAGGGCGAGTACGCCAGCTCCGCGCTCAGCGTGGATGTGTCCTACAGCACGCCGATTGAACACCACAACCCCATGGAGCCACACGCCTCCACCGTGCTGTATCAGCCTGATGGCAGCCTGCACATCCACGACAAGACCCAAGGCACGCAAAACGGCCAGGCCTATGTGCAAAAAGTCTTCGGGCTCGAGAAAGAGCAAGTGCGAGTGTTTGCCGCGTTTGTCGGCGGCGCCTTCGGTTCCGGGCTGCGTCCGCAATATCAACTGCCGTTGGCCGTGATGGCGGCACTGGCCCTCAAGCGTTCCGTGCGAGTCAGCCTGACGCGCCAGCAGATGTTTACCTTTGGCTATCGGCCGCGAACTATCCAGCGCGTGCAACTGGGGGCGGCGGCCAACGGTCGCTTGCTGGCCGTGGCGCACACCGCCGTCGGCCAGACCTCACGCTTCGAGGATTTCACCGAGCATGTGGTGGAGTGGAGCGGCATGCTCTATCACTGCGACAACGTCGAGTTGACTTACAAACTGGTACCACTGGACGTCTACACGCCTTTGGACATGCGCGCACCCGGTGCGGCCCTCGGCTTGATTGGCCTGGAGTGCGCCATGGATGAACTGGCCTGTGCCCTGGCGATCGATCCGGTCCAATTGCGGTTGATCAACTACGCCGAGCGTAACGAGAACGAAGGCAAGCCGTATTCCAGCAAGGAACTGCGTGAGTGCTATGCCCAAGGCGCCCGTCGTTTCGGCTGGGACAAGCGCAACCCGGAACCGCGCAGCATGCGTGAAGGCCGGCAACTGGTGGGCTGGGGCATGGCCGGTGGTGTGTGGGAGGCCATGCAGCAGAAGGCCAGCGCCCAGGCGTCGCTGGATACCAATGGCAAGTTGACCGTCAGCAGCGCCACCACTGACATCGGCACCGGGACCTACACGGTCATGACCCAGATCGCCGCCGAGGCGTCAGGCGTTTCCCTTGAGGACATCACGTTTGTCCTGGGGGATTCATCGCTGCCCACCGCGCCGCTGCAGGGCGGCTCGTTCACCGTATCGTCGGTAGGCACCGCCGTGCAGCAGGCCTGTGAAGCACTGAAGGAAAAACTCCTGGCCGTGGCCCGCCAGGCGTGTCCGGCCTTCAGCGGCGCGACCCTTGAGCAAGTGACATTTGTCGATGGTCAGCTGCGACTGGGCGAAGCGAGCGTTGCGCTCGCGGAGCTGGCGCAGAAAAGCGGCGAGACGCCGTTGCAGGCCCAGGTCACTGCCGAGCCGGATGCAAAACGCCAGGCCTACGCCACGGCCACTCACTCGGCGGTGTTCGTCGAAGTGCGGGTGGACGAAGACCTGGGGACGGTGAAGGTCAATCGCGTGGTCAGCGCCATCGCCGCTGGCCGGGTCGTGAACCCGAAAACCGCCCGCAGCCAGATTCTTGGTGGCGTGGTGTGGGGCGTCGGCATGGCCTTGCATGAAGAAACCCTGACGGACCACGCCCTGGGTCGCCACATGAACCACAACCTGGCCGAGTATCACCTGCCGGTCAACGCCGACATCGGCGACATTGAGGTGATTTTCGTCGAGGAACAGGACGAGATCGTCAATGCGCTCGGGTCCAAGGGCGTGGGTGAAATCGGTATCGTCGGGGTGGCAGCGGCGGTGGCCAATGCGATTTACCATGCCACCGGCAAACGGGTGCGGGACTTTCCCATCACCCTCGACAAGTTAATCTAGTGGCCTGTGTGGCTAATTCGTGCACTCAAATTAACCGTACAGGCCACTAGGCTTTTGCTTCTTCCACCAGTTCGTGCATCCGGTCACGGTTGGCCAGGGTCGGGAACAGTTTGATCCAGGCCCCGGTCACCAGCAGCGTGCCGACGCCGCCCATGACCACCGCCGGCACGGTGCCGAACCAGTGGGCGGTGAGGCCGGACTCGAACTCGCCCAACTGGTTCGAGGCGCCGATGAACAATCCGTTCACCGCGCTGACCCGGCCGCGCATTTCATCCGGTGTTTCCAGTTGTACGAAGGAGGCGCGGATCACCATGCTGATCATGTCCGCCGCGCCCAGCACTACCAGCACCGCCAGGGAAAACCAGAACGAGGTGGAGAGGCCGAATGCAATGGTGGCGACGCCGAACACGCCCACCGCTGTGAACATCACCCGGCCGACCTTGCGCTCCACGGCAAACCGCGCCAGCCACAGCGACATCAGCAAGGCCCCGACCGCCGGTGCCGACCGCAACAGGCCCAGGCCCCAGGGACCGGTGAGCAGGATGTCCTTGGCAAACACCGGCAGCAGCGCCGTCGCGCCGCCGAGCAACACCGCGAACAGGTCCAGGGAGATCGCCCCGAGAATGTCCGGGCGACTGCGAATGAAGCGAATCCCGGCCAGCAACGAATCCAGCGTCGCCTTGCCTTTGTTCAGCGGTGTCTGTCGGGCGGGCAGGTTGAGCATCAGGCCGCAGGCGATGAGGTAAAGCAGTACCGTCGGCCCGTAGACCCAGACACTGCCAAAGGCATAGAGCAAGCCGCCGAGTGCCGGGGCGACGATGGTGGCCGACTGCTGGGCCGATTGCGCGGCGGCCACGGCACGGGGAAACAGCGCAGCCGGCACGATGCTCGGCAGCAGCGCCTGGGTGGTCGGCATTTCGAAGGAGCGGGCGGCGCCCAGCAGGAAGGCGAGGATGAAGATCATCTCCCGCGTGACGTTGTCAGTGGCGCTGCCGATCACCAGCGCCAGGGCAATCATGGCCTGCATTGACTGGCAGATGGCCGCCACCTTGCGGCGGTCATAGCGGTCGGCCACATGCCCGGTGTGGAGCATGAACAGCACGCGCGGGGCAAATTCCACCAACCCCACCAGGCCGAGGTCCAGGACGTTGCCGGTCAGTTGATAGAGGTTCCAGCCGATAGCCACGGTGAGCATCTGGAAGCCGCTGGCGGTGAATATCCGCGCCAGCCAGAAGGCGATGAAGGGGCGATGGTGGCGGAGCAGCAGCGGCGCTTGGCTGGGCATCTATGACGGGTCCGGTGATGAAGGCATCGAGATTATCACCGAGCTGTAACTGGAAGTTGCGGTGGCGGAAAAAATAGTTAGCCAAGCATCGATCTTCCACATAGCACCTTTTTTGTGGCGAGGGGATTTATCTGTGGGAGCAAGGCTTGCCCGCGATGGACGCGACTCGATTTCTGAAAGACCGCATCGCCTTCATCGCGGGCAAGCCTTGCTCCCACATATCCCCTCGCCTCAGTCAGCACTGGGACAACCTGTCACGCGACAAACGACCACGCCGTTCATCGACGAGAATGCGGCTACTCTTTGATCATTGCTTGATCCAGATCAATACCTTTCGGGGTGTTGGGCTGGCGGCCATCCGGCCAGAGTCCTGCGTTGTGACGGTTATAAAAAGAACGATTTGAAAAGCATCGCACTCCATATCCCTGGGGATTGTGATGCAGGCCCCGCCCGCAGCCGGTTTTACCTGACAGAGGAAGACTTATGTTCGGTTTGGAGGCGCTTGATCTCGCCCGAATCCAGTTCGCGTTCACCATCTCGTTCCACATCCTGTTCCCGGCCATCACCATCGGCCTGGCGAGTTACCTGGCGGTACTCGAAGGCTTGTGGCTCAAGACCCGCGATGACACCTACCGCGACCTGTACCACTTCTGGTCGAAGATCTTTGCGGTCAACTTCGGCATGGGGGTGGTGTCCGGGTTGGTCATGGCCTATCAGTTCGGGACCAACTGGAGCCGTTTCTCGGACTTCGCTGGTGCGGTGACCGGACCGTTGCTGACCTACGAGGTGCTCACGGCGTTTTTCCTCGAGGCGGGTTTCCTGGGCGTGATGCTGTTCGGCTGGAATCGCGTTGGCCGCGGCCTGCATTTCTTTTCCACGGTCATGGTGGCGATCGGCACCCTGATCTCGACCTTCTGGATCCTGTCCTCCAACAGCTGGATGCAAACCCCCCAGGGCTACGAAATCATCGACGGCCGGGTGATCCCGGTGGACTGGCTGGCGGTGGTGTTCAACCCCTCGTTCCCTTATCGATTGCTGCACATGTCCACCGCAGCGTTTGTCGCCACGGCGTTCTTCGTCGGCTCGTCGGCGGCCTGGCATTTGCTACGCGGCCGCGATAACCCGGCCATCCGCCGGATGCTGTCGATGGCGATGTGGATGGCCTTGCTGGTAGCTCCGATACAAGCGGTCATCGGCGACTTCCATGGCCTGAACACCCTCAAGCATCAACCGGCGAAAATCGCCGCCATCGAGGGCCACTGGGAAAACGTCGGCAATGAACCGACCCCGCTGATCCTGTTCGGTCTGCCAGACATGAAGGCGGAAAAGACCAAATACGCCGTGGAAATTCCTTACCTGGGCAGCCTGATCCTGACCCACAGCCTGGACAAGCAGGTGCCGGCCCTCAAGGAGTTCCCGCCGGAGGACCGACCGAACTCGACCATCGTGTTCTGGTCGTTCCGGGTCATGGTCGGCCTTGGGTTGCTGATGATTTTCACCGGCCTGTGCAGCCTGTGGCTGCGCCGTAACGATCGGATCTATCAGTCCCGGCCGTTCCTCTACATGGTGCTGTGGATGGGGCCGTCCGGCCTGGTCGCGATCCTGGCCGGCTGGTTTACCACGGAGATCGGCCGCCAGCCGTGGGTGGTCTATGGCTTGATGCGCACGGCCGATGCGTCGTCCGGCCACAGCTTCGCCCAGATGAGCATCACCCTGGTGTTGTTCGTCGTGGTGTATTTCGCGCTGTTCGGCGCCGGCCTGAGCTACATGATGCGTCTGGTGCGCAAGGGGCCGGAGGCCCACGAAGCCGAGCCGAGCGATGGTGGCCCGGGCCAGAAACGTACGCCGGCCCGGCCATTGTCGGCCGCCGATGACGGCGACGACATGGACCATAACGAACGCTCGAACAAGGGGAATTGAATCATGGGTATTGATCTTCCGCTGATCTGGGCCGTGGTCATCATCTTCGGCATCATGATGTACGTGGTCATGGACGGCTTCGACCTGGGGATCGGCATTCTCTTCCCCTTCGTCAAGGGCGAGCGCGACCGCGACGTGATGATGAACACCGTGGCACCGGTCTGGGACGGTAACGAAACCTGGCTGGTGCTGGGCGGTGCCGGGCTGTTCGGGGCGTTTCCGCTGGCTTATTCGGTGGTGCTTTCGGCGCTGTACCTGCCATTGATCCTGATGCTCATCGGCTTGATCTTCCGCGGCGTGGCCTTCGAGTTCCGCTTCAAGGCCAAGGCTGAGAAGCGCCACCTCTGGGACAAGGCATTCATTGGCGGTTCGCTGACGGCCACCTTCTTCCAGGGTGTGGCGCTGGGGGCGTTCATCGACGGCTTCGAGGTGGTCAATCGCCAGTTCGCCGGTGGCTCCCTGGACTGGTTCACGCCATTCACGATGTTCTGTGGCCTGGCGTTGATCGCGGCCTACGCGTTGCTCGGCTGCACCTGGTTGATCATGAAGACCGAGGGCAAGCTGCAAGAGCAGATGCATGACCTGGCCCGGCCGCTGGCGTTCGTGGTGCTGGCGGTGATCGGCATTGTCAGCATCTGGACACCGCTGGCCCATGCAGACATCGCGGCCCGCTGGTTCACCTTGCCGAACCTGTTCTGGTTTCTGCCGGTGCCGATCCTGGTGCTGGTGACCATGTACGGATTGTTCCGCGCCGTGGCGCGCAACGCCAACTACACGCCCTTCATCCTGACTCTGGTGCTGATCTTCCTCGGCTACAGCGGCTTGGGCATCAGCCTGTGGCCGAACATCGTGCCGCCGTCCATCTCGATCTGGGACGCCTCGTCACCGCCCCAGAGCCAGGGCTTCATGTTGGTCGGCACGCTGTTCATCATTCCGTTGATCCTGGTGTACACCTTCTGGAGCTACTACGTGTTCCGCGGCAAGGTGACCCATGACGACGGCTACCATTGAGGGCGTCGAGCATGGCCAAACCTGACTTGAAAGACATCGAGGCCGCCGAACGCAAGCCACTCTGGCAGCGGCTCGGCTGGCTGGCGCTGATCTGGGCCGGCAGTGTGCTGGCGCTGTTCATTGTTGCCAGCCTGATGCGGATGTTCATGAATGCCGCAGGGCTGACCACCCACTGATTTCTCTGTGGGGGCAAGCTTTGCTCCCACAGGGGACGATTTATTTGCGGGCTTTGAGGATCACGAATTTCGGCGTGGCGGCCACTTGCTCGACACCGCGGAACAACCGCGCCAATTTGCTGTGGTAACCCAGGTGCCGGTTGCCGACGATGTACAGCGCGCCGCCCACCACCAGCGCTTCGCGAGCCTGCTGGAACATCCGCCAGGCGAGGAAATCGCCCACCACTTGCTGCTGGTGGAAGGGCGGATTGCACAGCACCACGTCCAGTGACTGCGCCTCTTGTCCGGCCAGGCCATCACCGGCCCGCAGGGTCACTTCGCGTTCGCCCAGGGCCGCACGCCAATTCTCGGCGGCCGATTGCACGGCCATATACGACTCGTCCACCAGGGTGTAGTGGGCCTCGGGGTTTTGCAGGGCACTGGCGATGGCCAGCACGCCGTTGCCGCACCCCAGGTCCGCGACCCGTGCCGTCCCGAGGTTTTTCGGCAGATGTGGCAGGAACGCGCGGGTGCCGATGTCCAGGCCTTCGCGGCAGAACACATTGGCGTGGTTGAGCAGCTCGATCTTCGGCTCGTCCAGCCAGTAACGCGTGGGGTAGGGCGATACGATCGGCGCACTGCCTTGTGAAGAGCCAGGTTGTGGCGTGGCAATCAACAGCCGTGCTTTTTTCACCGCCAGGGAGGCTTGCACCGGGCCGATATACCGCTCCAGCAAATCGCCAGCGGCCCGGGGCAGGTGCTTGATCATGGCCCCGGCAATCACTTGGGCGCCTGGCGCGAGTTGGCCTTGCAGGCGAATCAGCTGTTCCTCCAGCAAGGCCAGGGTTTTCGGTACTTTGACCAGGACGCGATCGAACGGGCCGGTCAGCGGCTCGCTGGCAGGTAGCGTCGGCACCGCATCGAAGGAGCGGCCGTTGCGCACCAGGTTTTTCTCCAGCGCCTGCAATGCCAGGAAGGAGTCACCGCTGCTGGTTACCAGGACGTTGCCCGCCAGGCTGGCGGCCAGGGCGCCGAAGCTGTCATTGAGCACCAGGACCCGAGTCTGCGCGCTCGGCTGTTGTTCGGCCAGGTACGCGAGCAGGTATTCATCGGCCGCATCGAAGGCTTGCAGCGGTTCGTTCTGCTGTTCGGGTTGGCGGATCAGGTCGAGTTGGGCGAAGGGGCTGTCGAGCAGGGGCATGGCTGGGGACTCTGGAGATCAACGAATGTCCCGCTGCCTGGAGATAGGTGTCTGTGCGGGACCGCCTGAATGAACTGCGTCGCGTGCAAGAAGCGGCATCATCCAAGTGGAACCGTAAATGGTACGTTTTTTTGTTGCACATTACTCGCGGGTTTTTCAGCCCGGCGCTGTCACTCCACTGTTCAGATCACATGGATCTGGGCGGCTTTTGCCACCGCTGAAATTTTATTGCTGACGTTCAGTTTTCGCATGCAACTGCACACATGGAAATTCACGGTCCGTTCGGAAAGACAGAGAATCCTGCCCACTTCCGACGCCGTCTTGCCTTCGGCAGACCACCTCAACACTTCGATCTCTCTGGGTGACAGGTGGCATTTGGGCTGGATTGCGAGGGCGTCAGACAATTTTTTGCTGGCGAGTGCATGCAGCCTTTGACTGGCGAAGATGGCATAGCCGAGATTTGCATAGTGTTCCTCGATATCGATGGGACAGTGGCTCCGTGCGAGGCTGAACAGGCTGCAATGTGCGCCCTGTTCATCATGAACGGACTGGGTCCAGCCGTACTTGAGTCCTTGTCGATTAAGTTCTCGCCATAACTTGGGGGCTTGAGCAAAGACAGTCTCATCCCACAAGATGGGGAGTGGTGATTGATTGCAATGTGCTACTAATGGATCGTTCGACGCATAGCCATTTTGTTCATAAAGTCTGTCCCATCCATAAGGGTAGTTATTCAGGTTCACTTTGCTGGTGTGCTTGTCGGGGCTTCCTAGATAGGCTGCAAATGCGCAATATTCAAATCCCTGATTATTAAAGAAATTCAGAACCAGACGATAGGCCGTCTGCAGGTCCTTTTCGCAGGATAGCTTCCTCAATAACAAGTCTTTCCACTTGTCCATCGCTCTCTCCTGGGTTTGATTCGTTCATGCGGATCCAATCCATGATGCGAAATTTGAGTGTAGGACTATTCTTAATTTGTAGTGAGTTTTTTTTAGTTTGCTTACATTCTGAGATGTTTAAGGAACTGAACTTTTTAGTTGGCTATTTTTACAGTTCTGTGAGGTTTGTATAAGTTAGGTAAAAGATTTTGTTGGTCAGACGTTGTTTGTGGCTAAAGTGCCATTACTCGTCATCGGTGGTGAAGACGCTCGCTTTGCGGGACACTGCAAGTCTCGTCCCATTGGAGTGGCTCATGACCGACAGCGCAGAGAAGTTCAGCCGCCAAACCCTGCTCGATGTCCAGCCGTTGACGCCTCATTTGTTTACTTTGCGCACGACCCGGGACCGCGGTTTTCGTTTTCGGGCGGGTCAGTTTGCCCGGCTGGGGGTCGTCAAGGCGGACGGGACCGCCGTCTGGCGGGCGTACTCCATGGTGTCTTCGCCGTTCGACGAGTTCCTCGAGTTCTTTTCCATCGTGGTTCCCGATGGCGAGTTCACCAGTGAGCTTAGCCGCCTGCGACCGGGTGACGAACTGTTGGTGGATCGCCAGGCTTTCGGCTATCTGACGCTGGATCGCTTTGTCGATGGTCGGGATTTGTGGCTGTTGTCCACCGGGACGGGGGTGGCGCCGTTTCTTTCTATCCTCCAGGATTTTGAGGCCTGGGAAAAATTCGAGCGGATCATCCTGGTGTACAGCGTGCGCGAGGCGCAGGAGCTGGCGTATCAGGCGCTGATCAAGGAGCTGCCCCAGCGCGACTACCTGGCCGAGTACGCTCATAAGTTTCATTTCATTGCGACCGTCACCCGTGAGCAGCATCCGGGGGCGCTCAGTGGGCGGATCACCACGCTGATCGAAAATGGCGAGCTGGAGCGGGCGGCCGGCGTAGCGCTGACGCCGGAGCATTCGCGAGTGATGCTGTGCGGCAATCCGCAAATGATCGATGACACGCGCAAGCTGCTCAAGGCCAGGGGGCTGCAACTGAGCCTGACCCGTCGGCCGGGGCAGGTGGCGGTGGAAAACTACTGGTAGGACTGTGGCGAGGGGATGAATCCCCTCGCCACAAGAGGCGTCAGTGACTGACTGCCTCAGGGCCGCTCGTTCTGGGCCTTGAGTAGATCGCGAATCTCACTCAGCAGCAGTTCTTCCTTGGTCGGAACAGGAGGCGCGCTGGGGGCTACGGCTTCTTCGCGCTTGAGGCGGTTGATCGCCTTGACGCCCATGAAAATGGCGAACGCCACGATGATGAAGTCGATGGTGCTCTGGATGAATTTACCGTAGGCCAGTACCACGGCAGGCGCATCACCCTGGGCGGCCTTGAGGGTGATGGCCAGGTCACTGAAGTCCACTCCACCAATCAGCAGGCCGATGGGAGGCATGACCACGTCGCCAACGAATGACGAAACGATTTTGCCGAAAGCGGCACCGATGATGATCCCGACGGCCATGTCGACGACATTGCCTTTGACCGCGAAGGCCTTGAACTCGCTTAGCACGCCCATGAGCTATTCCTTGTAACAAATGAAAGATGAGTGGCAGTGTAAATCAGCCCAACGAGTCCTGCTCGAAACGCCTGCTTACAAAGCTTCAGTTATCGACCTGGCCTTGGGTGAAAAGTTTTCAAAGTGCCATCAATCGCGCGTGATACGCGGTTTCAGCCTGGCGCCCCACAACGTTTTTTCTATCGATGCGGTACGGCATTTCTATTTAGGTTTTCCTTTTTCGAGCACTAGCCTCTGGATGGCGCACATGGATGCGCTCTATAACATCAGAGGAACACGCCTATGAACACTTCCCTTGGCCACGGGGCTTATTCCCATCGCCGCGCTTTTTTTGTGCTGACCGCGAGCCTTTTGTCCTTGTCTGTCAACGCGGCCACCCTGACCCGGGACAATGGTGCGGCTGTCGGCGACAACCAGAACTCGCAAACGGCAGGCCCCAATGGCCCGACCTTGTTGCAAGACGTGCAGTTGATCCAGAAGCTCCAGCGCTTTGACCGTGAACGCATCCCCGAGCGCGTGGTGCATGCACGTGGGACCGGCGCCCACGGCACCTTCACGGTTTCCGACGATCTCAGCGACCTGACCAAGGCCAAAGTCTTTGCCGCAGGCCAGGTCACACCAGTGTTCGTGCGTTTTTCTGCCGTGGTGCACGGCAATCATTCGCCGGAAACCCTGCGCGACCCCCGTGGTTTCGCCACGAAGTTCTACACCGCCGACGGTAATTGGGACTTGGTGGGTAACAACTTCCCGACCTTCTTCATCCGCGATGCCATCAAGTTTCCGGACATGGTCCACGCCTTCAAACCCGACCCGCGGACCAACCTGGACGATGATTCACGCCGCTTCGATTTCTTCTCCCATGTTCCAGAATCGACCCGCACCCTGACCGAGTTGTATTCCAACTCCGGGACACCGGCCAGTTACCGTGAGATGGACGGTAACGGTGTACATGCCTACAAACTGGTTAACGCCAAGGGTGAAGTTCATTACGTGAAGTTTCATTGGAAAAGTTTGCAGGGGCTGAAAAATCTCGATCCGAAAGAAGTTGTGAAAGTTCAAGGCCAAGATTACAGCCATATGACAAATGATCTGGTGAATCATATTAATAAGGGCGACTTCCCGAAATGGGACTTGTACATCCAGGTGCTGAATCCACAGGACCTTGCCAAGTTTGACTTCGACCCACTGGACGCGACCAAGATCTGGCCGGGTGTGCCTGAGCGAAAAGTCGGGCAAATGGTCTTGAACCGCAATCCGGCGAATGTTTTCCAGGAAACCGAGCAGGTCGCCATGGCACCGGCCAATCTTGTACCGGGTATCGAACCTTCCGAGGATCGTTTGCTTCAGGGGCGAGTATTTTCCTACGCTGACACGCAGATGTACCGCCTGGGTGCCAATGCCCTGCAACTGCCGATCAACGCCCCCAAGGTGGCGGTGAACAACGGTAACCAGGACGGTGCGATGAATCCAGGCAGCACCAGCACCGGCGTGAACTATCAGCCGAGTCGCCTGACGCCGCGTGAAGAACCGCAAGCGGCACGCTACAGCCAGACCGCGCTGAGCGGCAGCACCCAGCAGGCGAAGATCCAGCGCGAGCAGAACTTCAAGCAGGCCGGTGATTTGTATCGTTCGTTCAGCAAGAAAGAGCGTGATGACCTGATCGACAGCTTCGGCGGCTCTTTGGCGACCACCGATGACGAGAGCAAGCACATCATCCTGTCGTTCCTCTACAAGGCTGACCCTGAGTACGGTACTGGCGTGGCCCGTGTCGCCAAAGGTGACTTGGCCCGGGTCAAGGCCCTGGCGGAAAAACTGACTGACTGATCCACAGCCAGGCAGGTGCATGACCTGTGGGAGCAAAGCTTGCTCGCGATACAGGCGCTGGGGTCTGAAACCGGACTGAGTCGTCTGCATCGCGGGCAAGCCGTGCTCCCACAACCATGCCCCCACAGTCATCTGCCAGAGGAGACGTCATGATGCGCAGATTTCTTTTATTGATGCTTGCGACCTGGTCACTGGGCGTACTGGCCGATCAGCCAATACCCACCGAACCGGCCGCCGTACAAGAACAGTTGCAAAACTACTACTTCGACGCCGCTCGCCGCGGCGATGTGCCGATGCTCGAGACTTTTATCGAGGCCGGTTACTCGCTCAATACCCAGGATGAAAAGGGCTACACCGCGCTGATTTTGGCGGCTTATCACGGCCACGGCCCGGCGGTGGAGCGGCTGCTGGCCGCTGGCGCCGATGCCTGTGCCCAGGACAAACGCGGTAACACGGCGCTGATGGGCGCCATTTTCAAGGGCGAAGTGCAGATCGCCCGTCGTTTGCTGTCCACCGATTGCAGCCCGGACCAACGCAACGGCGCCGGGCAGACCGCGGCGATGTATGCCGGCCTGTTCAAACGGGATGAATTGCTCGATGCCTTGAAGGCCAAGGGCGCCGATCTGCAGGCCCAGGACCCGTTGGGCAACACTGCGGTGGATCTGGCGAGGGGTGAAATCAGAATGCCGGCCCCGCGTTGACCTCCGCGTGGGCTATCATCGCGGTTTTTACCCGGAGTTCAGATGGCCAAGGCAAAGCGCATGTACGGCTGCACCGAGTGCGGCTCGACCTTTCCCAAATGGGCCGGCCAGTGCAGCGAATGCGGGGCCTGGAACACCCTGACTGAAACCATGGTGGAAAGCGGCGGCGCGGCGGCACCCACCGGTCGCACGGGCTGGGCCGGTCAGCAGGCGCAGATCAAGACCCTGGCCGAAGTCAGTGTCGAAGAAATCCCGCGTTTCTCCACCGCATCCGGTGAACTGGACCGCGTGCTGGGCGGCGGCCTGGTGGACGGTTCGGTGGTGCTGATCGGCGGCGATCCGGGCATCGGCAAATCCACCATCTTGTTGCAAACCTTGTGCAACCTCGCCACCCGCATGCCGGCGCTGTATGTCACTGGCGAAGAGTCCCAGCAGCAGGTCGCCATGCGCGCCCGGCGCCTGGGCTTGCCCCAGGACCAGTTGCGGGTCATGACCGAAACCTGCATCGAGACCATCATCGCCACGGCGCGCCTGGAAAAACCCAAGGTGATGGTGATCGACTCGATCCAGACGATTTTCACCGAACAACTGCAATCGGCCCCGGGCGGTGTGTCCCAGGTGCGCGAAAGCGCGGCGTTGCTGGTGCGCTACGCCAAGCAGAGTGGCACGGCGATTTTCCTGGTGGGCCACGTTACCAAGGAAGGCGCACTGGCGGGGCCGCGGGTGTTGGAGCACATGGTCGATACCGTGTTGTATTTCGAAGGCGAATCCGATGGGCGCCTGCGTTTGCTGCGGGCGGTGAAGAACCGCTTTGGCGCTGTCAACGAACTAGGTGTGTTCGGCATGACCGACAGAGGTCTGAAAGAAGTCTCAAACCCTTCGGCGATCTTTCTGACGCGTGCCCAGGAAGAAGTCCCCGGTAGCGTGGTCATGGCAACGTGGGAAGGCACTCGGCCGATGCTGGTCGAAGTGCAAGCGCTGGTGGACGACAGCCACCTGGCGAACCCGCGCCGGGTCACCCTGGGCCTGGATCAGAATCGGTTGGCCATGTTGCTGGCGGTGTTGCATCGACACGGCGGGATTCCGACTCACGACCAGGACGTGTTCCTCAACGTCGTGGGTGGGGTCAAGGTGCTGGAAACCGCGTCCGACCTGGCGTTGATGGCCGCGGTCATGTCCAGCCTGCGCAACCGGCCGCTGCCCCACGACCTGTTGGTGTTCGGCGAAGTCGGGCTGTCGGGTGAAGTGCGGCCGGTACCCAGTGGCCAGGAGCGGCTCAAGGAAGCGGCCAAGCACGGCTTCAAACGCGCCATCGTGCCCAAGGGCAACGCGCCGAAGGAAGCCCCGCCGGGGTTGCAGATCATTGCCGTGACACGCCTGGAACAGGCGTTGGATGCGTTGTTCGAATAACCCTGGCAATTGCGCAAGGACTGTATGTGGGAGCAAAGCTTGCTCGCGATGCAGGCGACTCGATTACCGATCGTTCCCGCGCTCTGCGTGGGAATGCCGC
The DNA here is from genome assembly GCF_019956035.1 of Pseudomonas sp. A-RE-22. Lineage (NCBI taxonomy): Bacteria > Pseudomonadati > Pseudomonadota > Gammaproteobacteria > Pseudomonadales > Pseudomonadaceae > Pseudomonas > Pseudomonas sp. A-RE-22. The sequence goes on from NZ_JAHBCZ010000036.1 coordinate 51,173, forward strand.
CAGGGACGCTCCGCGTTCCGATTCTGGAGTGTGACGCAGAGCGTCACGGGATGCATTCCCACGCAGAGCGTGGGAACGATCAAATACTGGAGGCTGGAGCAGGGCTGCTCAGATCTGGATCAACGCCCCCAACTCCCGCTCCAACTCGTCATGGTCGCCCACGTTCAGCTCTACCAGCCGGCGTAGGTGTGCGATGGAGTCCAGGTCAATGTGCTCGCAGGCGAAGCCCAGGTGACCATGGTCATCATGGGCCAAACGAACTTCCATTTTGATCTCGGCATCAGGGCTCAAATGAATATCGGCCATGAAGGGGCGCTCGATATCGCCAAGCCAGGGTTCGGGTTTCTTGATCAGCAACCCCTTGAGGGACAGATCCAGCAACTCTACCGGCCAGATGAACGGGCCCTGGCTCAGCTCGGTCCTGGCATTGAAGTCAACTCGTACGAAGCGGCGACGTTCGCTCATTACGCATTCCCTCTGGAGATTCACTGACTATAGACCCAACTGACGGGGCATCGTCACCGTTCGGCTGCTGACAAACGAACGTCGAGTATGGCCTTTGCCCGGGTTAGCGCTAAACTCCAATGGCTATCTTTCTTGTCACCCTGGCTGGAATATAAAAATGAAAAACAATAATAGCCTGCTGCGCCATCTACCCTGGCTACTGCTGGCCGTCGTGGGAGCGTGCGCCCTGGGCGTCGTGGCATTGCGTCGAGGCGAGGCGATCAACGCCCTCTGGATCGTCGTCGCAGCCGTGGCCATCTATCTGGTCGCCTACCGCTACTACAGCCTCTTCATCGCCAACAACGTGATGCAACTCGATGCGCGCCGGGCTACTCCCGCCGTGCTCA
>NZ_JAHBCZ010000037.1:0-51854 GCF_019956035.1 Pseudomonas sp. A-RE-22
AATCGAAACCTTGCTGAACCTGGAAGAAACCCCACCCACCTGAACCCGAAAACAACTTCCCTGTGGGAGCGAGCCTGCTCGCGATGGCGGCGTGACAGGCACTACATTTTCGACTGACACTGCGCCATAGCTCCCACAAAAAAGACGACGCCGGCCATGTACCCCTCGCTCACCGCCTTCGCCCCCTGCGACCTCGACACCCTGCTGCGCAGCCTGCAGCCCATCGCTCCTCTGCTGGACACCCTCGCGGACGTGGTGTTTTTCATCAAGGACAAGCAGGCCCGCTACGCCTTCGTCAACCAGACCCTGGCCCGCCGCTGCGGTTTCAAACACAGCGGCGACCTGCTCGGCCTCACCGCCGAACAGGTATTCCCCGAGCGCTTCGGCCCGCTGTACACCGAACAGGACCGCCGGGTGCTGGCCAGCGGGCGGGAGTTGGCCGACCAGCTCGAACTGCATTTGTATTACGGCAACCAGCCCGTCTGGTGCCTGACCCACAAGCTCGCCCTGCACGATCCAGACGGCCAGGTCGTCGGCCTGGCCGGCATTTCCCGCGACCTGCAACTGCCGCAATCGAGCCATCCGGCGTTCCACAAACTGGCGGCGGTGGATGCCCATATCAAGCAGCACTTCGCCCGCCCCATCAGCCTTGTCGAGCTGACCGCCATTGCCGAATTGTCGGTGGCGCAACTGGAGCGGCACTGCAAACGCATCTTCCAGCTCACGCCGCGGCAGATGATTCACAAGGCACGGCTGGAAGAAGCCTCGCGGCTGTTACTCGACAAAGACCTGCCAATCACCGAGATCGCCCTGCGCTGCGGTTACACCGACCACAGCGCCTTCAGCCGCCAGTTTCGGGCCCTGACCAGCCTTTCGCCGAGCCAGTATCGCGAAAATCAGCGCTGATTCTTGTTCCCTGATGGGGCGTCGAGCCCCGTGATTGCTCCCATCTGTAACACCCCGCCCCAGCACCGCCTCCTCGCCCTGCTTGTTAACGCCCGGCATGAAAGCCTCTAGATCAGCCCTCCAGTGACATTACTGCGCCTCAACCAGAAACGGGCACGCCGATTGCTTATCTAATATCGTATACGAAATCCTCAATACGATATCTCACCGCATTTATTCGACAGCGAGGCATTTATGAAAAACCCTGCATTGGCCGTAGCCCTCAGCGTTGTCCTCACCCCGCTTTTCATCGCCCCCGCCCACGCCGACAAGCTCGATGACATCATCGGCTCCGGCAAGCTGCGTTGCGCCGTGACCCTGGACTTCCCACCCATGGGCTTTCGCGATGAAAGCAACAAGCCGGCGGGATTCGACGTGGACTATTGCAACGATCTGGCGAAGGTTCTCGGTGTAGATGCCGAAGTGGTGGAAACCCCATTCTCCGACCGAATCCCCGCGCTGCTGTCGGGCCGCGCCGATGTCATCGTCGCCTCCACCTCCGACACCTTGGAGCGGGCCAAGACCGTGGGCCTGACCGTGCCCTACTTCGCCTTCCAGATGGTCGTGCTGACCCGCGACAACACCGGCATCAACAGTTACGCCGACCTCAAGGGCAAAGCCCTGGGCAACACCAGCAGCACCTACGAAGCCATCGCCCTGGAGAAGGACCAGAAAAGTTGGGGCAGCGGCAGCTTCCGCGCCTACCAGTCGCAGAACGACACCTTGCTGGCCGTCGCCCAGGGGCACATCGACGCCACCGTGGTGACCAACACCGTGGCCGCCGCGACCATCAAGTCGGGCAAGTACAAGGGCCTGAAGATTGCCGGTGACGCGCCCTACGTCATCGACTACGTGTCCCTCGGCGCCAAGCGCAGCGAATACGGCCTGCTCAACTACCTCAACCTGTTCGTCAACCAGCAGGTGCGCACGGGTCGCTACAAGGAACTGTTCGTCAAATGGGTCGGCACCGACATCCCGCCGGCCAACCTGACCGTTCCCCAGGTCTATTACTGAGGATCGACGCATGCCAAGCACGCCTGTCCGTGTGAAAGGCCGCAGCCTGGTGGAGGGTGCCGCCCAGGGCGCCCTGCTGTTCGCCGACGTGGGGCTGAGTTTCTGGGGCGGGGTCGATCCAGCCAGCGGCGAGGTCATCGACCGCCACCATCCCTTGAGTGGCCAGCGCCTGGCCGGGCGCGTGCTGGCGATCCCCAGCGGACGCGGTTCCTGCACCGGCAGCAGCGTCTTGATGGAGCTGATCAGCAACGGCCACGCACCCGCGGCCCTGGTGCTCGCCGAAGCCGATGAAATCCTGACCCTGGGCGTGCTGGTGGCGCAGGTGATTTTCCAACGCTCGCTGCCGGTGGTGTGCGTGGGGCATGAGGCCTTCAATGGACTGCGCGGCCAGGGTTTCGTGCGCCTGGAAGGCGACATCCTGACACTGTCTGGCCGGCCGCCAAACGACGGCTGGCAAGGTTCTGACCCAGCGCCGCAGCCGCCCACATCCTCAACCCTGGAATTGAGCGAACAGGACCGGGCGTTGCTCGACGGCGCTCACGGCAAGGCTGCCCAAGTGGCGATGCAAATCGTGCTGCGCATGGCGCAGATCCAGGGCGCCACGCAACTGCTGGACGTGACCCAGGCCCATATCGACGGCTGCATCTACACCGGCCCGGCCAGCCTGCGCTTTGCCGAACAACTGGTGCAGTGGGGGGCGAAGGTTCGCGTCCCCACCACCCTCAATTCCATTTCCGTGGACCAGCGACGCTGGCGGGAACTGGGCGTCGATCCGGCCCTGGGCGAACCGGCCAGTGCCTTGGGCGATGCCTACATGGCGATGGGCGCGCAACTGAGTTTCACCTGCGCCCCCTACCTGCTGGACACCGCGCCAAAGGCCGGCGAACAAATCGTCTGGGCCGAATCCAACGCGGTGGTCTACGCCAACAGCGTGCTGGGGGCGCGCACGCAGAAGTACCCGGACTTCCTCGATATCTGCATCGCCTTGTGCGGACGGGCACCGTTGACCGGCTGCCACCTCGACGACCGGCGCAAGGCCCAACTGATCGTCGACGTACCGGCGCTGGGTCACGTGGACGACAGTTTCTATCCGCTGCTGGGCTATCACATCGGCAGCCTGGCGGGCCGGCGCATCCCGCTGATACGTGGGCTGGAACACGCCGCCCCCACCCTGGACGACCTCAAGGCCTTCGGCGCCGCGTTCGCCACCACCAGCGCCGCGCCGTTGTTCCACATCGCCGGGGTAACGCCGGAAGCCCTCGACCCTGCCGATGTCTTGGAGAGCGACGTCACCTTGCCGCAGGAAAGCGTCGATGCCGCCGGCCTGCTTGCCAGTTGGCGCGAGCTCAACAGCGCCCGGGACAACTGGGTGGACGTGGTGTCCCTGGGTAACCCGCATTTCTCCCTCAGCGAATTCGCTGCCCTCGCGACCTTGTGCACGGGCCGGGTCAAGCATCCGTATGTGGTGCTGGCGATCACCTGCGGCCGGACGGTGCTGGAGCAGGCCCGCAAAGCCGGGTACCTGGCCGCCATCGAGACCTTCGGCGCGGTGCTGGTGACCGACACCTGCTGGTGCATGTTGGGCGAACCGGTGATTCCGCCCCACGCCACCACGCTGATGACCAACTCCGGTAAATACGCCCACTACGCACCCGGCCTGGTCGGGCGTGGGGTGCACTTTGCCGCCCTCGCCGAATGCGTCGAGGCCGCCTGCACTGCCTCGACCCGCGGCCAGCCGCCGGCATGGCTGCAACCCACCGCCCGCACGGGGAGCCCGACTCATGTTTGACTACAGCTTCCAATGGCGCCCGGCCTTGCGCGCCCTGCCCGACATGCTCGCCGGGGCCTGGGTGACGTTCGAGACGGCCGCGCTGTCGATGATTTTCGGTGTGCTGATCGCCCTGGTGCTGACGGTGATGCGCCAGGCCCCGAATCGCTTGCTGCGGGGTGTGGGCAATGGCTGGGTGTCCATCGCCCGCAACACGCCCTCGCTGTTCCAGATCTACATCCTCTATTTCGGCCTCGGCTCCCTCGGGCTGCACGTCAGTTCCTGGCTGGCCTTGCTGGCCGGGATCACCTTCAACAACGCCGGCTACCTGGCGGAAAACTTTCGCGGCGGCCTCAAGGCCGTGCCCAGTACGCAAATGCGTGCCGCCCGCTCCCTGGGGATGAGCGCCTTCCAGGCGTACCGGATGATCATCGTCCCGCAACTGTTGCGCATTGTGTTCTACCCGTTGACCAACCAGATGGTCTGGGCGGTGCTGATGACGTCCCTGGGGGTGGTGGTCGGCCTGAACAACGACCTCACCGGTGTCACCCAGGAATACAACGTCAAGACCTTCCGCACCTTCGAATACTTCGCCCTCGCGGCAGTGCTGTATTACCTGATCGCCAAGCTGATCGTCGGGCTGGCCCGGCTGTTGTCCTGGCGGTTGTTTCGTTATTGAGGAGCGTGGGTCATGTTTTCTACAAGCCTCAGCGTCAACGACCTGCTGTATTTGCTCGAGGGGGCCTGGGTCACGCTGCAACTGACCGTCTGGTCGATCCTTTTGGGCACCCTGGCCGGGTTGCTGTTCGGTCTGCTGCGGGCGTTGTTGCCACGGGCCAGCCTGCCGTTGGCCTGGTTGCTGGACGTGTTCCGCAGCGTGCCGCTGCTGATCCAGTTCGTGCTGTTCAACTCGCTCAAGAGCATCGCCGGCCTGAACCTCAGCGCCTTCGCCGTCGGTTGCATCGTCCTCGGGGTCTATGCCGCGGCTTACTTCACCGAAATCGTCCGCGGTGGCGTGCTGGCGGTGCCGTTGAGCACCCGCCGGGCCAGTCGGTCACTGGGCCTGAGCTATGTGCAGGACCTGCGGTTCATCGTCCTGCCGATTGCCACCCGGGTGGCCTTTCCCGGCTGGCTGAACCTGGTGCTGGGCGTGATGAAAGACACCGCCCTGGTGATGTGGATCGGCATCGTCGAATTGCTGCGGGCATCGCAAACCATCGTCACGCGCATTCAGGAACCCCTGCTGGTGCTGTGCATCGCGGGCCTCATTTACTACGTCATGAGCCTGGTGGTCGCCCGCCTCGGCGCACGCCTGGAAAGAAGGTGGCAGGAAAATGATTGAGATCGAAAACGTACACAAATCCTTCGGTGACCTGGAAGTGGTCAAGGGTGTGAGCCTGACCGTGGACAAGGGCGAAGTGGTGTCGATCATCGGCGGTTCCGGCTCCGGCAAGTCGACCTTGCTGATGTGCATCAACGGCCTGGAACCGATCCAGAAAGGCAGCATCCGCGTGGACGGCATCGAGGTCCATGACCGGACCACCGACCTCAATCGCCTGCGGCAGAAGATCGGCATCGTGTTCCAGCAATGGAACGCCTTCCCCCACCTGACAGTGCTGGAAAACGTGATGCTCGCGCCGCGCAAGGTGTTGGGCAAAAGCAGGCAGGACGCCGAAGCACTGGCGGTGCAACAGCTTGAACATGTGGGCCTGGGGGACAAGCTCAAGGCCTTCCCCGGCAAGCTTTCCGGCGGCCAGCAGCAGCGCATGGCCATCGCCCGGGCGCTGGCGATGTCGCCGGACTACATGCTCTTCGACGAAGCCACCTCGGCCCTGGACCCGCAACTGGTGGGCGAAGTGCTGGACACCATGCGCATGCTCGCCGAAGACGGCATGACCATGGTGCTGGTGACCCACGAGATCCGCTTCGCCCGGGACGTGTCCGACCGCGTGGCGTTCTTTTGCAATGGCCGGGTCCATGAAATCGGGCCGCCGGACCAGGTGATTGGCAATCCGGTGCAGCCGGAGACGGCGGCTTTTCTCAAGTCGGTGAAATAGCGGATGGCCTCATCGCGAGCAAGCTCGCTCCCACACTGTTTCGTGTGCACCACAAAACCCTTTGTGGGAGCAAGGCTTGCCCGCGATGAGGCCCGACCAGACACACAAGGATTTGACTCATGCGCTCATCAAAAATCATCCATGTCGTCAGCTGCCACGCCGAAGGCGAAGTCGGCGATGTGATCGTCGGCGGCGTCGCCCCTCCGCCTGGCGCCACGGTGTGGGAACAGTCACGCTGGATCGCCCAGGACCAGACCCTTCGCAACTTTGTCCTCAACGAGCCCCGCGGCGGTGTGTTCCGCCACGTCAACCTGCTGGTGCCAGCCAAGGACCCACGGGCGCAAATGGCCTGGATCATCATGGAACCGGCCGACACCCCGCCGATGTCCGGCTCCAACTCGCTGTGCGTCGCCACCGTGCTGCTGGACAGCGGCATCCTGCCAATGACCGAGCCCCAGACCCGCCTGGTGCTCGAAGCGCCAGGTGGCCTGATCGAAGCCGTGGCCGACTGCCGCGACGGCAAGGTGCAACGGGTCGAGATCAAGAACGTGCCGTCCTTTGCCGATCGCCTCGATGCCTGGATCGAGGTCGAGGGCCTGGGCTCGCTGCAGGTGGACACGGCCTATGGCGGCGACAGCTTTGTCATCGTCGACGCCCAGCGCCTGGGCTTTGCCATCCGCCCTGACGAAGCCGCCGAACTGGTGGCCGTGGGTTTGAAGATCACCCGCGCCGCCAACGAACAACTGGGCTTCGTGCATCCGCTGAACCCCGACTGGTCGCACATCTCGTTCTGCCAGCTCGCCGCGCCCATCGTCCAGGAAAGCGGCATCGCCACCGGCGCCAATGCCGTGGTGATCCAGCCCGGCAAGATCGACCGCTCGCCCACCGGCACCGGCTGCTCGGCACGCATGGCGGTGCTGCACGCCAAGGGGCTGATGCAGGTCGGCGAACGCTTTATCGGCCGCTCGATCATCGGCTCCGAATTCCACTGCCACATCGATTCACTGACCGACGTGGCCGGACGCCCGGCGATTTATCCGTGCATCGCCGGACGGGCGTGGATCACCGGGACGCATCAGTTGTTGCTCGATCCGGCCGATCCGTGGCCGCAAGGCTACCGGCTTTCGGATACCTGGCCGGGCGCATGATTTTTTGAACTGGCGTCGCCCCTGTGGGAGCAAGCTTTGCTCCCACAGGGGATTTGTTGTGAATTCACTTTTACCTGCGTATACGAAATACCATAACCGGAGACAACCCATGAGCAAACGCATCAACTGGAGCGGCGTCTTCCCTGCCGTCACCACCCAATTCAACGACGACTTTTCCATCAACCTGGAAAAAACCCACCAAGTGATTTCCAACGTCATTCGTGACGGTGTTTCCGGCCTGGTGGTCTGCGGGTCGGTGGGGGAAAACACGTCCTTGAGCGCCGAGGAAAAAATCGCCGTGACCGAAGTCGCGGTAGACGCCTCCCGTGGCCGCGTGCCGGTGATCTGCGGCGTGGCCGAATTCACCAGCGTGCAAGCCGCCAAGGTTGCCAACGCGGTGCGCAAGGTCGGCGTCGACGGAGTGATGCTGATGCCGGCGCTGGTCTATGGCTCCAAGCCGTTCGAGACCGCCGAGCATTTCCGCTACGTGGCCCGACATGCCGACGTGCCGCTGATGGTCTACAACAACCCGCCGATCTACAAGAATGACGTGACACCGGACATCCTGATTTCCCTGGCCGATTGCGACAACGTGGTGTGTTTCAAGGATTCCTCCGGTGACACCCGGCGCTTTATCGACGTACGCAACGAAGTCGGCGACCGTTTTGTGTTGTTTGCAGGCCTTGATGACGTGGTGCTGGAAAGCCTTGCCGTGGGGGCCGAAGGTTGGGTCTCGGGCATGTCCAACGTGTTCCCGCAGGAAGGCGAGACCATTTTCCGCCTGGCCCGCGCCGGACGCTTCGCCGAGGCGATGCCAATCTACGAATGGCTGATGCCGATCCTGCACCTGGACGCCCGCGCCGACCTGGTGCAATGCATCAAGCTGTGCGAAGCCATCGCCGGCCGCGGCAGCGCCCTCACCCGCCCACCGCGCCTGGCCCTGCCGGAAGCGGACCGGGTATATGTGGAGCAGATCATGGCCAAGGCCCTGGCGAATCGGCCGGTGTTGCCGGATGTGGGGCTTTGACCACAAGGCATGACGCTAACCGGCGGTGATTGTGCCGCCGCTATCGCGAGCAAGCTCGCTTCCACAGGGACCAAGGTGCAAGGAGGATTTGCAGCCCATACAAAATCCCTTGTGGGAGCGAGCTTGCTCGCGATAGCGGTCTGCCTGAGCCGGCTATGCTGGATGTGCCGACTAAATCGCGAGCAAGCTCGCTCCCACAAAGTCTTGACGAGGCTTCCCATGAATTATTTCCTGGCCCAGGCTCTGAACAATCAGTGGGCCAACCACCGGCTACTCACTGCCTGCGCGCAGTTGAGCGAGGCTGAATACGAAGCGCCGCGCACGGGGTTCTTCCCGTCCATACAAGCCACGCTTTGCCACATCCTGGAAGTGGACCGCTATTACCTCACTGCCCTGGAAGGCGACCGCGATGGGCAGATAAAGGACTTTTCCGAGACCCTGGCCTTTGCCCAACTGAAGCAAAGCCAAACCCAAACCGACCAGCGGCTGGTGGCGTTCTGCGAAACCCTGCGGGAGAAAGACCTCGCCCGCTGCGTGGAGCTGGTACGTGTCGACGGTGTGGTGCGCGAGCGCATCGACCGGCTGCTGTTGCACCTGTTCGAACATCAGATCCATCACCGCGGCCAGGTGCATTCGATGCTCAGTGGCACCGGCATCAAGCCACCGCAGCTCGATGAATTCTTCCTCGATTGCGACCGTACTTTTCGGCAAGACGAAGAGCAGCAACTGCAACTCAACGAAACGACCGTCTGGCAAGACTATCTGCCGGACTGAACGTCGCCCCTGGCCGAAAAAAATGCGATGGCCGCTGCCGGCCATCGCCAAATCGCCCACGTCAGGCGCTCTCAGATCCGTGCGGGAGACACGATGATTTTCACGTTGTGCTCCTTGTTATTGACCAACTCCTCGAAGCCCTGGCCGACAATCTGCTCCAGCTGGATGCGACCCGTGACCAGTGGCGAAATGTCCAAGCGCCCATCGGCGATGAAGGCAATCACATCGGCGAATTCGCCGTTGTAGGCCAGCGCGCCGAGCACCTGTTTTTCGGTGGAGACCAGTTCGAAGAAATTGAATTGGCTGGGTTCCTCGAAGATACCCACCAACACACACTTGCCGGCCTTGCGGATCAGGTCGATGGCCAGTTTCGCGGTGTGCTTGTTACCGATGCATTCGAAACTGACATCGGCCCCCAGGCCACCGGTCAGGCGGCGGACTTCGGCCAGGGCGTCGCATTCATTCGGATCGATCACATGGCTGGCCCCGACTTCCAGGGCCTTGGCCTTGCGCGCACCGGACATTTCCAGGGCGATCACCTGGGCCGCGCCGGCGGCCTTGGCGCACATGATGGTGCACAGGCCGATGGTGCCGGCGCCAACCACCACCACGTTCTGGCCCAGCAGGCTGCCGGCCTTTTTCACCGCATGCATGCCCACCGCCAACGGCTCTATCAACGCACCGGCCTCGGCTGGGAAATCGGCAGGCAGTTTATAGAGCAGGTTGGCCGGTACGTTGACCAGTTCGGCGAACGCACCGTTGTTCATCAGCCCGGTGAAGGCCAGGTTCTCGCAAATGTTGTAGAGCCCGTGGGTGCAGTAATAGCAGGTGCCGCAGTGCTGACAGGCGTCCGCCGCCACCGGTTCACCGACACTGAAGCCTTCGACGCCGGCACCCAGTTCGACGATCTCGCCGCAGAACTCATGGCCGAGGATGCACTGGCCCTTGATTCCGGTCAGCGGGTGTGGCGCGTCCACCGGGATGAACACCGGCCCGGCCACGTACTCATGCAGGTCGGAGCCGCAAATGCCGCACCATTGCACGCGGATCTGCACCCAACCGGCGGGCGGCGAAATCGGCAGTGGCACGTCTTCGACGCGGATGTCGTTGCGGCCATGCCAGACGGCGGCGCGCATGCTGCGGGTCGGCTTGATTGAAACGTTCATGACGTTGCCTCCAGAATTTTGTAGGGACGACGACGCATGTCGCCGTCCACTTGATCAGTGCTGCTCGGTGAAGCCGAGGATCAGCCGGTTGACCTGCTCGGCCGCTTCCATTTGCACCATGTGGCCCTGGCCGGACAGCACCTCCACCTGGGCACTCAGCCCCTCGCTATGAGCCACCGGGATGATTGCGTCATCGCTGCCCCAGATCACCAGGCTCGGTACGTCGCCGGCCTGCACCACTTCGCGCAAGTCCATCTGTTGGCGGCCGTCGGCGAACAGCGTCGCTGACAGTTGCTGCAGCGCCGCGTCCACGCCCTCCAGGCGCTTGTACTTGAGCATGTCGTCGAGCATCTGGCGGTTGACCAGTTCGGCATTGGAAAACAGTTGAACCAGTTGCGGCTTGAGGGCGTTGCGGTTAGCCGCGTCGACAAAACCTCGCAGGTAGCTGCCGTTGATCTCCGCGCCCAGCCCGGCGCTGCCAATCAAGGTCAGCGACCGGACTCGCTGGGGCATCAGGCGTGCGGCATTCAGCGACACCGCCCCACCCATGGAATGCCCGACCAGATGCGCGGCGTTGATGTCCAGGTGATCGAGCAAGGCCAGCACCACGCCGCTCAATTCGTCCAGATCGCCGCGCTGCAGGGTTTTCGAAGATTCGCCATGGCCCGGCAGGTCCAGCGCAATGACTCGACGCCCGGCCGCCAACGCCTCGTGGTTGAACAGCCAGTTGTTCAGGTCGCCGCCGAAACCATGCACCAGCAACAACGGCGTACCGCCCTCGCCCCGCTCGAAATAGCGGATCACCCGGCCGTCCAACTCGACTTTCTGCGGTTTCGGCCCACTGTCTTCGTCGGCCGCATCGCCGGGCACAAAGGTCGATTGGAACTGCTCGATGACCGCATCGATCTCGGCCTCGCTGGCATCGCCGTCGACCACGATGCCGAGCAAGGCGCCGACCGCCAGGGTTTCGTCCTGGCGGGCGATCTGGCGGCGCAGGATTCCGGAAAACGGTGCCTCGACGCTGCTGGAGATCTTGTCGGTCTCCACGTCCATCACTTCATCGCCCTTGGTGATGGCCTGGCCCTCCTCCTTGAGCCAGGCATCGACCCGGCCCTCGGTCATCGACAGGCCCCACTTGGGCATGGTCAGGGTATGAATCTGGCTCATCAGCGCTTGCTCCACTCGATCACGTTGAGCACGGCTTGTTCGATCTTCGCCGCGTCAGGGATGTACAGGTCTTCCAGCGAATCGGAGAACGGCACCGGGGTGTGCGGCGCGGTGACCATTTCAATCGGCGCCTTGAGCGCGCCAAAGGCTTTTTGCGCCACCAGCGCCGAAATATCGGTGGCCATGGAACAGCGTGGGTTGGCCTCATCGATCACCACCAGGCGCCCGGTCTTCTCGACACTTTCCAGGATGCTGTCCTCGTCCAATGGGCTGGTGGTGCGCAGGTCGATGACTTCGCAGTCGATGCCACGCCCGGCCAGGCTGCGCGCCGCGTCCATCGCGGTGTTGACGGTGCGCCCGTAGGACACGAGGGTCACGTCCTTGCCGTCACGCAGGAAGTTGGCCTCGCCAAAGGGAATGGTGTAGAGCTCTTCCGGCACCTCGCCCTGCATGCTGTAGAGCAACTTGTGCTCGCAGAAGATCACCGGGTCGTTGTCGCGGATCGCCTGGATCAGCAGGCCCTTGGCGTCGTAAGGCGATGACGGGCACACTACTTTGAGTCCCGGAATGTGCGTCCACAACGACGTGAGCATCTGCGAATGCTGGGCGGCGGCGCGCAGGCCGGCGCCGACCATGGTGCGGATCACCAGGGGCGTGGAGGCCTTGCCGCCGAACATGTAGCGAAACTTCGCCGCCTGGTTGAGGATCTGGTCCAGGCAGCAGCCGGCAAAGTCGACGAACATCAGTTCGCACACCGGGCGCACGCCGCAGGTGGCGGCCCCGACCGCCGCGCCGACGTAACCGATTTCCGACAGCGGCGTGTCCAGCACGCGTCCGGGGAACTGGGCGTAAAGCCCCTTGGTAACGCCGAGCACACCGCCCCAGGCGTCGTTTTCACCGGGTGCGCCAGCACCACCGGCCACGTCCTCACCCATGATGAAGACGCTGGAGTCGCGGCGCATTTCCTGGGCCAGGGCCTCGTTGATTGCCTGCTGATAGCTGATTTTTCTCGCCATGATGGGATTCTCTATTGTTGTTATTCAGGGGGGCGTTCAGGGATAGCTGACGTAGACGTCGGTCAGCAGGTCCGCCGCGGTGGGCTTGGGATCGGATTTGGCCTTGTTCACGGCGTTTTCAATCAGCATGTCCACTTCCTTGTCGATCTGGTCCAACTGCTCGACGGTGAGCAATCCGGCCCGGGTGGTGCGCTCGCGGAACTGCATCAGGCAGTCCTGGTTCTCGCGAAAATGCTTGACCTCGTCGGGCGCCCGATAGGTCTGGGCGTCGCCCTCGAAGTGACCGTAGTAGCGCGTCAGCTTGACCTCGATCAGCGACGGCCCTTCCCCGGCACGGGCGCGTTCGACGGCGGCCCCGGCGGCCTCATGCACGGCAAAGAAGTCAAAGCCATCCACCGTCACCCCGGGCATGCCGAACCCGGCCGCACGGTCGGCGATGTGATCGCAGGCCACCGACCAATTGGAGGCGGTGGCTTCGGCGTAGCCATTGTTTTCGGCGATGAACAGGCACGGCAGGTTCCACACCGAGGCCATGTTCATGGCTTCGAACACCGCGCCCTCGTTGGAGCCGCCGTCGCCGAAAAACACCACGGCAACGCTGTCGGTGCCCTTGAGCCGGGCCGCCAGTGCGGCGCCCACCACCAGCGGCGCGCCGGCACCGACAATGCCATTGGCACCGAGCATGCCCTTCTCGAAATCGGCGATGTGCATCGAACCGCCCTTGCCTTGGCAGACGCCGGTTTTCTTGCCATAGATCTCGGCCATCATCCCGTAGACGTCCACGCCCTTGGCGATGCAATGGCCGTGACCACGGTGGTTGGACGCGATGCAATCGTCATCGCCCAGATGGGCCATGACGCCGGCGGCCGAGGCTTCTTCGCCGGCATACAGGTGGACGAAACCGGGAATTTCGCCGGTAGCGAATTCCACGTGCAGGCGCTCTTCGAAGGCGCGGATGGTGCGCATCACCTGATAGGCGTGCAGCAGTTGATCGTGGGTGAGCGGTGTCGACATTTTTATTCTCCTGGGGTGTCTTCTTGAAGATTCAGAGGGTGTTGCGGGTGTTCGCGGCCGATGGCCAGCAAACGGTGTTGCGCGGCGTAGGCCAGCACCGCGTTGACGTCGATGCTCAGCGGGCCGCCAGCATCAAGGGTGACCGTGGGCCGGTCCTGCGCGTTGAATTCGATTTCCCGTTCGCCATCCAGGGCCAGGGTGCCGCTGGAGAGCGACAGGCCGTGGGCGATGCCAGGTTCCAGGGGCCCGGCAGCGAGCACGCCACAGCCTTGCAGCAGCCCTGGCGCAAGCGGCACCAGCAGCGCTTCGGGGGATTGCGGGTCCAGGCGCATCCAGGCACCACCCGGTGCCTGGCGCGACACCGGAAACCACAAGCCGCACAGCGCCGACAGGCCAATGGATTGCGGTTCGGCGAAGGTCACGAAGACTTCGGCCAGGTCCTGTGCGCGACTGATCGCCCGGGCGCCGACAAACCGCAGCGGCGACACGGCGACGTCCACCAGGGCGACTTCGCGCAAGCCACGTCCGGCATCACAGACCAACAGGCGCTTGTTGCGGCGCAAGCCGATCGAGTCCGGGATTCGGCCACTGGCGTACAACCCTCCGGCCAAGCCCGCACTGGTGGCCTCGCGCAGTTCGGGAAAGGCGTTGTTGGTGCCGGTGGACAGGGTCAGCAACGGGATGTCCCCCACTTCGGCGGCCACCGCCTTGTGGGTGCCGTCGCCGCCAAGCACGGCGATCAGCGCCACCTCGCGCTCGGCCATCAGGCGTGCGGCCCGGCGGGTGTCTTCGACGGTCTGGCGCAGGGTCAGGTCGAGAAACTCCAGGGCCGGCCAGTGGCTGCTGCGGGCCTGGCGGCTGTGGCTGTTCTTCAGCACGGCGGCGGCCATGCCAATCATGTCGGTGGGCATCAACACCTGTTCGATGCCGGTGGCGCCGAAAGCGGCTAGCAGGCGCTGGATCACCGAGACCTTGTCAGTGCTGGAAAACAACCCGGCATTGGCGGTCAGGCGCCGCACGTCACGGCCCGATGCAGGGTTGGCGATGATGCCCACGGTCAATGGCCGGCGACTCATGACACCACCGTGGAGGGGGCAGGCACACAGCCTGGGCAGGAAACCATAGACACCTCGTTGTTATTATTGGATGACCCGTCGAGCGGGCCCCAGAGGTAGAGCAAGGGCGGTGCCAGTTGTGAAAAAAACCTGCTCAAAGCCCGGGCCAGAGCGGCCCCATGGAATTTTCGAGGAAGCGAACCGAGTCCCGGTGAGACGCCCCATGTCAGCCTGCACGAGGTTTCGGCGAGACTCTGAGACGTGGCGTCTCACACCGCCCGAAGAACCCGTCGAGCTTGTCTGCACCCGGCGAACGGCGCTTAATGTGCGCACAACGATAAGAAGCTGAATCGGAGGCCTCTATGCTTTCCGCTCACTCCCGGGCGCACGTGGATTGCGTCAGCCGCGTGGTGAAAAACGCGAACCAATTGCCACAACTGCCCGTCCCGGACCTGATCCTCGACTCCTGGCGCCGGTCCATGGAGCAACATCACCTGGACCCCGGTTCGCTGCAGGGCCCGCGCATCCTGTCCCAGGACGTGCTCAAGCAATGCCGTGAACGCTCCGAGCTGTTCCTCAATATCGCCAGCGAAGAAGTGGCTCGCCTCCATGGCCGGGTCCGCGATGCCGACTACTGCGTGCTACTGACCGATGCCCAGGGCCAGACCATCGACTACCGGGTGGAAACCACGATTCGCAATGACTGCCGCAAGGCCGGGCTGTACCTGGGCACCTGTTGGTCGGAGGGCGAGGAAGGCACCTGCGGCGTGGCGGCGGTGCTCACGGCCAAGGCCCCGGTGACGGTGCACAAGCGCGACCATTTCCGGGCGGCGTTCATTGGCCTGACCTGCTCCGCCGCGCCGGTCTTCGATCCCCAGGGCGAATTGCTCGGGGTGCTGGACGTCTCGGCGGTGCGCTCGCCGGATGATCGGCGCTCGCAGCACCTGATCCGGCAAATGGTGGTGCAGAGCGCCCGGGAGATCGAACAGGCGTTTTTCATGAGCAGCGCCCAGGGTTACTGGGTGCTGCGGGCCCATCGCAACGCCGGCTACGTCGACAGCCAGCCGGACTTCCTGTTCGCCTGGGACGACGACGGTTGCCTGCAAGCCTTGAACCCGGCCGCCCGCCAGTACCTGCTGCAACATTACGGGCAGTTGCCGCAACACATCGGCCAGGTATTCGACCAGCAGTTGCTGCACCGTGCCCGGGACGAAAGCCTCTGCTCGCTCGATCACGCCATGCACGGGCGCTTGAGCGCGCCACGCCAGCGGGTCAGTTCACGTTCGCGGGTGGCGATGACCCCGTTGGAAATCGATCCACGCCTGGCCGACAGCCTGCGCCTGGCGGTGCGGGTGAAAGATCGCAACCTGCCGGTGCTGATCCAGGGCGAAACCGGTTCCGGCAAGGAAGTGTTCGCCCGTCAGTTACACCAGGCCAGCCAGCGCCGTGATCGCCCTTTCGTGGCATTGAATTGCGCCGCCATTCCCGAAAGCCTGATCGAGAGCGAACTGTTCGGCTACGTCGCCGGCGCCTTCACCGGCGCCTCGGCCAAGGGCATGCAGGGCCTGTTGCAACAGGCCGATGGCGGCACCTTGTTCCTGGATGAAATCGGCGACATGCCGCTGGCCTTGCAGACCCGCCTTCTACGCGTATTGGCCGAGGGTGAAGTGGCGCCGCTGGGCGCGTCCCGCCGCAAGGCCGTGGACATCCAGGTGATCTGCGCCACCCACCGCGACCTGGAGACCCTGGTGGCCGCCGGCGAGTTTCGCGAGGATTTGTATTTCCGCCTGGGTGGCGCGCGCTTCCAACTGCCACCGTTGCGCGAACGCAGCGATCGGCTGGCGTTGATCAATCGAATTCTTGCCGAGGAGTCGGCGCTGTGCGGGGCAACAGTGCAATTGAGCAGCGCGGCCCTGGAATGCCTGCTCGGCTATCACTGGCCGGGCAATGTGCGCCAGCTGCGCCATGTGCTGCGCTATGCGTGCGCAGTGTGCGAAGCCAGCGTGGCCCAACTCAGCCACCTGCCCGAATCAATGCACCGCGTGGACGCCGCCGATCACGGGCCGGAACCGAGCGCCAGCCCGGAACGCCAGGCACTGCTCGATGCCTTGGTGCGCCACCGCTGGAAACCCACCGCCGCCGCCCGGGCCCTGGGCATTTCCCGGGCGACCCTGTATCGACGGGTAAACCTGCATGGCATCGAAATGCCAGGCCGCAGCCCGGCCTGAGGGCCTATCGTCGCGCCAGTTCGTGACGGACACATTGTTCGTAGTAGGTCTGCTTGACTGCGACCGGCTTGAGACGCGAGGCGCTGTTGTAGGTCTGCTCGGTAATGCCCAGGGCGGTCATGCGCATCCAGGGCCGGGGAAACTTGCGCACTTGCAGCTTCTTGCGCGCGCCGTACAGGCTGACGCCGGAAAGCTTCGACGCCTGCGCCCCTGCCGCGATATCCGAACCCCAGCGGCACACCGACTGCTGGTTTTGCGTCAGCGCCCTGGCCTGGGCCTCAAGCGAAACGGCGGCCAGGAGAAACGTCGCCACGACCCACATAGAAATACGCATAGGTTTGTCGCCCAACTTTCTGAAAGGAAAGAAGTTTGACCTTATGTAACTGAGCAAGGGGCCAGCACGGCTGTGCAATTTTTGTGGCTAGGGGATTATCTGTGGGAGCAAGGCTTGCCCGCGAAGCAGACGACTCGATTCCCGATAGACCGTGCGAACTTCATCGCGGGCAAGCCTTGCTCCCACAGATCCCTTGCCAATAGCAAGCTCCCTCGCCACGGTCATTGGCCCGCCTTCGCCTCCTGCAGCAGTTGCTGGATCACCTGCTCCTGCTCGCCATAGCGTCCTTCGCCAAAATGGCTGTAGCGCACCTGCCCCTTGGCATCGATGAAGTAATGAGCCGGCCAGTACTGATTGTTGAAGGCACGCCAGATCGCATACTGATTGTCGATCGCCACCGGATAATGGATGTCCAGCTTGCGCACCTGCTCGCGCACGTTGTCGATGATTTTCTCGTAGCCGTACTCCGGGGTGTGGACACCGATCACCACCAGCCCGTCCTTTTCATACTTCTTCGCCCAACCGTTCACATAGGGCAAGGTGTGCTGGCAGTTGATGCAGTCGTAGGTCCAGAAGTCCACCAGCACCACCTTGCCCTTGAGTGATTCGCTGCTCAGCGGGGGTGAGTTCAGCCATTGCACCGCGCCGTCCAGCGCAGGCATGGCGCCCTGGGATTCGAGGGCCGGCATAGAACTTGCGCCGGCCTTGCTCACCACATAGTCGATGGCCTTGGGCACGTTCTCCAGCAGGCTTTTTTCCAAGCTGGCCGATTGTTGGGAGGAAGTCGCCGCCAACAAGCGGTCATCCGCCCCGGTGCCAATCGCCACGGCCGCCAGCAACACGGCCAACCCTGTTCCCCGGCGCAGCCAGGTGGTGATCGGCAGCGAGAGTTTCAGGCGTCCGACCAGTCCGCGCCCGGCCAGAATCAGTGTGCCCAGGGACAAGGCGCTGCCCAGGCCGTAGGCGAGCAACAGCAAGCTGGTTTGTGCGCTGGCGCCTTGCAGCATGGCCCCGGTCAGGATCACCCCGAGTATCGGTCCGGCGCACGGTGCCCAGAGCAGCCCGGTGGCGACCCCGATCAGCCCTGAAGCCACAGGCCCGGCCATCCGCCCGGCGCCGGCGTCCAGGCGATTGCCCAGGCTGACCAGCGGCCGCGCCAGCCAGGTGCCGACCCGACTGAAGATCAGCGACAAGGCAAACACCACCATCACCGCCAAGGCGACTTGGCGGCCGACGCTGCTGGCACGCAGCACCCACTCGCTGCTGACCACCGCCAGGCTGGAGACCAGGGCAAACGTCAGCACCATGCCGCCAAGGGTCAGCAGCACCGAGCCACGGGAGCGATCGGCCCGGGCAAACAGAAACGGCACCACCGGAAGAATACAGGGGCTGAGGATCGTCAGGATCCCGCCGAGAAAAGCGATCAGAAGCATGGCAACACCTCAATGGTAGGTAGGTAGGTAGACAGAACACACCCAATCGGTCAGCACCTCTGTGGGAGCAAAGCTTGCTCGCGATGCAGACGCCTCGATTCCTGGCAATCACCGCGTCATCGTTTATCGCGAGCAAGCTTTGCTCCCACAGGTTTACTGTCACAAGTTGGCTTCCACGGCGACTCAGTTACCGTCATTGCAGTTGTCGGAAAACTTGCGGTAGTCCAGCGCCTGCTTGTGGCCTGCCGAATCCAGGTAGGTCATCTGGGCGTTGACCACGCCGCAGGTCGGCTCGGCGTCTTCGCTAAGGGACAGCACCTTCTGGATGTCCAGGTGGGTGCCGTAGGTGTAGGTCTGCGCCTGCACGTTGCTTTCGGCCCGGGCCGACAGGGTGCAAATGTTCAGTGCGGCGAAGAGGCAGGCGGCGTAGATGGCTTTGCTGTTCATGGCGATTCCTCGATTCAATGGTTTTATCTGCCGAGGCCTGTTGTGTTGCCTCGATGGACGCCATTGAATGCCGCGCAGGTATCGCGCCTGTATCGAACCAGGTGGCTTTTTGCATCGCTGTGTATCCGTCGCGCGCCAGATACACTGCAATACAAACCGCCGCGAGCCGGGCCGGCCGGCGCCTGTAGACTGCTCACAACGAAACGCCGAGGAGCTGGACACCATGGATCATGTCGATCACGTGTTGATAGTGGATGACGATCGCGAGATCAGAGAACTGGTTGGCAACTACCTGAAAAAGAACGGCCTGCGCACCACTGTCGTCGCCGATGGCCGGCAAATGCGCGCCTTCCTGGAAACCACCCCGGTGGACCTGATCGTGCTGGACATCATGATGCCCGGCGACGACGGCCTGGTGCTGTGCCGGGAGCTGCGTGCCGGCAAGCACAAGGCCACGCCGGTATTGATGCTCACCGCGCGCAACGACGAAACCGACCGCATCATCGGCCTGGAAATGGGCGCCGATGATTACCTGGTCAAGCCCTTCGCCGCCAGGGAGCTGCTGGCGCGCATCAACGCCGTGCTGCGCCGCACCCGCATGCTGCCGCCCAACCTGGTGGTCACCGAAAGCGGTCGCCTGCTGGCGTTCGGGCGCTGGCGCCTGGACACCACCGCCCGCCACCTGCTGGACACCGACGGCACCATGGTTGCCTTGAGCGGCGCCGAATATCGTTTGTTGCGGGTATTCCTCGACCATCCGCAACGGGTGCTCAACCGCGACCAGTTGCTTAACCTGACCCAGGGCCGGGACGCCGACCTGTTCGATCGCTCCATCGACCTGCTGGTCAGCCGCCTGCGCCAGCGCCTGCTGGATGATGCCCGGGAGCCGGCCTACATCAAGACCGTGCGCAGCGAAGGCTACGTGTTCTCGCTGCCGGTGGAGATCCTCGAGGCCTCGGTATGAGCCTGCCGCTGCGCTGGCCGCGTACGCTGGCCTCGAGGCTCTCGCTGATCTTCCTGATTGGCCTGATCCTGGCCCAGGGGCTGTCCTTCGGCGTCCAGTACTACGAGCGCTACCAGAGCGCCAAGTCGACCATGCTCGGCAACCTGGAAACCGACGTCTCGACCTCCGTCGCCATTCTTGACCGCCTGCCTGCTTCCGAACGCCAGGCCTGGCTGCCGAAACTCGCCCGGCGCAACTATGGCTACCTGCTCGACGAAGGCCAATCCGGGCAGCCGATGGATCTTGCCGACGCGCCGATCTCGGTCAGTTCGATCCAGGAAGCCATCGGCCAGGCGTATGGCCTGACCTTCAAACAGATTCCCGGGCCGAAAATGCACTATCAGGCGCACCTGCGCCTGGGGGACGGCAGCCCGCTGACCATCGACGTACGCCCGGCGATGACACCCCTCTCCCCCTGGCTGCCAATGGTGTTGCTGGGGCAGTTGGCGCTGTTGATCGGCTGCACCTGGCTGGCCGTGCGCCTCGCCGTCGGCCCACTGACCCGGCTGGCCCAGGCGGTGGAAACCCTCGACCCTAACGCCCACAGCGTTCGCCTGGACGAGAAAGGCCCGACCGAAGTGGTGCATGCCGCCAAAGCGTTCAATGCCATGCAAGACCGCATCGCTGCCTACCTCAAGGAGCGCATGCAGTTGCTGGCAGCGATTTCCCACGACTTGCAGACCCCCATCACGCGCATGAAGCTGCGCGCTGAATTCATGGACGAGGGGATCGAAAGGGACAAGCTGTGGAGCGACTTGAGTGAAATGGAGCACCTGGTGCGTGAAGGCGTGGCTTATGCCCGCAGCATCCACGGCGCCACGGAGGCCAGTTGCCGGATCAGCCTGGATGCGTTCCTCGACAGCCTGGCGTTCGACTACCAGGACACGGGCAAGGACGTGCAATTGACCGGGAAAAACGCCGCGGTCATCGACACCCGTCCCCATGCCTTGCGGCGGGTGCTGGTCAATCTGGTGGACAATGCCCTGAAGTTCGGTGGCGCGGCGCAGATCCATGTGCAGATCGCCGACAACGGGCAATTGGCGATACAGATACTGGACCGTGGCCCCGGGATCAACGAGCAGGAACTGGCCGAGGTGCTCAAGCCGTTTTACCGGGTGGAAAGCTCGCGCAACCGGGAAACCGGCGGCACCGGCCTGGGCTTGGCCATCGCCCAGCAACTGGCGATCGCCATGGGCGGCTCACTGACCCTGAGCAACCGCGACGGCGGTGGTCTGTGCGCCGAGTTGCGGCTGGCATTCGCAAGCTGACATAGCCTCTGTGGGAGCGAGCTTGCTCGCGATAGCGGTGTATCTGCCAGCACCTGTTCAACTGACCTGACGCCATCGCGAGCAAGCTCGCTCCCACAGGGGCTGGGTGTTGGATTTGGATACGATTTGTATGCCAGTGTGTCTGCGGGTGATCGGCATACACAAACTTGCACAATCCTGCGTTGCGGACACACCCCGCTTACACCTGCTTGCAAGACTCCCCGGTGTTCCCGGCGGCTATCACGGCCGGGTCTCACCATCCACGGAGCCTTTACATGCCTACCGCAACTGCATCCCCCTTTCGTTATCAGGGCTGGTCGCTGTTCAGCCTGCTCGCCGCCCTGGTGCTGTTGATGACCGGGTTGATCCTGGTGCTCAACCCGGACCTGACCGAAGGCGTGCGCAGTGCCATTCGCGCCACGGCGCGTTCGTCTTTTATCTTGTTCCTGCTGGCCTTCACCGCCTCGGCATTCGCGGTGCTGGTGCCCTCGCCCCTGAGCCGGTCCCTGGTGCGCGAACGGCGCTTCATCGGGCTGGCCTTTGCGTTTTCCCATCTGGTCCATGCCGTGCTGATCTACAGCTACGGCCAGCTCAATCCCGAGTTCTGGCCCGGCCGCACCACCCTTGGCAACGTGCCTGGCACGGTGGGCTACGTGTTCATCCTGCTGCTGGCGCTGACCTCGTTCAAAAGCACCACGCGCCTGATCGGTTTCAAGGCCTGGAAGCGCCTGCATGTCACCGGCATGTGGGTGCTGGCGGCGATCTTTGCCTATTCCAACTTCAAACGCATCCCCATGAGCGCCTGGTATGTGCTGCCCTTCGGCCTGATCTGCGCCGCCACCGCCATCCGCCTGGTGGGCAAGCTGGCCCAGGCCACCCAGCGACGCCAACGACCGCAACACGCGACTGATCTGTAGGAGCTCGCACATAGCGCCTGCGCCGCAGCACCTTGGCGTTGAAAAAATCGAAACCTTGGACGGCAAGCACTGGTCAAGTCCTGTATGAACGTCAACCGCTGCACGTCGCGCCAAGCGACGGCGGCCTGAAGCGAGGGACAGGCATGAGCATGACCGTTGGTGATTTTCTGGTGGAACGTCTTTACGAATGGGGGGTTCGCCGTATCTATGGCTATCCGGGCGATGGCATCAACGGCGTCTTTGGCGCCTTGAACCGCGCCCAGGGAAAAATCCGCTTCATCCAGGCCCGCCACGAGGAAATGGCCGCATTCATGGCCTGCGCCCACGCCAAGTTTACCGGTGAGCTGGGCGTCTGCATCGCCACCTCCGGGCCCGGCGCATCCCACTTGGTGACCGGCCTCTACGACGCGCGGATGGACCACATGCCAGTGCTCGCCATCAGCGGCCAACAGGCGCGCGCAGCGCTGGGCGGGCACTACCAGCAGGAGCTGGACCTGGTCAGCCTGTTCAAGGACGTGGCCGGGGCATTCGTGCAGCAAGCCAGTGTGCCCGCCCAGGTGCGCCACCTGCTGGACCGCGCCGTACGCACGGCGGTGGGCGAGCGCCGGGTCACGGCGCTGATCCTGCCAAACGATCTCCAGGACATGGAATACACCGCACCACGCCACAAGCACGGTACGGTTCACTCCGGCGTCGGTTACCGCAAACCCAGCGTCGTCCCCTACGAAGAGGACCTGCGCAAGGCCGCCGAGGTCCTCAATGCCGGCAAGAAAGTCGCCATCCTGGTCGGTGCCGGAGCGCTGCACGCCACCGACGAAGTGATCGCCATCGCCGAGAAGCTCGGCGCCGGCGTGGCCAAGGCGCTGCTGGGCAAGGCCGCCGTGCCGGATGACCTGCCCTGGGTCACGGGCACCATCGGCCTGCTCGGCACTGAGCCCAGCGACAACCTGATGGCCGGCTGCGACACCCTGCTGATGATCGGCTCCGGCTTCCCCTACGCAGAATTCCTCCCACCTGAAGGCCAGGCCCGGGGCGTGCAGATCGACATTCAGGCGGACATGCTCAGCCTGCGTTACCCCATGGAAGTCAACCTGCACGGCGATAGCGTCGATACCTTGCGCGCCCTGCTACCGCTGATCGAAGAAAAACCCGACCGTGCCTGGCGCAAGAAGATCGAACATTGGTGCGAACGCTGGGAGCGGACTCTGGAAAAACGCGCCCGGGTCAGCGCCAAGCCGATCAATCCGCAGCGGGTCACCTTCGAACTGTCGCCGCGGCTGCCGGAGCACGCCATCATTACCTGCGATTCCGGCTCCTGCGCCAATTGGTTCGCCCGGGATATCAAGATCCGCCGCGGCATGATGTGTTCGCTGTCCGGTGGCCTGGCGTCGATGGGCGCGGCCGTGCCCTATGCCATCGCGGCGAAGTTCTGCCATCCGCAGCGGCCGGTGATCGCCCTGGTGGGTGATGGCGCCATGCAGATGAACAACATGACCGAGCTGATCACCGTCGCCAAATACTGGCGCACCTGGGCCAATGGCACCTGGATCTGCGCGGTGTTCAACAATCGGGATTTGAACCAGGTCACCTGGGAACAGCGGGTCATGGAGGGCGATCCGAAATTCGCCGCCTCCCAGGACATCCCCGACGTGCCCTACCACCTGTTCGCCGAATCCATTGGCTTGAAGGGCATCCTGGTGCTGCACGAGGACGACGTGGCCACGGCCTGGGAAACCGCGCTGGCGGCGGATCGCCCGGTGCTGATCGAGTTTCGCACCGACCCCGACGTGCCACCGCTGCCGCCGCACATCAAGCTGGAACAGGCGAAAAAGTTTGCCTCGACCCTGCTCCAGGGCGACCCGAACGAGCGGGGCATCGTGGTCGAAACCGCCAAGCAGGTATTGAGCAGCCTGCTGCCGGGCCAGCGCACGGATAAAGAGTGAGGCACGACGCGATGCCAACCATTGAGCTGCATCGTCGCTATGAACGATCCCTGCTCCTGGCTTTCTGCGTGGTGTGGGGGTGGCTGGCCATTGCGCCGATAAAACGCAGCGACTGGCTGGCGGAGAACCTGCTGGTCATCGCGTTATTGGTGGTCCTGGTGACCGTTCATCGGAGATTCAGCTTCTCCCGGCTGTCCGCGACGCTGTTGTTCGTGTTCCTTTGCATCCATGAAGTCGGCGCCCACTACACATATGCCAAGGTGCCTTACAACCAGTGGTGGCAGGCCCTGACGGGGGGCCAGTCGCTTGATCAGTTCATGGGTTTCCAGCGCAACCAGTTCGACCGGCTGGTGCACTTCAGCTACGGCCTGCTGCTGGCCTATCCGCTGCGCGAGGCCTTGCTTCGGGTTGCGCCAGCAACGGGGTTCAGGGGCTATTTCCTGGCCTGGAGCCTGATTCTTGCGTCGTCGGCGATTTATGAAATCATCGAATGGTTGGGTGGCGCCTACATCGGGGGCGATACCGCCAAGGCCTTTGTCGGTGCCCAACAGGACCCTTGGGATTCACAAAAGGACATGGCCCTGGCGGCGCTCGCCGCGTTCATGGCCCTGCTGGTCGCCGCCGGGGTCAGTTACCTGCGCCAGCGGGACTTCGCCCTCGAATGGACGTTGCGCTTCAAGGCCCGCACCTGATGCAGGCCCCCATGTCCGCCAGTTCCTGTGTGATCACGTCTAAGTAAATCAGCCCACCAGCCGATATAAGACAGGTGCGGATGAAATCGCTTTTTGGCTGATGACTTATTTTTATGATTGAAATTGCAGGCAATGACTCGACTGTCCTTTCCCCGGGTTCGCCAACCCGAAGTTTCACCCGTCGCACTTTTCCGGCCATCATGCTCCTGCTGTTTGTCATGTCTGCACTGGCGATCGCCGTGCTGCTCAACATCACCGGCGCCCAGGACCGCCGCGCCCGTGAACAGAGCCTGTTTTTCGCCCAGCGGGCCATCGAGGGGATCCGCAAAGGTATCGGACGGGACCTGAGCGACTACTCCAAGTGGAGCGACGCCTACCGGCACCTGCATGCCAGCGTGGACAAGGAATGGGCCTATGACCAGGAAAACGTCGGCAGCAGCGTGTTTTCGCTCTATGGCTACCAGGCGGTGTTTGTCATTTCGCCAACCGGCCAGACTGTCTATTCGGTGATCGATGGCCAGATGAGTGAGGTCGATGCCGATACCTGGCTGGCCGGCGACTTGCGAGCGCTGTTGAAAAAAGCCAGCGCCGCGGAAAATCACGAGGAAGTGGTGGTCGAGATGCTCCATCACGAGGACGCCCCTGCGTTTGTCGCCGCGTCCGCCATCACCGTCGGCACGGACAGCAGCGTGCCCGAAATCCCCGGCCCGCCCAGCCTGATGCTCTTCGTCAAGGTCCTTGATCCCGGAGCCCTGGAAAACCTGGCGCGGGACTTCGCCCTGCCCGATGCCCATATCGCCAGGACACCGGGCCCAGCCGATACCGCCCAGTTGCAGCTCGACGAGCTGACCCAGGAGGCCTTGGCCTGGCGGCCGCAGACCCCGGGCCAGGACCTGCGCAAATTCCTCCTGCCGTTGCTGGCCGTGGCGTTACTGGTACTGGGGATTCTGGCCCTGGCCGTTCTGCGCCATGCCTTGGCCATGCTCCGCGCCCAGGAACGCCAGTACGCCAGCCTGCTGGCCCACCGCAAAGCGCTGGAACGCAGTGAGGAACGTTTCCGCGACATTGCCGAAGTCTCATCCGACTGGTTGTGGGAGGTCGATTCGACCGGGACCCTGACCTATCTGTCGGAACGCTTCGACCAGGTGACCGGCTTCAGTCCCACGGAGTGGCTGGGCAAACCGCTGCACCGGCTGCTTCACCCCCATGGCGGCTCGATCTCGATTGCCCAATGGCTGCTCGGCGGGGCCAACAGCGTTTCCTCGGCGCCGCTACTGTGCGAGTACACCGCGCGCAACCAGCGCATCCGCACCTGCAAACTGTCGGTACGGGCCATCGAGGCAGGTGCCCTGGGTTTTCGCGGCACCGCCACCGATATCACCGACGAACTGAGGGCTCTGGCCCAGATCAAGCACCTGTCCCTGCATGACCCACTGACCGGGCTGGCCAACCGCAACCGCTTGTTCGACTGCCTGCGCGAACACCTGGACCGACCTGACCGCCCGCCCCTGGCGCTGCTGAACCTGGACATGGACCGGTTCAAGCCGGTCAACGACTCCCTGGGCCATGCCGTGGGCGATAAAGTGCTCAAGGAAGTGGCGCATATCCTCCAGCAAAACGTCCGTGGCACCGATCTGGTGGCACGTCTGGGCGGTGATGAGTTTGTCATTGTCATGCCCGACCCGGGCGATGCCAGCGATCTCGATCAACTCTGTGCCCGGCTGATCGATTGCATGCAACGGCCCATGCACCTGGACGGCAACACGCTGTACCTGGGGGTGAGCATCGGTGTCGCCTGGTCGCAGCCCGGAGACGAACGTGCCGATGAACTGCTGCGCCACGCCGACATCGCCTTGTATGCGGCCAAGGCAGCCGGCCGCAACACCTGGCGCGTGTACGTGGAAGCCATGGGCAACCTGGCCCGCGACCGGCGGCGATACGAACAGCAACTGCGCGACGCCATGCAACGGGATCAACTGGAACTGCGCTACTTGCCTCGCTTCGATGTGAGCGCCGAGCAACTGCACGGTTTCGAAGCCCAGACCTTCTGGCACCATCCCGAGAAAGGCGAGCTGGGTGGGGCCGATTTCATACCGGTGGCCGAAACCTCGGGCCAGCTTGAAGAACTGGGCACCTGGATGCTGATCAACGTCTGTGAAGAGGCCGCCACCTGGCCGAGCGCCGTCAATGTTTCCATCGCGGTTTCACCCCGGTGGTTCAACAGCAGCTTCCTGCTCAACCAGGTGCAGGAAGCCCTCGAAACGAGCGGCCTGGCGCCCCACCGGCTGACCCTGGAAGTGGCCGAAGGTGTCCTGCTGGCCGACCACAAGACCGTGGCCAGCACCCTCCATGCGCTCAAGGACCTCGGCGTGCGGATCAACATCGACAAGTTCGGCACCAGCATCGCCTCCCTGCGCGAAGTACTGGACCAGCCGTTCGATGGCATCCGCTTCGATCGCAACATCCTCACGCAGCTGGGTCTGGAGGATGACAAGGAGGGCGTCCTGGCGATGATCCGATTGAGCCGCAGCGTAGGGCTGATGGTCACCGCAGAAGGCATCGAGAACGCGCGGCAATTCAGCCAGCTGCGCAACGTGTCCTGCGACCATGTCCAAGGCCCCTACTTCGGCGCGGCCCTGGCCCGCTCGGAAATGGCCTCGTTCTTCACCATGCCGAGGTGGCTGTAACCCACCTCCCCACCGCTATCGCGAGCAAGCTCGCTCCCACAGGGATCTGTGGGGTGTTCATGAGCTATGCGCACCGCTGGACCTATTGTGGGAGCGGGCTTGCTCGCGATGAGGCCAGCACAGCCAACCTCACTGCAAGCTCGGTCTCTTACAAACTCAACCGCCCCCGCTCCTCCTCAGTCAGCCGCTGACGGCTCTGTTCATCCAAAGGCCCTGCGCCCAGGACCTGCACCGGGCTGGCCGGGTCGTAGGCCCGAGGCGCTTCGCGGCTGGCGCCGTCGCGGGACGGGGCCAGTTGCTCGGAGCCAAAGCTCACCACCTGCACGGTAAACACCGACGCCTGGTTCTGCCGCGCCGCGTTCTGTTGCTGACGCGCCACGTCTTCAGCGGCCTGCGTAGCCGAAGACGCCGCCGAACTGGCCGAGGTAATGGCCCCGGTGTTCACCGAGGCCGCCAGCGGCACGCCGGTGGATTTGCCCTGGGTCTGGATGTTGGCTGCGTTCACCACGGTCAACGCCGCGATGTTGACGTTGCCCGACACCCGGATCCCCGCCTCGCCCGCATCGATGGTGCCCAACGGCGCGATCAGGTCGATATCCCCCGGCGCCACTTCGGCAATCGGGTTGAGGGTGGCGATACCGGCACCGGTACTCGGCACCGACGGCGACAGCGTCACGTTGCCCCAGGTGTCGTACAAGCGCTTGGGCGGCGTGTACACCACGGTGGTCTTCGAACCACGACCGGCGTTGATGTCGCCCTGGGCCGACCAGCCGAGGATCGAGCCACCAAAGGTGGTCATGATCCGGCTCTGGCCCAGCAGGATGCTGTTCTGCGCATACAACTGGATATCGCCCTCGCCCTGGGTGATGACCCCGGCGGTGGACGGCGGCGCATTGCCCTCGATGCCGAATGTTTGCCCGCCGCCCGGGGTGAGCATTTGGATACTGCCGCCGAAATCGGTGTGCACACCCGCCCCGCCGAACATCGTGATGTCACCCTTGTAGGTGATCGCGTTGCCCGCCACATCCTTGCTTGGGAACAACAAGTCGATAGCCTCCCGCCCGCGCAGGTAGCTGCCCTGGCGCACGCCGCCGGCTTCGTTGTACTCCCGACCACCGGCCTTGAGCTCGGCAAAGTACACGTCGCGGGCAAACACCCGCTGCTGCTCCGCCGGCAGTGCCGCGAAGAAGTTGCGGGCCTGCTCGGTGTCGCCGCTGAAGCCGAAGCGTTCCTTGAGCCAATCCACCAGTTCCGCCTCGTAGGTCTTGGCGACCTTGCCGTCCTGGTTCGCCAGGGGCACACCGGCCAAAGCCTGGTTGGCCGGGTCCAGGTAGGCCTTGACGAAGCGCTCGTAATCCGCGCCATTGAGGCCCGCGCCGGCTTGCAGCACCAGGCTCGCCCCAGGACGCGGATCCCCTGGCACCACCGCGCCGATACTGGTGATGCTGACCTTGTCGTCCATCAGGATATTGCGCCCGGCGGTGATTTCAAGCAGGCCGGGGCCGGCGACGTTGAAGGTGCTGTAAAGGATGTCGCGCCCGGCTGACACGATGGAGATGTCGGTGGGGTTGTTGTGGATGAAGAGGTTGCCGGTGCTGGTGTAATTACCCACGTCGGAGTTCTCATTCAGAGACCCGCCCAGCGGTATGCCGCTGCTGACAATGTCTCGCCCAGCCATCATCCGTACAGGTCCGGCGCCTTCGTAGGCGATTCGCCCCGGCCATCTGCCCGTGGAGACTGATGTCATCGACCGTCCAGTGGCGACTGCCAGCAAGTCACCTTCAAGCGCATAGAAGCGAGCAGGATCGACATTGAGGGCCCATTCGCTGGAAGCGCTGCTGGTGTCGAAGGCAAACAGCGGCAATATGTTCGCATCAGGGCGAGCGAGGTTGCCATCGGCTGAGAGATTGCTGGCCTTTATGATGAAACCATCGACGATACCGACAAAGGCTGGTCGCAACGGCGTCGCCAAGGCAGTCGATGCGGCACCGGAGCGACTGACCGACATGTCGCCACCGTAGATGGAGTCGCCGGCCATGAATTGCAGCTCACTGTTGATGCCGGGAGCGAGCAGCAGGGCTGGGCGATTGTCGCCTTTATAGCCTGTGTCATACAGTTGCGAGGACTTCCCGTAATAAAGACTGCCACTGGCTGCCACAGCCCTCAGGATCGACGGATAGACGACCGCCAGATCCGTTGCGGTACTGAAGGTGAAAGGTGTCAGGTTACCTCCCGACGACCACAAGTCGACCGCAGTATTGGCCGTCCACAGCGTGAACCAACTCAGGCCCGATCCGTTGGTGTTACCGTCCTTGAAGCGTGAGGCACTCATCATCGGCGCCCGCCCCGGATCGGCGACGTCCATCACCACAAGGTCGCCTGAAGTCGTCAGATCGAAGGTAGCATCGCCCGGCATGAGGGTCAGGCCGCCGGTCGCAAACCCTCGTGTGGATTTGAAGGAGTCGTAGGCCCGCGTTTCTCCTGGGGACTGTGCTGCGACAGCATTGCCGTATTGAAGATCGATTCGACCGATGGCGCCGCTGTCAATCTGCGCGTGCCCCCGCAGGTTGATGACCGCGCCGTTGAGATGCCCGCTCACGAACAGGCCCTCGGGATTCAAAGCACCACCCACACGCAGATTGAGATCACCGCCGCCGGTCAGTTGCAGGCTGCCATCGGCGCCCACGCGGCCGGTGCTGCCCACCGCCAACAGCAACCCCTGGCTGCGAGGGTTAATGTTTGCGCTGAAATCGCTGCCGGTGAGTTGGTTCAATACACCCGCGTCTCCATCCACCTGTACATCCAGATCACCGCCGCCCAGGGTCCCGAAGCCGGTGAAACCGGCCATCTGATCAGCGCCCCCAAGCTCTGTCGACGCGGTATAGCTGCCGAAATTGATCCACCAGGCCGTCGGCTGGCCGTTCAACGAATTACCATTGCCCTGGCGCCAGAGCCAATTGCCAACATTGACCGAATCCTGGCCCTTGTCGGCGGGGTTCGGACGCCCGTTAGGGGTGGCAGGCGCGGTCAAGTTGCCGCTGAGATCACCGCCGACCTTAAGCAACAGGTTGCCGCCCGCATCCGGATACCAGGCGCGATAGAGACTTTCAGTGCCGCCATCGACCAGTTTCTCATTGCTGCCATCAGCGTCGTTGAGCACCGCATCGTTGCTGCCCAGGGCCTTGGGCTGGTTGTAGGGGTCGCCCGGGAACGTCGGTCCCGACGAGGTGCCAGCGGTATAGATGCCGAACAACGAATCCATGCGCAGGCTGCCACCGCTTAGCAGCTCCAGGTCACCGACTCCGGTGCGGATGACACTTGGACGGACACTGCCGGCAACCGGTTTATACTCTCCGTCAGCGGGGGTACAAATTTCCGGTACCGCGTCGCAGAGCGACTGGACCGAGTCGAACTTGAAAAACTGCGCAGCTGCTTGGCTGATCAACTCGCCTGCCTTGACCTCGAAGCCGGAATTTGCCAATTGCTCCTCTGCTGACTTGGTCCATTTGTAAGAAGACTGGAGCGTGCAATTGCCACCGAAATCGGCACAAAAAGCCTCGGCCGATTCGTAACCGAAAATATCGCGAAAGATGGTTTCGTCGACAGGCTGTCCCAGTTCGACCGTGATTCCGTTGTTCAACATGTCCTCTACGCCCGCTTCGGTCCATATCAGGCTGCCCTTTCCAGGCACGAGCACACCGAACATACCGTAATGGCTGTCGGCGAGACGCAAGTCGCCATGGACGGGTTCAGGCCGGACGATCCGGCTGTCTGCAGCCGTCGTGTCGGCCCCGGCGACCAGTCTCAGCGACCAGGACTGGGAGCCTTCAGCGAGCATCGGAGCGATGGCCCACATCCGGCCGTCGCTGCCCGCGACCTCTGGACGAAACTGCACTGATTCGACACCGTCCGGCAACTTCACATCAGTCCCTGACGGAATCAGTGAACCGCGATTCAAGACCAGGCTACCTTCTAGCTTGAGGATATTGGTCTGCGCATTGCCCGCGTTTGCCACGTTGGGCAGCGCAACGCCCTTGGGCCAGGTGAAGCCGCGCAATTCGGCGGCACCGCTCAACACGCTGCCAGCACCCAACTGCGAGCCGGCTTCGAGGGTCTGGGCCCGGCTCAGCAAAGTGCCCGCGGCAAACAGCAGGTTACCGGAGGCGTCGTGCACCGCTGCCGCCAATACCGTGCCAGCCGGCAGTTCCAGGGGTTGCTTCAGGATCGCCGCCACTGGCAACCGGGTGCCGGCAGCCAGGGTCACATCTTTGATCGGCAAGTCGTAGTTGAGCGTGGTTCCCGCCGGGAACGCCGTACCGTCGGCCAGCGTCACGCCGGCACCGGGGACGACGATGTCGCCACCGGTGAAATCGATGCCGGGCAGCAGCACCCAGCCTTTGTCATCCTGCGTGGGCGGCGGTGGCGCGAAACCGTCGTTGATGCTGCCGTAGATGCTCAAGTCGCCACCGGCGCGCAGGGTCAGCGCACCGGCCTCGCCGGAACCGTATATGTCGGTTTTCTGCGTATGCGGGTTCACACTGGCGTAGCGATAACGGGACAGGTCCAGGTCTCCCTGCACCACCAGGTCGCCGTCGGCGGTGGCGCTGACGATCTCCACACCAGGCCGCAGGTGGAATGCATCGGCATAACGGGCGTTGTTCAGGCCGGCGAGTTTACGTTGCATCAAATCGCTGTTGGTCAGCGCCGCGTTGATGAAGGCGATGCTGTCCAGATGCTTGCCATCCAGGTAGGCCTGGTCGATGACCTGATAAGGACGGCCACTTGCCGCCGGATCGCTGCCATAGTCGGCATCGCTGTACTGCCACATACCGTTGACGGCAATCGAGCGAGCGCCCTGGATATCCAGGTTCCCGCTGGCGTCGATGGCGATGTCACCATGGGTGGCATCTGGCCCGGCGCGCCGGGCATTGAGTTCCAGGGTGCCGCGAGCGCGACCATCATGCTGCCCCGCAGGCGCTGCGGTGCCATGGCGCAGATCGATGCGCGCACCGTCGGCCACTGTCAGCACGCCGCCCCGGGAGGTCAGGTCGACCATGGCGCGGTTCGGTGAGTCGATAATCTTGCCGTAGCTGTCTACACGCAGACGATTGCCATGGGCATCGAGCACCGCGTTGCTGCCCAGCGTCAGGGAGCGCCCGGCGGCGAGCCGGATGCTGCCGACCCGTTCGCCGCTGGCGTCTACCTTGCCATTGACCAACAGGTTTCCGTTGTCGACCGACACGCTGATGGTCGAGGCCTTGAGTTCGTTGCCGATCACCAGGTCGCCCTGTTTGAGCTGGAAGCCACGGGAGCCGAACACCTGTCCGTCGTTCAATCGTTGGTTCAAGGCCGCGAACTGCTCGCTGAGGTTGCCGCTGCCGCCCAGGCGCTGGGCCTGGATTTCCACGCCGCCGGCCAGGTACGGCATGGCGGTGCCGCCAGCGTCATATTCGCCCGTGCTGCTGCCGAGAATCCGCCCCTGCAAATCGACGATCCCGGCACCCTCGTCCAGGGCCACGGCACTGAGCCGGCCAGCCTGGTTGTTGCGGGCCGAGAGATCAATGCTTGAACCATCAGCCTGGCGGATGTTGCCGTTCAGGCTTTGCAGAATCACCTCACCACCGGCACTGTAGCGTGTCACATCGTTGAAGGTGACGGTGCGGCCCGCCACGTCGATCAGCGCCTCATCGACCAGGGTCAGGTCATCCGTCGCGCTCAGCGTCAGCTTGCCGCTGGGCAGCATCACCGCGCTGGCGAGGTTGAGGCTCGCGCCCTTGAGGGACAACTCGCCCCCGAGCCCGGAGACAGCGCCCGGCTTGGCGGTCGTGCCGGTTACATTGATCGCCCCACCCGCCGTGATGCGGTTCACCGAACCGGCCTCTCCAGTGAGCAATGGCGTGAGGATATTCAGGTTGCCGCCGCCGTAGGCATAGCCCGTTTTTGCGTCATAGGCCCCTTGGCTCTGATACACCGCCAGGCTGCCCTTGTGGTTGGCGGTCAGGCGCTCGCTGGCACTGAGGTTGACGTTGGCGAAGCCCAGCGCCAGACGATCCAGGGTAGTGATGGAGCTCGGCTGGGCGAACTCGCCATAGCCGAATTCGATGCGTTGGGCCTGGATGTCCAGGCGACCAGCACCGGTACCGGCCCCGCCGGCAATCACCGAACCCGGCGCGCCAACGGCACCGTTCCAGATCAGGTTGGCGGTGCGAATGGTCGCCACGTCACTGGCGCTGCCGGCGCCATAAATGGCCGGGGTGCTGAGCATCAGGTTGTTCAGGCGCGACTTGCCTGTTGTCGGGTCATAGGTGTCGAGACTGACGGTGCCGTAGAAATTCAGCGCCTGACTGGCCGACAGTTCGAGGGTTTCCAGGGCTGGAGCACCGTATTCGGTGTCCCCGCGCAACAGGCGATCGAGCACGGTCTGGCTCAAGGTCAGACCGGCAGGCAGCACCTGGCGCGTCGCCGCGTTGCTCAGGGCCTGGGCGGTGCCGACGTTGATGTTGCTCAGGGCCAGGGTCAGGTGACGGGTGCCGTACCGCACCTGGTCGTCCAACGCCAGGCTGCTGCCGGACGCAGCAACGATGCTGCCTTCGGAGTGAATCCGGGTCACGCCGCTGCACGGCGTCAGGCTGCATCCACCGATGTTGACTGTGCCGGTGGTGCCTGACAGAGGGGCCAATACACTGAGCAAGCCATTGGAGGCAGCCAGCAAGCTGTAGTTTTGGAACGTCACATTGAGGTTATAGATAAAACCATCACGGGCATCGTAAGCGGCCTTGCCCCGTCCGATGGTGTTGATGGCTGCGCCTTGTTCCACCAACAGCTCGCCGCCGTCGGCCAGGAGGAATACCTCAGGCGCCGACAGGGTCGCACCTTCACGCAGCGCGACACTGCGGGAGACCCTTTGCGGCGTGATGTAGTTGCCACCTTGGCCATAGAGCACCGAAAACTGGCCGCCGATCACTTGGCGTGAGGCATTCAACGCATTGAGGCTTTCGGCATTAAGGGTTACGCCCTCGAAGCCGGCCGTAGCCCCCCGCCCTTCGGCGACCACCTCCAGCGCGGTACCATTGCTGGCGACCACCGCGACGGTGCCGCCGTACCCCCCGCTCTGAGGCGCGAACTTGCCGATGCCTTTGAAGGAGAAAGCCTGATCTGCGGTACCCTTTGTAAGGTTCAACTTCAACGTCTTGGCATCGACCGGCAACAAAGCCCTGGGAACGCCCGAACGCGCGGCGTCGGCCACGGCGAACTGGGCGTAGCTGGTTTCGTTGTATTGGGAGTAGCGACGCAGCACATCTCCCGAGGTCAGGATGACTTGGCTGGACAAACTGTTGCGCTGCCCGGTATTGGCCACCGACAGCACCCCGGCGGTGGTCCAGGAACCGTTGCGCATCTGTTGCGCGCTTGAAGTGGAGCCTTGCCCCGCCAAACCGTTGACCTCGACCCGGAACGCTCCCGGCAGCAAGGCGTAGGTGGATGGCATCAGGGTATAGGTACCGGCGGCGAGCCCTGGCACACCGGCGCCAATGGTAATTTGCTGACCTACCCTGGGATCCACTGCTCCACCTTCGGGGGCGACCGGCGCGTATTGGCTCCGATTGCCCGGCACGATGGCGTAGACCGGATTGCTGGACAGCCCCGGCAAGGTGAAACCGCCATTGGCGCCGATTTGTACCAGCGGGTTGAAGCGCGCATCGGTGGAACCGCCTCGGCCAGAGATAAAACCGGCGCCAAGCAGTTCACCGCCACCAGAGAGATCGAGCACCGAGCCTTCCTGGGCCGCCACCGACTTACCGCCGAGAATCACGCCGATACTCAGGTCACCATTTCCGGTAGCCGCTCCTTGCCCTAGCAACACAACCTTCTTTCCAGCGTACTGATAGCTCTGTCCATCGACAGTGCCACCATAAGGCAGCACCAACCCCAGGCCGCTGACCGAGGTCAGGCTGCCCGGCAACAAGTCTACTCGAGCCGATACACCCGCCAAGCTGTCGTTTGTACCGACTTCAAGCAACCCCAAAGGTGCACGGACAACACCACCTTGTTCGATCTTGGCGCTACCCAGTTGCAAGCGACCGAACACCGAATAAGGCACTTGAGGTGCTACCTGTGTGGTGCGTCCGATGACCAGGCTACGCGCCGGATCATAGAGAATCATGCCGCTACCGGGTTCAGTGCCCCAGCCATATCCTGCCAATATCCGTGCGCCGACCCCGGTCGCGGGATACAACTGCGCCGCTTGCAAGATCATGTCCGAAGGGGTCAGCAATTGGGTAGTGAAGCCTTCGGGCATATAGGCGCCAGAGAATCCGGCCAGGAATCGTAAATCACCCTGACTGCTTAGCTGGACCCGGTCGAAACCGGCGCGCTCCAGCTCGACGGTACGGCCGTCTGCCTGCCTCAGCATGCCTTTGCCGCTAAATATCACACTGCCCTGCACATCCAGCAGGTCTGCGTTAACGGAAAACTTTGCCTTGTTTGCCAACAGCGATACACCGCCGCCCTCGACCGCTGGCCGGGTATACCCGTCCGGATTCGGCCGACCAGCCGCAGGCCCGGACAGCAGCACATGGGAGGCATTGAGCTGGACCCGGGTATTGGCTGGCGCGTTTGCACTCGTTACAAAGCTGCGGGCATACAGACTCAGGCTTTGGCCCAGAGACAGTGACACGTCGCCATCGACGCTCAACAGGCCATTGCTCAACAAGGCAAGGCTGTCGAAGCCGCCCGACTGCACCTGATCCGCGCCTAAGCGACCGTGACCGTAGACCAGTGAGTCCGCCGAGGTCTCGGCCGTGTCGCCCAGCAGGGTCGCCTGGGCGTTTTGCCCCAGCACCAGCTCACGCACTTGCAAGACCCGGTCACTGACCGCATCGTTGCGGTAATACGGCGTTTCCAGGGCCACCGACAAACTGCCGCCTGCAGCCCCTGTGCCACCCGAACGAGCGCTGAAGTCGCCGTCCAGGTACAGACCATTGGCCGATGCCAGGGAAATACTGCCGCCGCTGCTCGCCACCGAGGTACGTCCCTGGCCGGGAATATCCAGCACGGCCTGGCTGCCATCCGCTTGCAAACGCGCACCGTCGCGCACCACCACAAACAATTCGGACGCTGCAGCCGATCCTTTCGCGGCATCGATCTGGCCACCGATGACAATCTGCCCGCCATCGCGCACCAGACCGTAGGTCTGGCCGCGCATATCCTGGGCAGTCACGGCGCGACTGGAGACGTCGATCAGCGCCTGTTCGCCCAACCAAATGGAACGACCGTGGCCCTGGGCATTGACCCCTTCGCCCGCACCAGTGACGCTCAACCCGTTGAGACTGACCCGCCCACCCCACGCATTGAGGGTACCGTTGGCGGTCAGTTGGCCGATGCTGCGAACATCGATCCCCTGGCCCGGATCGACGCTGATCACACTGCCCTTGCCCAGGTTCAACACCGTGCTGGCCATGTCGGCGGCGCTGGCGTTCTCGGTGCCGGCAGTGAGGCTCAAACTCGCGCCGCGACGCTGGGAGAGGACGCCTTTGATCGCATCTTCCTGGTACAGCTGCGGCGTCCAGCGCTGCAACGCATCAGCCGCTTCTGCGCCGCTGCCGGTGCTCAACGCCTGCTCGCCAAAGCGGTACACCGGCATCGTCACATCGACCCGGGTCCCATCGACCACGGTCAGACCTTCGTTACCGGTGATGTCATAGGCCGAGAAACCCTTGTCGAAGAAATCGCCACTCAGTTGCAAGGTGCCCGGTTCAAGCGGCGAGCCGCTGTCGCCGATCAGCACTTTATTGGCCGCCAGCTTCAAGGTCCCGCCACCGCTCACCCCGGTGCCGCGCAGTTCACCGTCCAAGTTCAAGGCGCCGTTACCGGACGACGCGCTTAGACCGGCGGTCAGGGTCAAGTCACCGCCCTTGCCGCCGCGGGTCTTGCCATCGGCCATGACCGCGGCGCCGGAGCTGACGTCGATCAGGCTGCCCTGGCCCACGTCGATATCGCCGCCGCTGCGCACAGACACGGTGCCGCCATTGATGAATGGCAAGCCCTGACGGTCGTTGCCGTCAAGCAGCAGGTTGCTCCACCGGCCAGCGGCGTTCAACGTCACGCCCTCGCCCAACGTGACCACAGCACGCTGACCGGTGACGGGCGAAAGCACGACATCGCCCATCTGGAAATTATCGGTTCTGACCTGTTTAAGCACGTTACCCAGCACAATGCGACCGCTGCGGGCCGTCAGGTCGGCATTCACCTCGACCTGTGATGCATAAAGCGTGATGTCGCCGCCATCGGCCACCTTGAGCTCGCCATCGACCTTGATGCCCTCAAGCGCCGCCATCTTGACCGCACCGAGCTGGAAGCCGTTGAGCAGATTGTTATCCAGAACCAGTTTGCCTTGCCGATCGGTGTCGACCACCGAGGTCAGGTCAAGGCCCGCAGCAATCTTGTCGGCTACCTTGCCGACGGTGATCTGATCGAGCGTGGGGTTCAAGGCGCTGTTGATCACACCGCTGGTCTTGTCATAGATCGGCGTGTAGCTGCCCACCCACAATTGCGCCCGTCGGGCCACGGCGTTTTGCGATTGCTGGTAGCCGTCGAGATTGAGATTGGGTGCCTGGGTCTGGCGTTCGCCCTGATAGACCTCACCGACAATCTGGCCTTCCAGCACCGCGTTGCGGGTCGACACCACCAGCTTGCCGGCATCACGGCCGACGGTGTAGCCAGCTTCAAAGCGCTGTCGTGGGGCGATCAGCGGGTTGTAGTAGTAATCAGTCTGGCCCCAGCGTTGGCTGTGGTCTTCGTAGCCCTTGTAAATCCCGGTGTAGAGGATATCCCCCGGCGCCTTGGACAAGTCATACAAACGCCCATTGGGGCCCTTGAGCCAGGACTGACGCAGGTAGCCGCTCTGCACATCCAGGGTACCGCCGGACAGGTTCAACTGCGCCGCTTGCTGGGTCACCACGTCGTTGCCGGTGAACGTCAGGGTGCCGCCTTGAGCAGCCCACTCACCGGCGCTGTGGCCTCGGGTCCCCAAATAGCCGCCGACTTCCAACAGCCCACCCGCCGTGTACCAACGGTCGGTGGCGTAGCCGTTGGTGCCCGCCGGCACGTAGATCAAGTCGCGCACGTCCACCCATACATCGTTGTTGGTCAGCTTGCCATCCTCGCGGTTGACCGGTGCGTCGCGCTGTTCGTTGCCCTGCACGTTGACCTTGATGGAGTTGGACTCCATTGCCACCTTGACGCCGATGGCGCCGGAGACATCGATCACCGCACCGTCGCGCACCAGGCTGCGACCGGCGGCGCTGACCGCGACCTGACCGCCGGTGGCCAGGGTGATGGAGCCGCTCTGGAAGTCGACGCTGCCACCACTGACGATCTCGACCCGCGACTGATCGGTGCGGTCGACCACGCTGCTGAGGTTGTTGAACCGACCGGTGATCAGGTTGTTCGGCGTGCCATCCAAGCCGGCCGGTCCGGCATTGCGCTGGCTGTCCAGGGCACTGCCGCCGGCAGCATCGAGCAACACCGCCGTGGCGCTGCCCTGCCCCAGGATCACGCTGCCGCTGCTGTCGCTCGAGGCGTTGAGCAGGTGCACGGTGCCGCGAATGTCCACTGAACTGCTCGTCACCGCCACGCCGTTCTGCTGCACATTGTGCCCGGTAAGGGTGATGTCGCCGGTGCTGGCCTGGATCAGGCCGCTGTTGATCACCGTACCGGCAGTGCTGCCGGTTTTGAGGGAGGTTGCAACCTCGTTACCACGGGTGGTGGACCGTGCGTTACCGCTGGTGCCCTGGCCGCGACGGATATAAAAACTGTCGCCAGCTGCCAGCGTCGTCTGGCCCTTGGCGGTGATGATGGAGCCGGCGTTCTCCACTTCGGTACCCAGCAGCAAGGCATAACCACCACCGGCCGTAGAGGTAGCGGCGCGGTGGGTTTCGATCAGTGCGCCCTGCTGCACTTCAACCTTGCCCGCCGCGTCAGTGAAGGTCGGCTGGCTGCCAGTGGCATCGACATACAAGCCGCGCTTGCTGAATTGCTCATCGCTGATGTTGGCCGCCACCGCCGCCAGGTTACGTACGTTGACCTGGCTGCTGCCGCTGAAAATGATGCCGTTGCGGTTGACCAGCATTACCGTGCCGTTGCCCTTGATCTGGCCCTGAATCTGGCTCGGTCGCGCCTGGGAATCGTTGACCCGGTTGAGCACGGCCCAGTCCGACTGCTGCTGGAAATCCACCGTGGTATTGCGCCCGACGTTGAAGGTTTCCCAGTTGAGAATCGCCTTGTCGGCAGTCTGTTCGATCTTCACCGTGGTCTTGCCACCGGCCTGGGTCTGCTGCGGGCCCTTGGCGTTGAGCCAGCCCTGGGTCAGGCTGTTATCGACCTTGAGCCCACCCTCGCCCAAGCCGTCGGGCACGACCTGTACCTGCCCGAGCGCGGCTTGCCGTCCGGCGGCCTGGGCCGCCTGCTGGGCGGCGATGGCGGCCACGGTGTTGTTGAGGTTGGTCAGCGAACGCTGCAACTGCGCATTGGCCCGTTGCTGCTGCGCCAGGGGCGGCGGCATGCCTGGTTGCGCGGTCGTAGGCCGCGCCGCGCCACCGGCCTGGGACGCGCCCTTGGCGGCAAACCAGGCCGAACTGAACGCCGTCGCTGCGTGGGCATTGCCGGCCACCATCAGCAGGGCAATGGCCTGGGCCAGCGGCTTGAGCCGCAACATCGACAACTCGCCATCGCGACGTGGAGCATTCAGGTTCGTCTGGGGTTTGCAGCGCAGCATCCTACTCATCCTTTCGGGTTCGCTCTAAGGGGCGCAACGCAGTGCTATCAAGCTGCCAGCGTTGGTTATAGGGGATAGGCGGTTACAGCCGCTCGGGACCGAACGGATGTCATGAAAATTTCATGTGGCTGTGTTGTACGGGTATTACGCAAAAAATCAGCAACGACTTACGTCGTTGCTGATTGCTACTTCGTGTCGCTCAGGCGTGGTGTTACAGCGGACGACCGATGCCGTTGCAGACGTTGGTGTTGCCGATGCTTTGAGCGCTGGTAGTGGTCAGGAAGCTGCCACGGATGGCGTTTTTCCAGGTCGTTGGCAGCGGCACGAAGCGGTTCGCGGTGATAGCGGCGTCGTTGTTGTTGGCAGCAACTGCCCCGTAGTGACGGGTGAAGAAATCACGCACTTGGGTGCTTTGGGCGGCGTTGGCGTAGCACTGGCTGAAGATCACATTTGTGAAGCCCAGGATCGGATAGCCGCTGGTTGGGTAAGCCACGACACTTGGGTCGTTAGCGTTAGTGGTTGCGGCGAACACCGGCACCCAGGCGTTCGGGTCGGCGCGGTTGGCGGCGGCGGGTACTGGAACAAGAGCGATAGCGGCCGATACGTTGGCTGGCGCTGGGGAAACGCCGGCAACGCGAGCAACCTTGGTGGCGTCGTCCAGACCGGCCAGGGTGGTAGCGGCGTAATCCGGGCTCATGTAGGTGATACGACCTTGGGCAGCGTTCAACGCTGTCATTACAGCCTGGCTGCCAGTAGCGGATACGGCGCTGGCTGGCAGACCACCACTGTAGCTGGAAGCGAAGTTGGTGGTGATGGCAAAGGTGCCGGTTTCAGCGCACTTGGCGTTCAGGAAGCGGGTGAACAGCTCGGAGGTGCCGCTGCTCTCGGCACGGTAAACCACGGTGATCGCGCCGGTACGGCCCGAACCAGTGATCTGGCTCCAGTCGGTCAGACGGCCGGAGAACACGCCGCACAGTTGGTTGACGCTCAGGTCGACGTTGGCAGTGCCGGTCTTGTTGAACGGAATGGCAACCGAAGTGGCGACCGAAGGCACCTGGATCAATGGACCCCAGGCGGCACCGTGGGCGCTGACGTAGGTGCTCAGTTCGGTGGCGCTGAGCTTGGAGTCGCTACCAGCCCAGTGCACTTTCTTGCCGCTGGTGTCGCCAGGCACGAACTTGGTGTAGTCGTTGGTCAGGAAAGCCGACTTGCCAGCACCGCTGCCCACGCCGATGTAAGGGGCAAAACCGGCAGTCAGTACGCCGGAGGTCTGGTACAGCGGCTGAGGCAAGGTAGCACCACCGCCGTTGACATCAGCCATGGCGGCCTGAGCGGCGCAGAGGCCGGCGAGGGTCAGGGATACCGCGAGAACGTTGCGCTTAAACATGAAGAATCTCCTTTCATCGTGTTCGTACGTAGGTTGGGTGACGCGTGCTTGCCGTCATGGCGCTCGGTCCTGTGCCGATGGCGATGGGGTGAGGCCATGGGTTAGAAATTCGCAGTTTCCGGTGACAGATAAAGGAAAAAACCTCGGGAGCTGGGGGCTGTTTTTCGAGTTTTTTCCTCGGGTGTTCGAGGGCTCTGCGCCGTGGGTTCAGGCGGATTTTCCAGGGGGATGGCGAGGGCTGGCCGTGGAGGTGGCGGCGCACGGTTGCCGGGCGGCTGAAGATGACAGAACGAGGAACCCGAGTTTGGCGCTGGCGAGGGTCGGGAGGTGTTGCGGCACGGCAAAAATAACTGGCTGATCGCCACAGGGGCCGTGCCTGCCAAGAGGTGTGTGGATTTACTGAACCAACTGATTGATCTCGATAATCGGCAACAACACCGCCATGACGATCACCAGCACCACGCCGCCCATGACCACGATCATCAACGGCTCCAGCAGCGCAGTCATGCCCATCGCCCGGCGTTCGATGTCTCGGGACAGGGTTTGCGCGGCGCGTTCGAGCATCGGTGGCAGGCAGCCGGTTTTCTCGCCGCTGGCGATCAGATGGATCAGCACCGGCGGGAAGACTTTTTCCACCCGCAGCGCCGCCGCCAGGTTGACGCCTTCGCGGACCTTGGCCGTGGCCTCGCTGACACTCTGGCTCAGGCGATCGTTGGACAGCGTCTGGCGCGCGGCCTCCAGCGCCCGCAGCAACGGCACCCCGGCTCCGCCGAGAATCGCCAGGGTCGAGGCAAAACGCGCGGTGTTGAGGCCCAGTACAAAACGCCCGATCAGCGGCAGGCGCAGCACCCGCGCGTGCCAGTTCAACCGCGCCGCCGGTTTGCGCAAGTACATGCGCCAACTCCAGTAGCCACCGGCCAGCACGCCAAAACACAACCAACCCCAGGCACGAATGAAATCACTGGCGGTGAGCATCGCCACCGTCAGCGCGGGCAGGTCTTGCCGGGCCTGGGAGAACGCACTGACCACCTGCGGCACCACATAGCTGAGGAGGAAAATCACGATGGCGATCGACACCAGCCCCACCACCCCGGGGTAGATGAACGCCGTGAGAATCTTGCCCCGCAGGTTATTGCGTTCCTCGATGTAGTCCGCCAACCGCTCCATCACCTGGGCCAGGTCACCGGACTCTTCACCGGCGGCAATCAACGCCCGGTAGATTTCCGGAAAATCCCGTGGCCGCGCCGCCAGGGCCTCGGCCAGGCGCATGCCGCTGCGCACATCGGCGCGCACCGCGCTCAGGGTCTGGGCGATGTGCTTGCGCTCGGCCTGTTCCACCGTGGCGCTCAACGCCGCTTCCAACGGCAGGCTTGCGCCCAGCAGGCTCGCCAGTTGCCGGGTGGCCCAGGCCAGGTCGTTGTCCGAAAGCTTGGCGCTGAACAAGCCACCGCCGTTGGCTGGCGGCGTATTGCGCTCAACCTGCACCTGCAATGCCGTCAGCCCACGGCTGCGCAACAGGTTGAAGGCCGCCCCCTGGCTGTCGGCTTCCAAGTGTCCGGATTCGATCTTGCCCTGGGCGTCGGCGGCCTCGAAACGGTAGCGATTCATCAGGCGTCCCGTGTTACGCGCAAGATTTCTTCAGGGGCCGTGGTGCCACTGCGCACCCAGCGCTCGCCGTCCTCGCGCATGCTGAACATCCCCGCTCGGCGGGCAGCGGCGCGCAGTGCCTGCTCCCCTGCCCCCTGGTGGATCATCATGCGGATGTCATCGTCAATGCAGAACAATTCATGGATGCCGGTGCGGCCGCTGTAGCCGGTCTGGTTACAGGTCGGGCAACCCACCGGCCGCCAGGCGCCGGGCGTGGCC
The DNA here is from genome assembly GCF_019956035.1 of Pseudomonas sp. A-RE-22. NCBI lineage: Bacteria > Pseudomonadati > Pseudomonadota > Gammaproteobacteria > Pseudomonadales > Pseudomonadaceae > Pseudomonas > Pseudomonas sp. A-RE-22. Next base: position 43,129 of record NZ_JAHBCZ010000037.1, read on the forward strand.
GGATCCGGCTGTTTGCACTGCGGGCACAACCTGCGCACCAGACGCTGGGCGAGTACGCCGAGCATCGATGAGGCCAGCAGGAACGGCTCGACGCCCATGTCGATCAAGCGGTTGACGGCCGACACCGCATCGTTGGTGTGCAGCGTCGCCAGCACCAGGTGCCCGGTGAGGGAGGCTTGCACGGCGATTTGCGCGGTTTCCAGGTCGCGGATTTCGCCGATCATGATGATGTCCGGGTCCTGGCGCAGGATCGCCCGCAGAGCCAGGGCGAAAGTCATGTCGATCTTGGCGTTGACCTGGATCTGGCTGATGCCCGGCAGGTCGTATTCCACCGGGTCTTCCACCGTGAGGATGTTGTGGACGCTGGCGTCCAGCCGAGCCAGGGCGGCGTAGAGACTGGTGGTCTTGCCGCTGCCGGTGGGGCCGGTGACCAGGACGATGCCGTGGGGCTGGCGAATCAGGTGATCGAGCTTGCCCAGCACGTCCGAGTCCATCCCCAACGTTTCCAGTTGCAGGCGTCCGGCCTGCTTGTCCAGCAGGCGCATCACCACCCGTTCGCCGTGGCCGGTGGGCACCGTCGAGACGCGGATATCGATCGGTCGCCCGGCGACGCGCAGGGCGATGCGCCCGTCCTGGGGCAGGCGTTTTTCGGCGATGTCGAGCTGGGCCATGATCTTGATCCGCGACACCAGCGCGCCGTGCAGAGCCTTGCGCGGCGAAACCACATCGCGCAGGGTGCCGTCGACGCGGTAGCGCACCACCGAATGGCTCTCGTAGGGTTCGATGTGGATGTCGCTGGCCTCGTCCCGCGCGGCCTGGGTCAGCAAGGCGTTGATCATGCGAATCACCGGCGCACCGTCCTGGGTGTCCAGCAGGTCGGTGATCTCGGGGATGTCCTGCATCAGCCGGTCGAGGTCGACTTCGTTTTCCGCCGCCCCCACGACTGCGGCGGCGCTGCCGGTGTCGGCATAGGCGCTGTTGAGCAGCCCATCGAGCTCCTCGTCGCGCACCCGCTCCAACCGCACCTCGCCAAACTGGCGGCGCACTTCACTGATGGACCAGCCCGGCGTGGACGGACACACCATCAGCACCGCCCCTTCTTCGGACTGGCGCAACACCAGGCGTTGGGCCTTGGCCCAGGCGTATGGGAGGGTGTTCATGTTGCCCCCCCAGGCCCAAGACACACACACGCCCCCTGTGGGAGCGAACCTGCTCGCGATAGCGGTGTGTCAGCCTGCATGGCTATCGATCGGGGCGCCGTCATCGCGAGCAGGCTCGCTCCCACAGGGTTGGTGTTCATCAGCGGGTGCCTCCTTCGACGGGCACCGCCTTGATCACCGCCCTGGGTGTCTGCAAGCTCACCGGCGCAGCCCCGGGGATGGCCCGGGCCGAGGCCGGTAGTTGCGGGGCTTGCATGTCCGGCAGTGCCCAGCTGCGCTCCGGTTGCAGCAGGCCCTGGGCGCGGCGCATGAAGTCGTAGCGGTTGAGGGTGATGCCGCGGCCCGCCGCCGTGTCGCGGATGATGTAGGGCCGCAGGAACACCATCAGGTTGGTCTTGGTGATCTGCCGACGCTCGTTGCGAAACAGCGCGCCAATCCCCGGGATCGTCGACAACCATGGCACCGCGTCATTGCTCTGGCTGTAGCCATCCTGCAGCAGCCCGCCAAGGACCATGATCTGCCCGTCGTCGAGCAGGATGCTGGTGTCGATGGCGCGCTTGTTGGTAACGATACCCGTGGTGCTCGAGGCGCGATTGTCGACGCTGCTGACTTCCTGATAGATATCGAGCTTGACCGTCCCGCCTTCGGAAATCTGCGGCCGGACATTGAGCTTCAAACCCACCTCCTCGCGGGTCACGGTCTGGAACGGGTTGTTGCTGGTGCCGCCTCCGCCGGTGACGTAGCTACCGCTGACAAAGGGAATGGTCTGGCCGACAAAAATGCTCGCTGCTTCGTTGTCCAGGGTCAGCAGGTTCGGTGTCGACAACACATTGGTGCCACCCTTGCTCTTCAAGGCCCGGGCCAGGACCTTGAGGTCAAGAATCTTGCCGATACCGGGAATGTCCACCGTGCCGTTGACCACTCCCAGGTTCAGGCCCTGGGGCAGCACGTCGATGCTGGTCTTGCCATTGAGATTGAGCCCCGTGCCGCCGAGATTGACCCCGCCGATCACGCCGCTGCCACCGAGGTTGCCGGTCTGCCATTGCACGCCGAATTCGCTGGCGTCGTCCTCGCCGACCTCGACGATCAGGCTCTCGATCACCACCTGGGCGCGACGCTGGTCCAGCAGGTCGATGACTTCCCGCAGGTTGCGGTACAGCGGGTCTGGCGCGGAGATCAGCAAGGTGTTGGTGGTGGCGTCGGCCTGGATGGTCACGCCGCCAGCGCTGAAGGCAGTGCCCTGTTCGTTTTTCGGCGAAGCGGAGGTCGTGCTGTTGCTGCCCTGGGCGTAGCCGTTGCCGCTGGTCGACGCACTGCCGCCGGTGGTGCTGCTGGAGCCATCGCCACTGCTGCTCTGCCCGCTCTGGCCATTGGTGTTGCCGCCCATGCCGCTGAGCACCGAACGCGAGTTGTCGCTGCCCTCGCCTTCGCTTTCCCCGGTGAGCAATCCGCGCAGGGCCTGGGCCAGTTTGCCGGCCTGGGCATTGCGCAGGTACACCACATGCAGGTTGCTCGGGTTGTTCTGGGCGTTGTCGAGTTTGTAGATCAGGTTGCGCGCCAGCTCCGTGCGTTCGGGGCTGCCGGCGCGGATGATGATGGAGTTGGAGCGCGGATCGCCAATCACATTGATCTTCTGGGTCTGGTCGCCGCCCTGGGTTTCCAGCAGGTCGGAGACCATTTGCGCGATGTCGACGGCGATGCCGTTGTGGATCGGCACCACGTCGGTGTCGATGGCGCTCGGGGTGTCGATGCCTTCGATGAGTTGCGCGACCCGCGACAGGTTTTCGGCGTAATCGGTGACGACAATGGTGTTGTTGCCCGGGTAGGCATTGATCGGGTTGTTCGGCGACACGATCGGGCGCAGCACCGGGATCAGGTTCACCGCGTTTTCATATTGCAGGCGGAAGGTGCGGGTCAGCATGCCGTTGCCGGCCGGTTTGTCGGCGCTGTAGATCGGTCCACCCAGCAGCTTGGCATCGGCCTCCGGCACCACCTGGGCCACGCCGCCGACGTCGACCACGCTGAAGCCTTGCATGCGCAGCGCGGCCAGCAGCATGTCGTAGGCCTGGTGGGCCGGCACCTGGCCTTCGGACACCAGCGTCAGGTTGCCCTTGACGCGCGGGTCTACCAGGAACTGTTGGCCGGTGGAACGGGACAAGGCCCGCACTACCGCCTGGATATCGGCCTCGACGAAATTCAGCGTCACCGGTTGATCGCCCAAGGGTGTGCGCGCCGGCGCATTGCTGCGCGGCTCACGGGCACGGGCGGTAAGGTCGACCTGGTGCCGCACCGCGGGCTTATGTTCACGCAGGTCCTGGGCCCGCTGGCGATCGAGTAATGCATCGCCACTGCGCTGGGTACTCCCCAATGGAATACCCAACTCGCTGTCCACCAGCAACGGCGGCTGCGACGCGGGTGGCGTGCTGTTGCACGCACTCAACGCGAGCAACAACAGCGGTGCAGCCTTGCGCCAATGACGTGGGTATCTGGCCCCTTTCATGAAGCTTCCTTAGCGCCTTGCGCCTGATCCATGCGAACGGTTCCGGACAGTGTGCCGGCGGTGTTGTCGGTGTCGTTGTCGTGGTTGTCGGGATTGGCAAGGGCGGTGCGCTGCAAACGGGCCTCGATCACTTCCAGGGAGAATTGCCGTGGGTTGCCCAATAGCCAGCTGATCACCGCCTCTGCCGGAGCCTGGTCGAACGTGAGCTGCCAGGCGTTGGGGCGCTCGGCGTCGGGCGCTCGCAGTTGGTAGTGCTCGCTCAAGCCGCTGGCGTCCAGGCTCTGGCGCAAGGCCGCTTCAAGAGGCTGGTCGGGCGCAAGCCCTGCGACGTCACGCAACAGCACTTCGAGGGCTTCGGTCTGTGAACGCAGCTTCGGGGTTTCGGCTTGCCAGTAGGCGATGGTCTTGAGCGGTGGCTGGATCAGTGCGAGCCAGACCAGGCAGCCGCCCAACAACAGCGCAGCCAGGGCCACGGCGGCTTGCTCGCGCACTGCCAGCCCCTGCCAGAACGTGCGCAAACGCGTGCGACAGGCTTGCCAGCGCCCCCACGCCAGGGCCAGGGATTGCTTATTCATCTTCGGCGTCCGGAGTTTCGTCGGAGCTGCCCTGGCCGGCCGGAGCCACACGCAGGGTCCAACCCTGATCGATGGCAGCGACGTCAATGCCGGCCTGGACCAGGGGAATTTTCCAATCCTCTTCGGCAGTGGTTTTCTGCGCCTCGGCCACGACATTCAGGCGCAACTCACCGTTCTCGAATACCAGCGCCTGGACATTGCCGCTCATGAACGGCATGGCACTGCCCGCCTGCTGCACCAGGCTGGCAAAGCGTTGGGCCGGGTCGGTCGCCGCACCGCTCTGGCGCGCCGCGATTTGCTGGCGCGCCTGTTGCAGCGGGTTGAGAATCACCGGCAACTCGGGAAACGCCTGCTTCACCCGGTGGCTCATCTGCGCCTTGAGCCGTTGGCCCTGGGCCGCTTCGCGGGCGGCGTAGAGGTTCAGCCCGATCACCCATACCGCCAGCGCTGTCGCGCAGATCGCCGCCGCCCGGCCCCAACCGCCGCGCTCGGCCGCGTTGCGTGCAAGGCCGGCATGCAGCCCCCAACCTGGCGCAGCACCCATCCAGCGTTGGGTTTCGGCCAAGGTGCTGATCGAAGATTGCGGCGGCGCCTCGCCCACCCAGTGCAACCCAGGCCCCGTTTCCAGCAGCCATTCGTCCAGCGCCTCCTCCTGCAACGGTTGCACCACGGCGTGCTGCAGGTCATGGCGCACCAGCAGGTGGCCGTCCTCGATACAGGCCACCGGCCCCGACAGCACCGGCAAGGTGTAGGCCGCCGGATAGAGGCCACGCAGCTTCATGCCAGCCTGGTGCACAAGCCGGCCCAGCGTGGCGAGGGATTCACGGTCCAGCCAGGCGATCTGCACCTGCCCGTCGACGCCGCGCGGACTGTGGGCCACCTGCATGTGTTCGCTGGCACCGAGCATCAGGGCCTGGGCTGCGCACGTCACTGCGGCGGTGATCTTGGCCGCTGGCAACGACGGTAACTCCAGGCGAGTCAACAGGCTGTCGCGGGGATGAAGGAAGCACTCCACAGAAATAGTCTTACCGCCTTGGCCCAACGCCCGGAGGCTGCTGCGGCCCTGCTCACGAACCTGGCCCTGGCGATCCAGCCAGGCAAATGCCACCTCACTGTCGAGATCCAGACTGCCCAGCGGCGCCAGGGCGATGCGCAAGCGCGTCATACGCCCACCCTTGACCAGATCACCTGGGGCAAGCGGTCCTCGGTGCGTTGCAGCAACGCCTCCAGTTCGACCCGCCGCTGTCCGCTGCGTGCCTGGCCTCGCAGGAGAAACCAGTCGCTGGTGATGCCAACCTTGACGCTGGCGGTGTCCAGCTCCGGCATGCGCAGGCGATTGACGAAATCCCCACGATTGATAAACCAGTGGCCACCGTCGCGTTCCCTGACCAGTGCCTCGGCCCGTTGCAGCGACAGTCCCGGCACGTAGGCGGCCAGCACCGGGGCACTGGCAGTGTTGCCGTTGAGCCAGGTGTTGGTCGGCAGGATCGTCACGTAAGGCGCCAGTGTTTCCAGCAACCGCGCATTGACGCCCTTGACGCTGCGCAAGTCTTGCAAGGTGCGCAGCATCGGGCGCGTCGGTGCCTGCGGCGTGTTGTCGGCCTGTGGCGAGGTTTCGCGGCCGCTGTTAAAGGTGTTGGCCTTTGGCGCCTGGCCCACCCGCGGCGGATTCAACAGGCGCGGATAGGCCTCGACCACCCTTTCGACGATGCGTGTGCGAACCGTCGCGGCCACACCCAACTGCTGGCACAAGCGTTCGAAGGCGCGCACTTGTTCTTCATCCACACGCTCATTGGCGACGAGATTGCGCAGGTTGAACTTGCCTTGCTCATCTTCCAGCTGGCCTTCGAACGGCGTGTCGACCTGGCCCGAGCCCGGCATCACGATGGGTTTGGCCCAGGGTTGGCCAAAGCGCGTCAGCGGATCGCGCTGGCGGGCGTCCCAGAGCAACTGGCGACTCAGTTGCAGGCCACCCTGCAACCGCGCCGTGCCCTGGACGCGCAACTGCTCGGCCTCCAGGCTGCGGGTGAACAGGGTCTGGCGGGTCAGCATGCCGCCGGCGATGACCGCCACCACGGCAGCGATCAGCAAGGCACTGATGACCGCCATGCCGCGCTGCTTCGCCGCGAGGGGCGAATCCGTCTGCATCACGGCCCTTACAACTGCCAGGAGCCAATGTCGGCATTCACGCCGTCGCCGTCAGGCTGACCGTCGGCCCCCAGGGAAAAGATATCGACTTCGCCGTTGGCACCCGGGTTGAGGTAGTTATATGGACGGCCCCATGGGTCGTTGGGCAGGCGCTCCAGATAAGAGCGCCAGGTGCTGTTTTTCGCATCGGCCGGCTTTTCCACCAGCACTTTGAGGCCCTGGTTCATGCTCGGGTAACTGCCGTGGTCCAGGCGATACAGCTTCAGGGCTTGCATCAGGCCGCCAATGTCCTGTTTCGCCGCCGTTGCCCGCGCCTGGTCAGGGCGGTCGAGTACCTTGGGCACCACCATCGCCGCCAGGATGCCGAGGATCACCACCACGACCATGATTTCGATCAGGGTGAAACCCGACTGCCCGCGAGGGCCTGGGAAACGGGCTTTGTAACGGGCAATCTGCATCTCGACGGTCCTTCGCTGGATTCGATTCGAGGCGCAGTGTTGCAAGAAAATATGTCAGTGATATTGAAATTGCTCTGGAGCTTGCGTCGTCAATTGGTCATGAACGGCGGCTAGCCTTGAAGGCTGCCCTCGCCCCCGAGCCCGCGCCATGTCACGCCCTGCGCCGCAAGCCGGCTTCACCCTGATCGAAGTGCTGGTGGCCCTGGCGATCATCGCCGTGGCCATGTCGGCCGCGGTGCGCGTGGCTGCGGTGATGACCCAGAGCAACGGCCTGCTGCGCGACAAATCCATCGCCCTGCTGGCCGCCCGTAGCCAACTGGCGCAGTTGCGTCTGGAAGGCCGTTTTGCCCAGGGCTCGAAAGTGTTCGAATGCGATCAGGGGCGATTGCTGTTGCGTTGCGAACAGAACTTGCGCCCGGCGGAAAACGGTAGGCTGCTGCGGGTCGAACTGAGCGTGTCGGACCGCAGTCGCGAAGCACCGCCGTTGGCTCGGTTGGAGACGTTGGTCAGCCGGGAAAAGCCTTGAGTGGTGTGGGCTGACACATCTCCTGTGGCGAGGGGTTTATCTGTGGGAGCAAGGCTTGCCCGCGATGCAGGCGCCTCATTTCCTCGGAGACTGCGTCGTCTTCATCGCGGGCAAGCCTTGCTCCCACAGAGAAGGCAGACTCACCGAATCCGGCAACCGAGCCAGGACCAGCCGGGTCTGCTCATTGCCGCGCTCGATGACCACCGCCTGCGCCTCGATCGCCACCAACCGTACCCCTTGGGCCACCCGTTCACCCACCAGGAAACTGCGCGGCGGTCCGTCGTTGAGACTGAGGATCGCCACGGGCGTGCGAGTGCCGGCCATCACGCCGCTGACCTTGATGTCCACTGCTGCCGGCTGGTTGGAGAACCATTGCAGCGCCGGGTTATCGGAACGCTCGGCCATGCGTTGCGGGGCGACATCCGGCGTGCGCGACTCGGCCGATGTGAGCAGCAGCGAAGACCAGGTCGCCACCCCGGCCAACGCCGCCAACAGGCCCACGGCCTGGACGATTTGCGCCGGGGACACACGCTCTATGAACGTCATGGCCTGAATCTCCTTTTTTTGGTTCCAGCGTCCAGCGTACGCGTCAATTCTCTCCGTTTTATTTCACATCCTTATCATCTTCACCGTGCAGGATGGCTTTCACGCAAAGGAGCGCGCATGAACCTCGGCAAGCAACGCGGTTTCACCCTGATCGAATTGATGGTGGTGCTGGTGATCATCGGCATTGCCAGCGCCGCCGTGAGCCTGAGCATCAAGCCGGATCCGTTGAAGTTGCTGCGCCAGGATGGCGAGCGACTGGTGCAACTGTTGCAACTGGCCCAGACCGAAGCCCGCACTGACGGACGGCCGATTACCTGGCGCTGGGATGCCAAGGGGTTCGGCTTCAGTCGTCGCGCCGATCAAGGCGTGGGGCTGGATCGCTTCAAGGACGATCCGCAATTGCATTCCCGTCGTTGGCAGAGCCCGTCGATGGAGGTTCGCGTGGAACCCAGGCAGCGGGTCGTGCTCAATGCCGAATGGCTCGGCGAGCCCTTGCAGATCCGCTTGTCGGACGGCCTGAACAGTCTCACGGTGCAACGCAGTGCCGCCGGGCGGGTGCAACTCCAATGAGCGCCCGGCAGACCGGCTTCACCTTGCTGGAAGTGATGGTGGCGATCCTGCTGATGGCGGTGGTCAGCCTGATCGCCTGGCGCGGGCTGGACAGCGTGACCCGTGCCGACAGCCATTTGCAGACCAGTACCGAACAGACCGAAGCCTTGTTGCGGGTATTGAACCAACTGGAGCGCGACGTGGCCCTGCGCGCCAGCATCGAGCTGAGTGAACCGGTAAAACCCGGCGTCGACGACCCGCCCT
>NZ_JAHBCZ010000038.1:0-51816 GCF_019956035.1 Pseudomonas sp. A-RE-22
GGCATGGGGGCTCTGATGGCAGGTTCGAAATCCAATGCGGGGTAATTTAGCGCAATCCATTCAGTCTGTTTCAGAAGAATCAACCGGAGAGCACTCTTGAGGGTTCTATGTTGCGGCTTATACCTTCGTCGGGTGCATTCGACATTTCACAGACAGCGTCTAATCTGAAGTAGCACAGTGCCACGTACTGTGTAGGCCAATGCCTATGCAATACCGGTATCGGACAGCCGGTCTTAAAGTCCGAGTAGAGGTCGCAGATAACCAGTTATTCGCAAATAACCTGTTAGAAACTCTGTTCAAGGACCGAACCATGACGTCGTACCCACACGGTCATTCCTTCGCCCAACCACCTCGCATCCTCTGGAACACAGTGCTCGTCGCTTTTGTTGCTGCCGTTGGCGTCTTACTGCTCAACGGTCCAAGTGTTCAAAACATCATCCTGGCTGTTGCCCTCCTGGCCGTTGGCGTCGGTGCTGGCGTATGGGGTGCGCGTTCGCAACGTCAGCAGTTCGACCGCGCCATCGCCGCCGCCATGGCCCGCCACGACCTGCAAGCCAGCGAGCACCTGGCCCATAAAACCAGCGAGCAACTCAACGAAGTCATTCTTGGTGCGATGCCGATCTGGGCCAAGCAGGTCGAAAGCTCCAGGCAGCAGACCGAAACCGCAATCGTCTCGCTGACCAGCCGCTTTACCGGCATTTCTTCGCGCCTGGAAGAGACCGTGCAAGCCTCGCAACTGGCCGCCGGTGAGTTGGCCGGCAGCAGCAGTGGCGGTGCCGTACAGGTGCTGGCCCAGAGCGAAAGTGAACTGGTCAAGGTCATCGATTCCCTGAAGGCCACCCAGGCCAGCCGCGATGAAACCCTGGCCCAGGTGCGTAACCTGACCGCCTATACCGGCGAGCTGCGGACCATGGCCGCCGATGTCGCGGCGATTGCCGCACAGACCAACCTGCTGGCCCTCAACGCCGCCATCGAAGCCGCCCGTGCCGGCGAGGCCGGGCGTGGGTTTGCCGTGGTGGCCGACGCCGTGCGCAGTCTCTCGAGCAAATCCAGCGAGACCGGCCAGCAGATGTCGGCCAAGGTCGACATCATCAACAACGCCATCACCCAACTGGTGCATGCCGCGTCCAGCGGCGCGGACCAGGACAGCCATTCGGTCAGTGCCTCCGAGCAAAGCATCCAGCAGGTGCTGGAGCGCTTCAAGAGCGTCACCGGCAGCTTGGCCGACTCGGCCGACATGCTGCAGCGCGAGAGCTTCGGCATCCGCGATGAACTCACCGAGGTGCTGGTCAGCCTGCAATTCCAGGATCGGGTCAGCCAGATCCTCAGCCACGTGCGCGACAACATCGAGGACCTGCATGTGCACATGCAGCAGGCCAGCCAGTCGCCCGAACAGGCTGTTTCCATCGACGCCCGCCAATGGCTGGCGCGCATGGAAACCACTTACGCCACCGACGAGCAACGCCGTAATCACCACGGCGACTCGGGCGCGCAACAGACTTCACAGGAAATTACCTTCTTTTAGGAGCGCCGTTCATGGCTAAAAGTGTATTGGTTGTCGACGACTCCGCGAGCGTTCGACAGGTGGTCGGCATCGCGTTGAAAAGTGCCGGCTATGACGTGATCGAAGCCAGCGATGGCAAGGACGCGCTGGGCAAGCTCAATGGCCAGAAAGTGCACCTGATCATCAGTGACGTGAACATGCCCAACATGGACGGCATCACCTTCGTCAAGGAGGTCAAGAAGCTGGCCAGCTACAAGTTCACGCCGATCATCATGCTCACCACCGAATCCCAGGAATCGAAGAAGCAGGAAGGCCAGGCCGCCGGAGCCAAGGCCTGGGTGGTCAAGCCGTTCCAGCCGGCGCAGATGCTGGCGGCGGTATCCAAGCTGATTCTTCCTTGATAGCCGGAGGCTCCCATGCCGTGGCAATACGAGACACACGATGACACCGCCCAGGTGCACATCGACGGCGAGCTGACGATCTACACCGCCGCCGACCTGGCCGCGCAATGGTTGCCGCACCTGGGCGCAACACCGCGAATGGCCCTCGATCTGTCGCAGATCACCGAGATGGACGGCGCCGGCCTGCAACTGCTGCTGATGGTACAGCGCGAGGCCGCCAAGGCCGGCACCCAACTGACATTGACGGGCCAAAGCAAGGCCGTCACGGAAACACTTGCCCTGTGCAACCTGGTTGCCTAGGGCTGTTGCAATACGTCGGACACGACAAAGGATATGAGCGTGAGCATCAATCTCGATCAGGCACAACAGACCTTCATCGTCGAGGCACGGGAACAGTTGCAGGCGATGGAAGAGTCGCTGCTGCAACTGGAAACCGACCCCGGCGACGATGACGCCATTGGCGCGATCTTCCGGGCGGCGCACACGATCAAGGGCTCGGCCGGGCTGTTCGGCCTGGAACCGATCGTCAGCTTCACCCATATCGTCGAAGACGTGCTCGATCGCCTGCGCAATGGCAGCGTCGAGGTGGACGCCGGCCTGATCGCGGTGCTGCTCAAGTCCAGCGATCACATGCTGGAACTGATCAACGTGGCCGCCAACCAGGGCGGAGCGCTGCCGCCACCGGCCCTGCAGCGGGAAGTGGAGCTGTGCCAGATCCTGCAGGAGTACCAGGCGCCCTCGCCCGCTGCGGCCCCGACATCTACCCCTGAAATCAACACCAGCGAACCCGGCGAAACGCGCCTCTGGCACATCTCCCTGCGCTTCGGCCAGGACGTGTTCCGCAACGGCATGGACCCGCTGTCGTTCCTGCGCTATCTGCAAACCCTGGGTGAAATCGTCGACCTCACCACCTTGACCGACGCCCTGCCCGCCGCCGATGCCTGGGACGCCGAATCCTGCTACCTGGGCTTCGACATCGAGTTTCGCTCGGCCGCCAGCCACGGCGCGATCAACGAAGTATTCGACTTCGTCCGGGAAGACTGCGTGATCGAGATCGTTGCCCTGGATAACGACATCGCCCCCCAGGCCAACACCGGCCTGGTTGCCACGTCTCCGGAACAGGTCGAGGAAAACACCGCCCTGGTCACCACCGGCGAGTTGTTGTCCGACCAACGCAAGACGCCGCGCGTGCCTGCCCAGATCGCCAGCGACAAACAAGCGGTGACCAGCGACAGCAAGGCCAAGGACGGCACCTACGTGCGGGTCAATGCCGACAAGCTCGACGAACTGATCAACCTGGTGGGCGAACTGGTCATCGCCAGCGCCGGTGCCAGCCTGCTGGCCCGCACCTGCAACAACGATCCGTTGCAGGAATCCACCTCGACGGTGTCGTCACTGGTGGAGGAAATCCTCGACGGCGCCCTGCGCCTGCGCATGATCCCCATCGGCGAAACCTTCAACCGCTTTCGTCGGGTGGTGCGCGATGTCAGCCAGGAACTGGGCAAGGACATCGACCTGATCATCAGCGGTGCGGAGACCGAGCTGGACAAGACAGTGGTGGAAAAAATCGGCGACCCGCTCATGCACTTGCTGCGCAACGCCATGGACCACGGCATTGAAACCGCCGAGGCGCGCCTGGCCGCTGGCAAACCAGCCAAGGGGCACCTGCACCTCAACGCCTATCACGACTCGGGCAGCATCGTGCTGGAAATTGCCGACGACGGCGCCGGCCTGAACCGCGACCGGATCCTGGAAAAAGCCCAGGAACGTGGCCTGGTAACACCGGGCGCGAGCCCGACCGACCAGGAAATCTACAACCTGATTTTCGAACCTGGCTTCTCCACCGCCCAGGCCGTGACCAACCTTTCGGGGCGTGGCGTGGGCATGGATGTGGTCAAGCGCAACATCACCCTGCTGCGCGGCACCGTCGACCTGGACAGCCAGCCTGGCAAGGGCACCGTGGTCCGTATCCGCCTGCCGCTGACCCTGGCAATCATCAATGGTTTTCTGGTGGGCATCGGTCAATCGACCTATGTCATTCCGCTGGACATGGTCCAGGAATGCATCGAGCTGAGCGAAGACGATGGGCTCGCCAGCCGCGAACAAGGCTACCTCGACCTGCGCGGCGAGGTGCTGCCGCTGGTCTACCTGCGCGATCACTTCAGCCACGAAGGCCCGGCCGCGCGCCGGCAGAACGTGGTGGTGGTGCGCTATGCCGAACTCAAGGCCGGGCTGGTGGTGGATGACTTGCTGGGTGAATTCCAGACCGTGATCAAGCCGCTGGGCAAGCTGTTTGGTGCCCTTCGCGGCATCAGTGGCTCGACCATCCTGGGCAGCGGCGCCGTGGCGTTGATCCTCGACGTACCGGCGCTGCTCACCCAGATCGCCCAAGTGGAAAACCGCTACACACCGACTCAATTCCAACAAGCCAACGCTCGCTGACGCTTTAGCAATTCCATGGAGAGGTACTTCCCAATGAAATGGTTCTACGATCTTAGAATCGCCACCAAACTGATCACTTCATTTCTTGTGGTGCTGGCACTGACAGCCGTCATGGGTGTGTTCGCGATCATCCAACTGGGCGAAGTGAACGGCACCACGGTCGAGATCCGGGAAAACTGGATGCCGTCCATGCGTGCCGCCTCGGGCATGCGTTTCTTCGCGGCACAGTATCGCCTCAAGGAAAACCGCCACATTACCGCCGACTCCGAGCAGGAGCGCACCACCACTGAGCAAGAAGCGGAAGACGCCAGAAAAGCCTTTGAAACGCGCCTGGACACCTATGAAAAGCTGCTCTCCAACGCCGAAGACCGCCAGCTGTTCGAAACCACCCGCAATGATTGGGCCGCTTACCTCGCGATGAGCAAGGACCTGCTTGCGCTGTCCCGGCAAAACCTGACCGAACAGGCCCATGCCCTGCTCAGGGGCGAGTCCAAGCGTCGATTCGAGCTGGTGACCACTGATCTGCAAAAAATGGTGGAGCTCAATGATCTCGGAGCCGGCAAGGCCAGCGAGCGTGGCGCAGCGCTGTTTGAAAAATCGCGCCTGTCGATCATTGTCGTGCTGATTGCCGCCCTGCTGGTGGGCCTGAGCCTGGCGCTGTTCATTTCGCGGATCATCTCCCGCCCCTTGAAACAGGCCGCGGCCGTCGCCGAACAATTGGCCGAAGGCAACTTGAACGCAAAAATCGAGAGCGGCTCCAAGGACGAAACCGGCATGGTGCTCAACGCCATGCAGAACATGGTCGGCAAGCTCTCGCACATCATCGGCGAAGTGCGTAACGCCGCGGACAACCTGGCCAGCGCCTCCGAAGAAGTCAGCGCCACCGCGCAATCGATGAGCCAGGCCACCAGCGAGCAAGCGGCCAGCGTCGAGGAAACCAGTGCCTCCATCGAACAGATGAGTGCGAGCATCAACCAGAACACCGAGAACGCCAAGGTCACCGACGGCATGGCCAGCAAGGCTGCCAAGGAAGCCACCGACGGCGGCGAATCGGTGCAGCAGACCGTGGTGGCGATGAAGAAAATCGCCCAGCGCATCAGCATCATCGACGACATCGCCTACCAGACCAACCTGCTGGCGCTCAACGCCGCCATCGAGGCTGCCCGCGCTGGTGAACACGGCAAAGGCTTCGCGGTGGTCGCCGCCGAAGTGCGCAAGCTGGCCGAACGCAGCCAGGTGGCCGCCCAGGAAATCGGCGAGCTGTCGTCCAGCAGCGTCGACATGGCGGAAAAGGCCGGGAACCTGCTCAACGAGATGGTCCCTTCGATCAACAAGACCTCGGACCTGGTGCAGGAAATCAGCGCCGCCTCCGAAGAACAGGCCGCCGGTGTGGCGCAGATCAACACCGCCATGACCCAGCTCAACCAGGTGACCCAGCAAAACGCCTCCAGCAGCGAAGAACTGGCCGCCACCGCCGAGGAAATGAGCAGCCAGGCCGAGCAACTGCAACAGGCCATGAGTTTCTTCACCTTGGACACGCCGCCCAAACCGGCCAACCAACCGTTGAAGGTGGACAACACGCCGGGCCCGTCCAGCCGCAGGCCGGCCCGAGCTGCCGCGCCCGCCCTGCCCAAGGCTTTCGCCTACAGCATGGCCAGCGCGCCGGACGAATCCGAGTTCACCCGATTCTGACGGTTGGTTCCCACAGGCTCGCTTAAAGGAGATAAAGGCATGGGCGCCATCGCGACCACACGTCAAACCGCCATTGCGGTCGAGGAAGAAGCGCAATACCTGACGTTTATGCTCGGCACGGAGATGTTTGCCATCGGCATCCTGTGCATCAAGGAAATCATCGAGTACGGCAACCTGACCGTGGTGCCGATGATGCCGGCCTTCGTGCGCGGGGTGATCAACCTGCGGGGCGCGGTCGTGCCGGTGGTGGACCTGTCGGCCCGTTTCGGCCGGCCGAATTCGGCGATCAGTCGCCGCAGCTGCGTGGTGATCATCGAGGCGGCCAGCGCCGACGGCCAGGCCCAGGACATTGGCCTGTTGGTGGACACGGTATCGGCGGTGCTGGAAATCCCGGCCTCGCAGATCGAGCCGCCACCGAGCTTCGGCGCGAAGATCCGTGCCGATTTCATCAGCGGCATGGCCAAGGTCGACGGCAAGTTCGTCATCGTGCTGGAGGTGGACCGCGTGCTGTCCATCGACGAGATGTCCCTACTTGCAGAAGCCAGCCCGAGCGCGCTGGAAGTGGATGCCCCGTGAACGCCGATACCTGCAAGGAACGCACGGTGAATTCACTGGCGCTCACTGATCGAGAGTTCGGCCAGTTCCAGTCCTGGCTGTACCAGGCCGCCGGCATCAGCCTGTCCGAGGCCAAGAAGGCCCTGGTGGCCGGGCGTTTGTTCAAGCGCCTCAAGCACTATGGTTTGGACAGTTACGGCGAGTATTTCAAACTGATCATGAACGGCCAGCGTACCGATGAGCTGCAGGTCGCGCTGGACCTGTTGACGACCAACGAGACCTACTTTTTCCGCGAGCCCAAGCATTTCGACTTCCTGCGCCAACACGTGCTGCCCCACGCGACACCGGGCAAGACTTTCCGCCTGTGGAGCGCGGCCAGTTCATCCGGGGAAGAGCCCTACAGCCTGGCCATGACCCTGGCCGAAGGATTGGGCACCACACCCTGGGAAGTCATCGGTTCGGACATCAGCAGCCAGGTGCTGGCCAAGGCGCGCTCCGGGCATTACCCGATGGAGCGCGCCCGCACCCTGCCCCAGCCGCTGCTGGTGAAATATTGCCTCAAGGGCACCGGCAGCCAGCAAGGCACGTTCCTCATCGACCGGGCGCTGCGCAACCGGGTCAACTTCATCCAGGTCAACCTCAACGACACCTTGCCGGAGCTGGGGGAGTTCGATGTGATCTTCCTGCGCAACGTCATGATCTATTTCGACCAACCCACCAAAAGCAAAGTGGTTGCCCGCTTGTTCCCCCGGCTCAAGCCCGGCGGGTATTTCATCGTCAGCCACTCGGAAAGCCTCAACGGTGTGTCCGATGCATTGAAACTGGTGGCGCCATCGATTTACCGCAAACCATGAACGCCGCCATCAGGAAAGTGGCCGAGGTGTACCTGGCGCCCGGGGAGTTTCGTTTCGCCACCTGCCCGACCCGCCTGCGCACGATCCTCGGCTCTTGCGTGGCTATCACGCTGTGGCATCCGGAACGCAGGATCGGCGCCATGTGCCACTTCATGCTGCCCAGTCGGGTGCGCTGCTCCACCGCACTGAACGGCCTCTATGCCGACGAAGCCATCGAACTGTTTATCCACCAGGCCCGGGCCCACCACACCGAACCCGAGGATTACCAACTCAAGCTGTTCGGCGGCGGCGAGATGTTCCCCGAGCTGCAACGCCACGTGCCCTACGGCGATGTGGCGCGGCTGAACGTCAACGCCGCGCTGGAAATGGCCGCCCTCTATCGCCTCGACCTGATCGCCCAGGACATGGGCAGCACTGGCCACCGCAGCATCATCTTCGACCTTTGCAGCGGCGATGTGTGGGTCAGGCACCAACCTATAAGGACCCGGCACTGACTATGTCAAAAAAGATCAATGTACTGCTGGTGGATGACTCTGCCGTGGTTCGCCAGGTGTTGCTGGCGATCCTCAGCGACACACCGGACATCCACGTCATGGGCGCGGCGTCCGACCCGATTTTCGCCATGGACAAACTGGCCAAGGAATGGCCCGACGTAATCGTGCTGGACGTGGAAATGCCGCGCATGGACGGCATCACGTTCCTGAAGAAAATCATGAGCGAGCGCCCCACTCCGGTGGTGATCTGCTCGTCCCTGACACCCCGGGGCGCGGAAACCACCTTGCAGGCGATGGCCGCTGGTGCGGTGGAAATCATCACCAAGCCCACCACCGGCCTGAAGAACTTTCTGTTGGAGTCGGCGCCGGAACTGGTGTCGGCGATCCGTGCCGCCGCCCAGGTCAACGTGCGCAACCTGGGCAAGCGTCCCGCCCCGATCGCGCTGACGCCCGCGACCAAACTCACCGCCGACGCCATGCTGCCCGCCGCCAACGGCCACGCCATGGCGCAGACCACCGAACGCATCGTCGCCCTGGGCACCTCCACCGGCGGCACGCAGGCCCTGGAAGCGGTGCTCACTGCCCTGCCGCGAGTGTGCCCGGGCATCGTCATCGTCCAGCACATGCCGGAAAAATTCACCGCCTCGTTTGCCGCCCGGCTCAACAGCCTGTGCCAGATCGAAGTGCGCGAGGCGCGCAACAACGACCGCATCCACCCGGGCCTGGCGCTCATCGCACCAGGCGGCAAACACATGATGGTGACCCGCAGCGGCGCGTTCTATCACGTGCAGGTGGTGGACGGCCCGCTGGTCAACCGCCACCGCCCTTCGGTGGATGTGCTGTTCCGCTCCGTGGCCAAATTCGCCGGCCGCAACGCCACCGGCATCATCATGACCGGCATGGGCGACGACGGCGCCCGCGGCCTGAAGGAAATGCTCGACGCCGGCAGCACCACCGTGGCCCAGGACGAAGCCAGCTGCGTAGTCTTCGGCATGCCCAAGGAAGCGATCAAACTCAACGCCGCACAACGAGTGATGGGGTTGCAGGAGATTGCGCAGGTGATTCTGCATCGGTAACAACGACCGTCCCTACAGCGGAGCTTGATCTGGTGAACGATCGTTCCTCACGCTCCGCGTGGGAACGCCGCCAGGGACGCTCTGCGTTCCGCTTCTGGAAGGTGACGCAGAGCGTCACGGGATGCATGCCCACGCAGAGCGTGGGAGCGATCAGGTGGCGGTGGCGGTGAACGATCGTTCCTCGCGCTCCGCGTGGGAACGCCGCCAGGGACGCTCTGCGTTCCGCTTCTGGAAGGTGACGCAGAGCGTCACGGGATGCATGCCCACGCAGAGCGTGGGAGCGATCAGGTGGCGGTGGCGGTGAACGATCGTTCCTCACGCTCCGCGTGGGAACGCCGCCAGGGACGCTCTGCGTTCCGCTTCTGGAAGGTGACGCAGAGCGTCACGGGATGCATGCCCACGCAGAGCGTGGGAGCGATCAGGTGGCGGGGCGGTGAACGATCGTTCCTCACGCTCCGCGTGGGAACGCCGCCAGGGACGCTCTGCGTTCCGCTTCTGGAAGGTGACGCAGAGCGTCACGGGATGCATGCCCACGCAGAGCGTGGGAGCGATCAGGTTGCGGTGGCGGTGAACGATCGTTCCTCACGCTCCGCGTGGGAACGCCGCCAGGGACGCTCTGCGTTCCGCTTCTGGCGGAGGGCAGTGAACGCCGCGGTCAATACCATCGCTGAATCTCAATCAACCCTTCCATCCCCGCATAATTGCGTGCACTGGAGTAGCGCCAATGCTCCGGTAACTCCACGTACCCACGCTTCACTGGGTTGAAATGGATGTAATCCAGTTTCTGGCGCATGACCGCTTCGCTATGGATTTGCTCCGCATGTGAGCCTTCTTGCCAGAGCTGATAGACCCTGTCCTGCTTATGTGCTCGCTTGCTGAACCGCAGGCGTTGCAATGCCCGCGCAGCGCCCTTGCTCTGTAGGTCGTTGATGATCTGGCGCGCCGTAAAGGATTTGAACTGACGCAAGCACTTGCCCAGATTCGGCGCTTGGGCAACGAAATGCAGATGGTTTTCAAGAACGACATAACCGAACAACTGCAAGTTTTGATGGGTTTGCTGATAGCGCCAGCACCCAAGCAGGTGATCAACGAGATAGGGCCGTATGAACAGCGGCAACCACTCCATCAATGTGCAGGTGAGAAAGTGGGGTTTTTCGGGTTCGGTAATGACGTAGCGGCTCCGGCCCATGGGATGCCTTCCTTTGCGGCGTGAGGAACAACTATGTTGCCGGCTTGGAGCCATTTGCGGATAGACGAACAGGGCTCGGAGCATGTGGGAATGGTCGGAAAAAACTCGATGATCGTTCCCGCGCTCTGCGTGGGAATGCAGCCTGGGATGCTCTGCGTCCCTTCAAGAGCCGAACGCGGAGCGTCCGTGGAGGCATTCCCACGCAGAGCGTGGGAACGATCAATGAAATCGCTCTCCGCAGGCTTTCCAGCAGCCGTTGCCTACACGGGCGAAATCGTCGCCAGCACGCCGATCAAAATAGTCAGCGCCAAAAACCCACCTAAAAAAATCGCCATCTTCGCCATGAGCACTCCTGGACCAAAAAATTGCAGTACACGGGCCGTCCGATAGGCAAACCGCGTGGTTATTCTGGGGTGGGGGCCGGGTTCATTACAGAGGCACCTGACGCAGGAAAATACGGATCAGACGAACGCCCTCCCGCCCCCCTCGCGCAACTTTCAATAGGCGAAAAATATGGCGAAGTTCTTTCACCGAAGGGGAACGGATATACCAAAGTATATTTTCATGTCCCAAGTCAGCGTGGTCTTCAGCCCAGGCAGCCCTTAATCTTGCCGGGCATTTAACGCACCCGTTCAAGTGCGCTTCAACTTCATGACTTCCAATGATCGCAAGTGTGGTCGCAGCTCTGGCTTTGAACAGTAAATAGAGGTGATCCATGCGCCCTTCTTTCCTTGCACCTGTATTGACGCCCTTCAAAAACCGGGAACAACTTCCTGCTAATTCCTGGCGGGCCGATATAGCGCTGTTGGGCCTCCTGGTGCTCTTGGCTGCCTTTGTCTTCCATGGCCTGGATCAAATGAACCAGCCCCTCGGCGTGCTTGATGCTTCACCGCTGTCCCTTGATCTGGTGCACCTGCCGGAATATACCTTGCGCACGACTTTGCGCATGTTCATCGCCTTGTTCGCTTCGTTTGTATTTTCCTTGGTCGTCGCCACGTTGGCCGCCAAAAGCCGCAAGGCTGCAATCGTTATCCTGCCCGCCTTGGATATTCTCCAATCCGTGCCAGTCCTTGGCTTTCTTACGTTTACCGTTGTGTTCTTCATGGGACTGTTCCCGGGCAAGGAAACCGGTGTGGAGTGCGCGGCCATCTTCGCCATCTTCACCAGTCAAGTCTGGAACATGACCTTCAGTTTCTATCAATCGCTGAGAACCGTGCCCAACGATCTTTACGAGGTCAGCCGACAGTTCGCGTTTTCGCCATGGCAACGCTTCATCAGGCTGGAGTTGCCCTTCGCCACGCCGGGCCTGGTGTGGAACATGATGATGTCGATGTCCGGCGGCTGGTTTTTCGTGGTCGCTTCCGAGGCCATCACCGTCGGCGACACCACCGTCAGCCTGCCGGGGATCGGTTCATGGCTGGCGCTGGCAATCGAGCAGCAAAACATCGCCGCGATTGCTTGGGCAGTGCTGGCCATGGTCGCGGTGATCATTGCTTATGACCTGCTGTTTTTCCGGCCTATCGTCGCCTGGGCGGACAAATTCCGCTTCGAGCAAACCGCCTCCCAGAAGCGTCCACGGTCCAGGGTCTACGACCTGCTGCGCTCGACTCGCCTGGTGCCCTTGGTGTTGCTGGCGCTGGGCAGCATCAAGGCCTCGTTATTCCTGGAGAAACTCCCCCGGCTGCCGTCCATCCGCTTCAAGACCAGTGCCCGCGTCAGCCGCACAGCCGACCGGGTCTGGCTCGCCCTGGTCGCCGCTGCCTGCATCGCCGGCATCCTGCAGTTGTCGCGGTTCATCGGCAGCACGTTAGGTTGGGAGGACGTCGCCAGTACGTTTGGCCTGGGCCTGATCACCCTGGTGCGCGTCAGCGTACTCATCGTGCTGGCCAGCGTGGTGTGGGTGCCCATCGGCGTCTGGATCGGCTTGAACCCGCGCTGGGCCGAGCGTCTGCAACCCATCGCGCAGTTACTGGCAGCGTTCCCGGCCAACGTGCTGTTTCCGTTCGCGGTGATCGCCATCGTCGCCCTGAAACTCAACCCCGATGTCTGGCTTTCGCCGCTGATGATCCTGGGCACCCAGTGGTACATCCTGTTCAACGTGATTGCCGGCGCCAGCGCCCTGCCGACCGATTTGCGCGAGGCGGCGCGCAGCTTCCACATACGCGGCTGGCAGTGGTGGCGCCAGGTCGCGCTGCCGGGCGTCTTCCCTTACTACGTCACCGGCGCCCTCACGGCAGCGGGCGGCTCATGGAACGCCAGCATCGTCGCCGAGGCGGTGTCCTGGGGCGACCACCATTTGTACGCGTCCGGCTTGGGCTCCTTCATCGCCCAGGCGACCACGGCCGGGGATCTGCAACGAGTGGCGCTGGGCGTTTTGGTCATGTCGATTTTCGTGGCGGGTTTCAACCGGTTGCTGTGGCGCCCGCTGTACGGTTTCGCCGAGCGTCGGCTTCGAATTGATTGAGGGGTGATCCAATGCAAGTGATGGACAAACGCTGCCTCGTGGATGTGCAGCAAGTCGGCCACGTCTACGGCACCGCTGGCGGCGCCGAGCGCCGGGTTCTGGACAACGTCTGCATGCGCCTGGACGAGGGTGAAATCGTTGGCCTGCTCGGGCGCTCGGGCTCCGGCAAATCGACCTTGCTACGCTCCATAGCCGGCCTGATTTCGCCCACCACCGGCGTGGTGGATTTTCCAAGCAATGCCCAAGGGCTGGCGAGCTCGGTGCGCATGGTATTCCAGAGCTTCGCCCTGTTCCCCTGGCTGACGGTGCTGCAAAACGTCGAGGTCGGCCTCGAGGCCCTCGGCGTGGCGGCACCTGAGCGGCGTCGGCGAGCGCTGGCCGCCATCGACATGATCGGCCTCGACGGCTTCGAAAGCGCTTTCCCCAAAGAGCTGTCAGGCGGTATGCGCCAGCGCGTCGGCCTGGCCCGTGCGTTGGTGGTCAACCCGGACGTGTTGTTGATGGACGAGCCATTCTCCGCATTGGACGTGCTGACCGCCGAAACCCTGCGCACCGACCTGCTGGATTTGTGGCGTGAGGGGCGCATGCCGATCAGGTCGATCCTGATGGTCACCCACAACATCGAAGAAGCCGTGCTGATGTGTGACCGGATTCTGATTTTCTCCTCCAACCCGGGGCGGGTCATGAGTGAGATCACCGTGGACCTCAGCCAGCCGCGCAATCGTGCCGACCCGGCGTTCCAAGCCCTGGTCGAACACATTTACGTGCAGATGGCCGGTGGCGCGAATGCCGGCTCCCCACGCCAGGAAACCTTTGCCGGCAGCGGCGTGGGCATGGTCCTGCCGTCGATTTCCAGCAATGCCCTGGCCGGGCTGATCGAAGCGGTGCAGGACCAGCCGTTTGCCGGCCAAGCAGATTTGCGCGAACTCGCCAGTGCATTGCGCTACACCGCCAGTGACCTTTTGCCGGTCGCCGAGGTGCTGCAACTCATGCGCCTGGCCGACATGCAGGACGGCCACATCACCCTCCTGCCGGCCGGGCAGCGCTACGCCGATTCAGCGGTGGATGAGCGCAAGCAACTGTTTGCCCAGCACCTGCTCAAATATGTCCCGTTGGTGGGGCATGTGCGCCGGGTGCTGGACGACCGCCCTACCCGCACCGCACCGGCCAGGCGTTTCCGTGACCAACTGGAAGATTTCATGTCCGAGCACGACGCCGCCATTACGCTGGACTGTGTCACGCAATGGGGCCGCTACGCCGAGTTGTTCGCCTACGACGAAGTGGCCGATCAGTTCAGCCTGGACAATCCATCCTGAGACGCTGCGGTATAAACTGCGTGGATCAGGCCTGGTCGTTGGAGCAATGCGCGATGGACATTCAATGAGAAGAACGGCGTTGACCCTGCGTCTACTGCTTCTGCTGGGATTGGCCCTGGGCATCGCGGCGATCGATACCGTCACCGACCTGGAAATCGCGGTCGGGGTCTTCCAGATCGTGGTGGTGCTGATCGCCGTGAGAATCCTGCCGGCGCGCGCCGTGGCCGGGGTCTCGGTCATCTGCATGGTCCTGACGATCCTCAGTTATCGCTTCACTCGTTTTGGCGACACAGAGGCCGGGCTGATCAACGTGCTGATCAGCCTCGCCGCTATCGCCGGCACCACATACCTGGCGCTGCGTCTCTCGGCCGCCGTGCGCACGGTGCATCAGACCCGCGCCCACCTGGCGCACATCGCCCGCATCAACATGCTCGGCGAACTCGCCGCCTCGATTGCCCACGAAGTCAACCAGCCCCTGGCCGCCGTTGCCGCCAGCGGCAGTGCCAGCCTGCGCTGGATGGCCACCGAGCCGCCCAACCTGCCCAAGGCCCGGCAGGCGGTAGAGCGGATCATCGCCGACACCCATCGGGCCAGCGACATCATTGCAAGGCTGCGCGGCATGGCCCGGCATCAAGCGCCGACGAAGCAATGGCTGAACGTCGCCGACACGGTCCATGCCGCGCTGCGATTGTTGGCCGGCGAACTGAACGAGCAGAACATCACCTTGCGCGTACAGGTCCAGGAAGGCCTGCCGCCGATGCTGGCGGATGAAGTACAAATCCAGCAAGTGATCCTGAACCTGGCGATGAACGCGCTCGACGCCATGCGCCAGGTTGACGTCGACCAGAGGATTCTGCAGTTTCAGGTGACGCTTGAGTCGCCCCAGCAACTGCTCTTTTCAGTGTCCGACCAAGGCAACGGCTTGTCGGCAAGCGACCGGGAACGGGTGTTCGACGCCTTCTACAGCACCAAGCAGGACGGTATGGGGATGGGCTTGGCCATCAGCCGCTCGATCATCGAGGCCCATGACGGGCGGATCTGGGCCGCCAGCAACCCACCGTCCGGCTCGACGTTTCACTTCACCCTGCCAGCCGTTACAAGGGAATCCGATGAGCCAAACTGACATTCATGACCAGGTCGATTCGATGATCTATATCGTCGACGATGACCACTCGGTGCGTGCCTCACTGCAAGACCTGCTGGCCTCCGTGGGCCTGGCAAGCATGGCATTCGGCTCGGCCCGTGAGTTCATCGACGCCCAACGGCCGGACGTGCCGGCGTGCCTGATTCTGGATGTGCGCATGCCGGGCTTGAATGGGCTGGACTTCCAGCAGGAAATGGCCCGCTTGAACATCCTGGTCCCGGTGGTGTTCATCACCGCCCATGGCGACATTCCCATGTCCGTCAAAGCCATGAAGGCCGGCGCGCTGGAGTTCCTGACCAAACCATTTCGCGAACAGGACCTGCTCGATGCCATCACCCAGGGCCTGAACCGCGACCAGGAACGGCGCAAGGCCGCAGCGAGCATGGACGCGTTGAAACGCCGGCATGACACCCTGACTGACGGCGAACGCGAGGTGATGGAACTGGTCGTGTCAGGGCTGCTGAACAAGCAGGTGGCCGGCCAACTGGGTTTGAGCGAAGTGACCGTGAAAGTGCGCCGCGGGTCGTTGATGCGCAAGATGAATGCGGACTCGTTGGCAACACTGGTGAAGATGTCGGAAAAACTCAAGGAAGCAGATCGCTAGCGGCCCATGATCACGGCTATCATTGCCGCTCGCCCTGTTGACGGGCGATGTCGCAGCCCCTCAAGGACTCAGGTATGAACCTTCTGCCGTCACGCTCCACCCTCTTCGTCTCCAGCCTTTTGCTCAGCTCGCTGTGCTTCGCCGAAGGCGAGCCAACCGACGGCAGCCTCATCAAGGACTCAACCAAAGCAGCCGTCTCAACGTTCATTACCGCCGGCAAGAACCTGCTCGGCGGCGTCAGTGAAGGCGTGCTCGATGGCCGCGAATCGGCCCAAGGCACCGATGGCGCCGCGATCATTTCCTCCAGCGAGCAAATGAAAGACCGCATCGCCGTTGAAGTGCTGAAGCTCGAGCCCAGCGACGACAACGTCAGCATCACCCTCGGCTTCAAGAACAGCACCGACACCCAACTGCGCGTGGTCAACCTCGGCCAGACCGGCGTGCTGCTGGCCATCGACCAGGCGGGCTACTCCAACCGCCTCACCGGCCTGGACAACCCGGATGAAGTCACCATTCCGCCAAAGACTGCCGTGCGCCAGAAGTTCGTGTTTGAAGGCATGAACGAGGCGGTCAGCACGGTACGGGTGTGGGGGCAGGATTATCCGGTCAAGAAATAATGCACCCGCTCGTTCGGACGATCGTTCCCACGCTCCCGCGTGGGCATGCATCCCGTGACGCTCTGCGTCACCCTCCAGAAGCGGAACGCGGAGCGTCCCTGGCGACATTCCCACGCGGAGCGTGAGGAACGATCGTTCAAAGTTGTAGGCATAACGCAACCTGTGGCGAGGGGATTTATCCCCGCTGGGCTGCGCAGCAGCCCCAAAAAACCGCGCAGCAGAACACAGGATTCATTGATAAACCCCAAGCTCAACCCGGGTCAGGTAATCCTCTACTAACTTGAAACCCTGCGCATTATCGATCAGCTCCAATGGCACCTGACCGTCCAGGTACGTACAGGGCTTCCTCAACCAGTCTTCAGCCAACCGCTGGCTGCCGAAAACATTGGCGGCGTGTTCCAAGGCCTTGGCGTATGGGGCTCCAGGCATCGATCTGTCCTCACGATATAAAACCAAGCTGAGCGCGCCAGATGCCACGCTGAGCACTGAGACAATCCAGATCGTAAGGCTGGTACTTCCGAAGGCCAACCCTAAAAAGTTGTCAGAGACTTCTGTGATTTATCCCAAAGCGATCGCCTGTCTGTAGGACGGGGGTTCCATGGCACTCCGTGTGGCGACAACATCCAACGTCATTGCCGACACCCACAACAGAATCAACCGACTTTTGCCCCACTCCCCGGCTCAAGCCTCAACGCCAGCACGCTCACCAACACAATCACCGCCCCCACAATAACCATCGCTGACGGGCGCTCAGCCAGCACCAAAGAAGCCATCAACATCGCCGTGGGCGGTATCAGGTAAAGCGCCATGGAAGCGCGGCTCACGTTGCTGTGCGCCAGCACGTAAGCCCAAGCCAGGTACGCCAACGCGCTGGGAAAAATACCGAGAACCAATACCGCCAGATTCACCGAAGCCGAAGCCTGTCGCGCCGCACTCAACATCCCCGGCGCAAAAATGAACAACAGAATCGTGCCCGACCAAACGGTGTAGCAAACCAGGGTCAAACCGTCATAACGATGGGCATGGCGCTTTTGCAAAGCGAAATACAAACTCCAGGACAGCGCCGCCAACAGGATCAATAGCCCATGGGCGTCCATGTCACCCAAGCCACGATCCCCCGCGACCACCACGCCAGCGCCAAGCAAGCCGCACAGCACACACCCCCACTGCCAACCACTGACTCGGTCCTTGAAGACAAAATGCGCCAGTAGCGTGCTGAACAACGGCGTGGACTGGGCCAGCACACTGGCCGCCCCGGCGCTGACGCCCCGCTGACCGTAATTGAGGGCGATGTGGTGCAAGCTGACGGCAAAGAAACCCAACACCGCCAGCAACGGCAAATCCCTGAGACGCGGCGAGGAAATACCCTTCACCATCGCAACGAAGCCCATGAACACTGACGCGATGACAAACCGCATCAACGCCAACTGACCCGGCTCATAAACCTGCAAGCCAATGCGGATACCAATCGGCGAATAGGCCCAGCAAACGATCACCAACAGCGTCGCCAGGATAACCTTCACACCGGTTTTGCCGGAGCAACCTTCAACCCGCGCAAAACGCATTTCCATCTAAAATTCCTGCTCATTGGCCGATTTGCCTCGAAGTATCGAAACCACCCCACCTCAGCACAAGTGACTTAAACTCAGCCCATCATTCACTTTTGGTGAGCTATGGAACTGTCCCAACTGCGCATGCTCAAGACGGTCTGCGACACCGGCAGCATCGCCCGCGCCGCCGAAGTGCTGCACTGCGTGCCGTCCAACATCACCACGCGCCTCAAGTCCCTGGAACGGGAACTCGGCACGCCGCTGTTTTTCCGCGAAGGTCGCGGGCTGCGGGTCAGCCCGGCGGGCGAAGTGTTTCTGGAGTACGCGACAAAAATACTGAGCCTGACAGAAGAGGCCCGCCGCGCAGTCGCCCCCACCCGCGCACCGAGTGGCCCACTGCGCATAGGCGCCATCGAGTCCAGCGCCACCGGGCGCCTGCCGCAGTTGCTCGCTAAATACCACGCGCAGTATCCGCAAGTGTTACTGGAACTGAGCACCGGCACCTGGGCGCAGTTGCTGGACGATATCCAGCATCACCGGCTCGACGGCGTGATCGTAGCGGTGGACATCGAACGGCCTGGACTCAAGCGAGCCGTGATGTACCGCGAAGACCTGGTGCTCATCGCCTCCGAGTCCCACGGCCCGCTGCGCAGCGCCGCCGATTTGCAAGGCAAGGCGATCTTCATGTGGCCCACGGGCTGTCCGTACCGCTTGGCGCTGGAGCGGTGGCTGCTGCGTCACGACCAAGTGCAACCGATCACCAGCATCGCCAGTTATGGCGCCATTGTTTGCTGTGTCAGCGCCGGTGCCGGCGTCTCGCTGGTGCCCCGGGGGATCTATGAGCAATACCGCCAGGGGGCGGGTTGGACGGGGTATGAATTCCCTGAGCTGACGGGGATTGATAACCTTTTTTACTGGCATGAAAACGCTGGGAGGCATCCTGCCAGAGAGGCGTTTTTGACGATGCTGCAAACGGAGTTCGAAGGCTAGTTGCAGCTCTCTCCCCTGTGGGGAGGGAGCTTGCTCCCGCTGGGCTGCGCAGCAGCCCCAATACCCGATTGATAACCGAAGATCCCAACATTAGCAGGAGTCAGCTTTGGAAATAGCCCCACACTTCATCCTCCACGAAACCACCCACTGGATAGTCAACCACCACCTGGCATCCACCCTGCCCGGCTACCTCATGCTCGGCTCCAAGCACCACGTTAATTCACTGGCGCAACTGCCCGAACCCGCACTCGCAGAGCTGGGTGGCCTGATGGCAAACATCCAGAGCGTTCTTGAAACACAACTGAACCCCAAATGGCTTTACATCAGCCGCTTCGGCCACGATCCCCGCTACCCCATCCACTTCCATTTCATCCCGGTGTACGACTGGGTCGAGGCACTGTTTTGGAAAGATGCGCGGTACAGGTTGCTGGAAACCTTTGGGGCTCAAGAGAACACCCAGACATTGACCGATGGCGCAGAGCTGACGTTGTTCATCTGGCGTGAATTTGGTGAGAGCCCCACGCCGCCAGCGATCCAAGGGCCCTCTATCAGCCAGGTAATTGAAAAGTTGCGGCAAGCGTTCAGGACTCAGCCAATACCAAACCTTCCTCCAGCGCGTTGGCCATGATGTCTGCTGCAGGTGCGTTGACCCAGGTCGAAATATCAGTTTCGCCCCTCGACGCAAGCCAACGTTCGACCATTTGATAGCCCAACGAGTAACCGAGCCATTTGGGTTTGTCGCCGAAACCGAAGAACCACTCGTTGTGATCGTAATACCGTGATTCAAGAGTTTGCAGTCCAACCGGTGAGCGTAAAAGATCGGCAGATGCGATGGCATGCTCCCAAGGCTCCGGATCGCTACCAAGCACATGACGAACAAACTGACCGGCAAGCCCTTCGCTGACCAAAGCCTCGCCTAACGTCCAACCATAACCAGGGCCGCCCATGCGCAGGCAATGGTGAACCTCATGAACAACATGTCGACGCAGTGCCCCAGTGCGTAGGCTGGAAAAGAAATTCGGATTGTCGGGATCAAGGGTCATGGTAAACATGGAGCTGCGATACGCCCGTCCTACCAGGCCCATTTCCGGAATGGTTTCGCCCGGTAGCCTCTGAATCAGGACATCGAGTCGCGGCGGGGGCATCAGGCGAGCAATAGCCTCGTAAGCGGCGTCAAACTCATCAACCAGCTCGCGGCGAAGCTCGGCAAGACTCCCCGAGGCCTCCAGCCAGTGCAGCGTCCATTTCTCCATGTCCCCCTCTCCTTTATTAATCAAATCACCAGGCTCGATGACTCCGGGCCGCTCGCGACGGTAGACCCCCGCCGGGCAACTGTCCAGTGTCGATCAGGTTTGACTGCGCCTCTGCCTGCCTGGTTATCTCTGGCAAAAAACTGTCTCGATTCCTACAAGGCTCTCGGAAGCAGGTGTCTTGCCCGTCCAACCTGGCGAAATCTATAGTCATTCCCATCGCCGCAGAATGGCGATCAGGTTTGGCGACCTGAGGGATTGGGTGCAAAAGTACTGCGTTTTTTGCGAAGGCTTTGGCACACTTGCACGGCTGCCTGTTATGGCAGTTGTGCGTGGGAGGCCTTCGGGTCTGCCGGTCTCCAATCCCGGCTCGCCAACCTGCGTACAACTGCCGCCCAATTGTTTGGCGACGATTGAGCGGTTAAAACCTTATTAGATTGGAGTTTAGAACATGGAAAGATACGTCCCCATCACCGGCATCGACTGCACTCCCGCTTCCCTCCTCATAGATACTCAAGCTCCGCTGGACGTCCTGCATGCAACCGCTGATTACCGCATCCGTGTGGTGACGCAGGTACTGGAGAACATTGCGTTTCGCTCTGAAATCACCAGCGATACGGTGGTGCTTTCGGACTTTGCACAGCTTTTGGTGATTCCGTTACGCGATGGGTGTGATTTGCTGGAGGTGATTGGTCGGCGGCTTCAGGCGCAGGTTGAAAGCTGATGGAATGACGGGCGCCTGAAAGCGCCCGTTTTACGTAATTAGAGATGTGTATCTGCAGCGTGCCTCAAATCTGGCCACCTAGTTTAAAGGTCCCAACCGGCAGAGATCGGCCAGGAGCAGACCTTCCTTAAATCTCCAAATAGGTTTACAAGCCAGATACGTTCACAAGTTTAGGCAAGACGGCATGACACTTTCCAAGGGCAGTATCATAAAACTGATCACTATTGACCGGGCGGCGGCGGTACTCAGGGACTGGATGAGTTCTCGGGAGGCGGCTCCTGGAGATATCGCCGTGGTGGAAAGGGTTTCAATGGGGGAGGCTGGATGTACCGTTCTCTTGTTGTGCGAGCCAGAAGTAGGATTCCTTGAGTGGAGAGCATCATATTTTGAGGCTGGGTTGACCTATGAGGTGCTTAGTAGCAGTCCCACTGACGTCGCCTCTTGAATGTCTGCTCAAGGCCGATTTCTACCTGCCGCCACCGTCAGCTTTGGGTCGATAGCGGCCACTTGCGAACGGCTCTTTTGCCCAATTACGGACCGCCAGAACGAGAGCGCTAACCAGTAGCCCTCGAGTTGTACTTCTGGAGTAGGGTAGCTTAACCAGTGCCAACTGCAGAGGTACTCCCTACCAGTCATGCGAGAGTGGCTGGCGAGAAATTAGCTTAGCTAGGCTTGGATTGAGAGCCTCCGGGCTTTGAAGCTCCCTTCACGATCTTTCGCGTTCCTAAGCAGCGAGGGTAAGAGGTGCAGCCGAGGAATTGCTTGCCTCTGTTCCGACCCGTCTTGGCGGTTCTAGTCACCATAGGACTCCCGCAAAGCAGACACAGGGAGAGAGCATCCCACTGTTCTTTCGGAGGCTTTGCTCTCTCAATGGCCTCAAGGCGGGCTGTTTCAGCGGACTTTCTCTCAGCCTCTTTTTTAGCCTCCTTTCGCCCACTGAGCTTGACGAGGGCAAAAAAAACTCCGCCGATGCCGAGGAGCCATAACAGCCCTTTCCCGGACAGTGAGCCTCCTCGGCTGCCTGAGTGACCTCCTCTGCCGCGACCACCTCGTCCTCCTCGTGCAGAAGCGCTATTAGCCAGCAACAGCAGTGGACTGAGGAGAAGCAATCGCCGTGAAATTTTGTCAGCCATTGTCAGCAGTCCTTGCCACGTCGGTGTTCAAGGTAAACGGCCCCGGGAGCCCGAGCCCACCTCATTGCCACGAGAGCATTATCCCAATGGTCGGCTAGCGACCTCATGAGTTTCTCAATCTACACGATGCGGAAACCATAGCTATCATTCTGACATCCTTGTTCGATCATTTGGATGCGCATCGTATGAAATTAAAACGGGAAGCCAGGACGCTCAAGAGCAAAGCCATTGCTTCCCTTCGGCGAGGTCTGGAGGTGTTCAATGGTCACGACGACCACGGCCGTACTGAGGCAGTGCTTCTCCACCTTCAGCACAGCAGCGAAATGCTGACCAAGGCACTCCTGGTCCAGAAATCAAAGGAGGTCTTCGACAAGCAGAAAGGGCTCGCTATCGGGCTCGATAAAGCTCTCAACGTAGCGACCTCAAGCGGTTTTATTAGCGCTGCTCAGGCTGGCTCTATTCGTGCACTAGATACAATGCGGAATGCTGCACAACACTGGATGATTGTTGTGCCGGAGGATGCGTTGTTCGTCACTACTCGAGCGTTGATCACCACGCTGGATGAGGTGCTAGCGCAGCACTTTGCGGATACGCTGGCGAATAACCTTCCACTCCGGGTGATGCCACTGTCCACAACGGCGCTTCCAAGTTTCGATATTTTGGTGGATCGCGAGTTTCGGCACATTGCTGAGCTGCTGGCGCCGAACAAGCGTGCACGAGATGAAGCCCGTGGGCGTATCCGCACGCTGCTGGCGATGGAGGCGCACACGAGTGAAATCGTCGAAGTGTCCGAGCGTGACATTAATCGTATTGAAAAGGCCATCAAAGCGGGTAATCAGGTAGAACAAGTCTTTCCGAGGCTCGTAGCGCTCTCCAGTCAGATTACTGGGGAGGGGCCGACTCTCCGTGTCCATTTCAGCAAGAAAGACGGTGCTCCTGTTCGGTATGTGTCAGGTGATGATCCAGAGGCGGCGGGAGCGATCCGTGAAGTGGACCTCCAGAAGAAGTATCACTTGAGCCCCTCGGTGCTAGCTGAGCGAGTTGGGCTGAATCCCAGCAAGTGCAAGGCTCTTCGCGAAATGCTGAGGGTGGATGAGGATCAAGCGAACATGATGGTGTTCGAGTTCGGTAGCCAAAAGCACCCGCGCTTTTCAGATAACGCCCTGCGCATCCTGCTTGAGAACAATACGCCAGAGCAGGTCG
This sequence comes from Pseudomonas sp. A-RE-22, assembly GCF_019956035.1. Lineage (NCBI taxonomy): Bacteria > Pseudomonadati > Pseudomonadota > Gammaproteobacteria > Pseudomonadales > Pseudomonadaceae > Pseudomonas > Pseudomonas sp. A-RE-22. The sequence continues at coordinate 23,203 of NZ_JAHBCZ010000038.1, forward strand.
AAACCGCTTGGCAGGCACGCCGAAGACGGGGCCGGTGAAGAATATCTGTCGATCGCGGGTCGAGGGACCACATGAGGATCCCCCCGCGGAGGCCATAACGTTCTGCGTGGTGCCGGACTTGTTCCGGACTATGGGCACCCTCCCCTCCCTGCGTCCAGATCATGGGCTATATAACCGGTTTCTCTATTACCTTAAACACTCTCACCGTCACTGATATGAATACCAAGATCACAACGACCCGATGCAAGATGCGGCTTAAGCGTCAACGCCGGGATTTCGTAATCGCCGTGATTCTGGCGACGAAATGGCAAGGGTTGATCACTGAAGAGCCCATCCAAGCGAGCGGCATAAGCCGTGCAAATGGATTGGAACCGGGCGGTGTCCATCTTGCTGGTTTTATAGATTGGGAAGGCCGGCATGACCGTGAAGCCAGGATAGAAAAGCACCCCATGCTGGATAGGAAATAGCAGGTCATCCAACGCGCCGTTCACCCCTCGGCCACTATAGTGGGATTCCCAACCGCCCATTGTGACCACCAACATGGCGCGCTTGCCTGTCATGCTGCCTTCGCCGTAGCGATCGCCCCAGTGGCTTTCGCTATGTTCGCCGACCCCATAGGCAAACCCGTAAGCGTAGACGCGTTCGATCCAGCCCTTGAGAATCGCGGGCATCGAGAACCACCACAGCGGAAATTGAAAGATGACGGCATCGGCCCAGCGCAATTTGGCCTGCTCTGCCTGGATGTCCGCCGGTTGGCTTTCAGCGGCAAATACACGCTGGGATTCAAGCGCTGGGTTGAAAGGCGTTTCTGCGTCATACCCTGGGGCGTCGTCAGGATCGAGGGATGCTTTCCACTGCATGCCGTAGAGATCTGAGACTTCGACCTCGTGGCCTGCTGCTTCCAGGTGAGTGATTGCAAAATCCTTGAGCGCGCCATTGAGCGAACGAGGTTCGGGGTGGGCGTAGATCAGCAGTATTTTCATGAGGGGCTCCGCGTTGAATGTGTCCCTCAGCGTAAGCATGCATCCGCTATGATAGAAATGAATTCCCGAAACACATGGTATTTGCATGCACAATAGCTTGCGCCGTCTGGATCTTAATTTGCTGGTCACATTGGACGCCTTGCTGGCGGAGCAAAATGTGACGCGGGCAGCGCGCTTGCTCAATCTCGCGCAACCGACCGTCAGCCTGCAACTGGGCAGGCTGAGAGATCTTCTTGATGATCCGCTTTTGCTGCCTTGCCCCCGAGGGATGTCGCCCACCGAGCGAGCTCGCGAATTGCAGGGGCCCCTGCGTGACGCGTTGGCCGCGCTGGAAAGCGCACTGAGTCCTGTTGCCGCTTTTGAACCCGGACGGTCCCATCAAACGTGGAAGATCGCTGCCAGTGATTATGCGACGACTGCCTTGATCTGGCCGTCGCTCTCGCGGCTCAGGCGCCTGGCGCCGTACACGCGGTTGGCGCTTGTGAATAAACCGACTGTCGACTTTGCCAAGGATCTGGAGAACGGCCTTATCGATCTGGCGCTGCACACCCGCGATGAAGCGCCGCCCAAGTTGCGCCAGCGTTCCTTGATTCACGAACGCTATGTGCTGGCGGCGCGGCGCGGCCATCCCGCTCTGGCAAACAGGCTGTCGCTCAAAGCGTTCTGCGCGCTTGAACATGCCGTCATGTCAGCTGATGGCGCCGGCTTCGTTGGCAGTACCGACCACGCGCTGGCAGCTGAAGGTCTGGAGCGGCGAGTGGTATTGTCCGTGTCCAATTTCAACTCGCTGGTCTCGGCATTGGTGCACAGCGATTTGGTTGCGGTGGTGCCGGAACGGCTGGTGAAACATGAGCCAGCGCTTCACGTCCAGGCACCTCCGCTCGCCATTCCCGGGTTTGAAATGCTGATGTTATGGCCCGAGCGACTGCATCGCGATCCTGCCCATATGTGGCTGCGCGACCTTATTGCTTCGACGTTGGAAACAACCGGCTCGCAGAAATAAATGGACCGGACCATGAAACGATGACGACGAACCCCCTGCCCCCGTGTCCCGTTAATAATGTCCAATTTACTCCAAGGAAGAAGCTAATGTCCTCCGATCCCCTATGCCTGGTTTTCGTACCCGCCCTTGCAGCTGTACTCACAGCAGCCGAGTCCAAAAAAGGCGCCCCACTCACCGAACTCGAAGTCTGCAACATCCGAGACCAAGCCACCTGCATTGCAGTAACCTTTGCCACCGCGCTGGCTATGGAACAAGAGCGGGGCTACGCGGATATCGTTGCTGAGGATTGCTGGAATGAGTGGCAACGGTTACGTCGCTCGATTCAACAAAGCCCACGTTGAGGGGCTGCCACCTCAGCCATTGAACACCCCGCCTGGAGCCTTTTATGCCACCCACCTCACGTGACGACGCCCGTATTGAGCGTCGTCTCATCGCCACCCTGACCGAAGCCTGTGAAACCGCCAAAACTGAAATCCCGGGCTTCGCCTGGCTGACCCACACCGTCGACTATCGCGCCTTTCCCCAAAGCTTGCGCGTGATCTGGATTTTCGACTGCCGCGCCAGCCAGGAACACGCCCTCTCAACGGGAGCAGACAAACGCATGCGTGACCTGACCGCCGCCGCCCTGAACGACGCCGGCGTACACGTCCCCCATATGGCCCGCTGCGTCAGTTTCGACTCCGAAGAAGAATGCCGCCTCCGGCATGGCGGCGACTGGCGCCTGCGCCTGGCCAAGGTACACACGACCAACGCGCCTGCGAGCCATCGATGACCCACTGCCGCGGACTCATTCTCGACAGCACCCGAGAGGACATCCGGACAGGTCATCTTGCAAACTGGAAGTCAGCTACGCCCGGAGTAACGGGTTGCTTTCGGCCAAAGCTGACACCGCTGTAATGGTTCGTTTAGCTAAATTAACGTGCGTATATGTTGAGCTGCTCAGGAAACAACTTCTCGGAAAGAGGATGTGGACCGCCAAGAATGTCTATCTCGATGCAATCAACCTTAGTGCCGGACAAAACCAGTTTTGGCCTCGTCGTCGACGCAGGTGCATACCCATCCAGGATGAGCCCCGTTGTTTGAATGCCAAGGGGTGAACCGCGACAGTCGGAAACTGCCGCGGTCGGTTTACGTTTTAGCGATTAGCGTCGGCCAGGCCAACCTCAATGAAGCGCACGGAACTCTCCATTGCCTGCTGACCTTCTGGCAGCATGGTGGCGTAGAAGTGCCAGGCATGGAACATCGCAGGCCATACTTCCAGGTTGACGCGAACGCGGTTATCAGCCAAATGAGTTGCAAGATGCATCGCGTCACTCAACATCAGCTCGTTCTCGCCGATCTGCACCAGAATTGGCGGAAGTCCAGTGACGTCCGCGAACACAGGAGAGGCCAGAGGATGATTGGCCAATGTGTCGCCCAAGAACGCCCTGGCCAGAATATCCAGGACAGGCTTGGAGTTCAGAGGATCCAAACCTTCACGATTGCTCATGGAAGCACCGGTGTGTTCAAGGTTTGCCCATGGCGAAATGGAAGCGCCAACCGCAGGCAATGGAAGTCCTTTGGATTTGGCCGCCACCATCACGCTGACAACCATCGCGCCGCCAGCTGACTCGCCAGAGAATGCAATCTTATTAGCCGGGATTTTCTGCTCAAGCAACCACTCGTAGGCGCGCAATGTGTCGTCAATAGAGGCTGGGAACTTGTGTTCAGGGGCAAGGCGGTAGTCCGGCATGTACACCCGAGCACCAAGCATCTTTGCGTAGTTGCCGCCGATGCCGTGATAGCCGTCTGGACGCCCAACAATGTAAGCCCCTCCGTGGATGTACATCACTACTGCGTCGCTTTTGATCTCGTCCGGAGTGACCAGTGTGCCTGGCACTCCACCCATGTCGACTGCTTCAAATTTGACGCCAGCAGGCGCTGGATTTAGCGCGAGCATTTTTGCGTAGGAGTCGCGGATGTCGCTCATCTTTGTGGTGGTATCGATTCCCTTAAGAACGGGTACCAGATCGCTAAGGCTGTTAGCCCAGGTTTGGACGGCTGCTTGTACTTGAATGTTCATAATGACCTCAATTGATCGCTGGGCAACGGAATGGCTAATTGAGATATTATTCTCATAATTGGGGAATAGGGTTCCCCATAGCCGGGTGCTAAGCCACCCGAACGTTGACGTCCAGAGGTCCCATGGAACTCCATAACCTGAACGATATTGCAGCGTTTGTAAGCTCGGTAAACGCTGGGAGCTTCACTGCGGCGGCCAAGCAACTTGGCCTTACTCGCTCGGCAGTGGGGAAGTCCATAGTCAGGCTTGAGGCTCGATTACAAGTACGTTTGCTGAATCGCACCACTCGTAGTTTGAGCATGACGGATGACGGCCAGGTTCTTTATGAGCGCTGCGTGGGCGTTCTTCAGGATCTGGACGATGTGGAGGATGCCCTTGCGTTTCGTCGTTCGACACCCAGTGGACGACTGCGGATGAGCCTGCCAGTTGCGTTGGGCAGACTTCATGTCCTTCAGCACATTGAGTGCTGTCTGAAGGATTGGCCATCCTTGAGCGTGGATATCACCTTTTCCGACAGGCTGGTCGACCTGATTGATGAGGGATTTGACTTGGCCATGCGCATCGGGCCTCCCAAGGAAGACTCTCGGTTGCTCACGCGCACCGTGGCCTACCAACAAATGATTACCTGCGCTTCACCCAAGTATCTGGCTGAGCATGCCCCCCCAAAAACGCCCGAAGATCTCTTCGAGCATCAGTGCCTGCATTTCGTAAGCGGCGGGAGACTGCTTCCCTGGAATTTTCGAGTGAACGGTCGCTCTTTGCCAATTACTCATGGTGGAAGGCTACAGATGGACAGTGCTGAGTCATTGCACCAGTCAGCTGTCGCAGGCCTGGGTATCGCGACTCTTCCTTCCTATGTGGTTAACGACGATTTGAGAAGTGGCAAGCTCGTTCAATTGCTCGCCGGATATGCAGAGGCCGCAGAGCCTATTCGGGTGATCTACCCTAGCAAGCGGCACCTCTCTCCAAAAATTCGACTCTTCATCGATAAACTTGTGGAGGCTTGGTCGCCTTTTCCACCATGGGAGCATAATCCGGCGAAAGGTACTCCTCTGTCTGCCCCCTGAGCGAAGCGCATGTATCTGGTCGGTCCGCGGCTTATACGCCGTAAATTCATCTCACACCGGCTTCGACTTCAGACTTTGGGCACGAATTCGGAGTAGCCAAGTTTTTGATAGAAGCCGGGGGCCTGAAAGCTGAAGGTCTCCAGCCAGATACCGGTGCAGTGCTTTTTCTGCGCGACTTCTTCGGCCATGGGCATTAGCCGTTCACCAATACCCTGACCACGCATCGACTCGGGAACACTGACAAGATCGATGAGCAGCCATCGATAAGAGACCTTGCCGTACAGTCCGCCAATGACTTAGTTACTGTCAGGGTCTCGTAGCAACAGAGCAAATGTTTCATGGGCGTCGTCTCCACCGTTGGCCAGGTTATGGGCCAGCAACGGGGTCAAAATTCCTAGTCGTTCTGCTTCAGTCGCATTTTCCGAAAGCTGGATTTCTACAGGCAACCCATTCGAGATATCCATATGAAACCCATTCCGACAATCGATAACGTATTACGCGTCGCGTTGGTGACAGGATCCACTTCCGGTATCGGCGCAGCCATTGCGCGTGTACTAAGCCGGGCAGGCTATGCGGTGGTGCTCCATTCGCGAAATTCTGCTGATACGGGACGCGCTATGGTTGCCGAAATGAAGCAGGCTATTTACGTGCAAGCCGATCTTGCTTTCGAAGCTGACAGGGTCAGGCTTATTAACGAGGCGATCGCTGCGTGGGGGCAGCTCGACGTATTGGTCAATAATGCCGGTATTAGCAGAGTCATTCCGCACAACGACCTTGCCGCGGCCAACTCGACGGTGTGGCACGAACTTAACGAGGTTAATGTCGTGGCGCCGTTCCACCTGGTCGCATTGGCCGAGTCGGCATTGCGCGATGCCGCCCGTTACCGTCGAGCCGGTTGCGTCGTAAACATCAGTTCCCATGCCGGCATCCGTCCTAAGGGCGCATCGATTCCCTATGCGGTAAGCAAAGCTGCGCTTAATCACATGACCCGCTTGCTCGCGGTATCGCTGGGGCCAGAAATTCGCGTAAACGCTGTGGCGCCTGGCTTGGTCGACACGCCTCTGACCGCAGAATGGACAGATGCCCAAGAGTTGTGGCGAACTCGCGCACCTATGCGCAGGGCCGCTAGCCCAGACGACATCGCAAAAGCTGTTGTAATGCTGGTCGAGTCGGACTACTTGACCGGCGAGATACTCCTCTCAGACGGCGGGTTGAATCTGACCTAGGCGAGCGTGCTCCGGTGTAGCAGGTGAGAAGACGAGCCACTCTGTAATCAAGTTAGCCAATGCATCGTGATCGCTGGGAGGGAACTTGGCACCGAAAGCTATTCTGTTCGATCTGGACAACACACTCACTCATCGCGCGCTCAGCATTGACCGCTATGCCGAGCGATTTCTGCATGAGTTCAAGACTCAAATCGCTGAAGCAGACATCCGTCAGATCTCTCATCTGATCGCGCGCACCGACAACGGTGGGTATCTGCGACCGGAATCTGAATATTCTTCCATCCGCGAGGCGGTTGGGTACACGCTAGCCCAGGAGCTGAAGTGGACTGGGCCAGTCGATCCCAAGCGATTAATTACACACTGGATGAATCACTTCCCGAGCGCTGCGGTTGAAATGCCAGGCGCTGGCGCGATGGTTCAAGCACTTCATCGCAAGGGTATTGCCATGGGCGTCATCTCCAACGGCGCCGAGCATTCGCGACGGCGGACTTTGGCGGCACTACCTTTCGGCGAAACCATTGAAACCATGATTTGCTCCGAGGCGTGCGGCATCGCGAAACCGACGCCTGAGATATTCCATCTGGGAGCGCAGGCGTTGGGAGTTCGTCCTGAGCATTGCTGGTTTGTCGGTGATCACCCACAGAACGATTACCTGGGAGCTACAGCAGCCGGAATGCTTGCCGTCTGGTTGAGTGGATTCCATCCATGGCCAGCGAGCATAACGCCAGCGGAGCGTTCCATTAAAACATTGGAAGGACTCCTGGACATGCTTACAACCTAGCAACGGTCCGGCGCTTACATCCGGTGATGCTCCACCAAAAAGTCCACAAACAACCGCACCCGCGCCGGCATTGCCGAGCCCCCTACGAACACCGCATGAATCGGTTCCCGATCACCTGGGTTCCAGGCTTCCAGCAGCGGTATCAGGTCGCCGCGCTGCAGGTCCTCGCTCACGGTGAACTCGCCGATGCGCGCAATACCGGCACCTACTCGCGCAAGTTGCGCCAGCGCTTCACCACTGCTGCATTCGATGTTGCCGCTGACCTTCAGGGAGAACTCTCGTCCGTCGCGGATGAACGGCCAGTTGGGTTCGGCACGTCGGAAGTTGAAGCGTAGGCAATTGTGCCGGAGCAGGTCTTCCGGTTCCTCGGGGGTGCCGTGGCGCCGCAGATAGTCGGGCGATGCCACCACTACCTGGCCGGTATCGCCGATCCTGCGCGCGGTCAGTGGGCTGTCGGGCAGATGGCCAAAGCGTACCGCTACGTCGGCCTGGCCGCCGAGAATGTCGACCACTTCGTCGCCGAGGGTGAGGTCGACGACGATGTTCGGGTAGCGGGCGCTGAACGCTGCCACCAAGGGAACGATGGCCAGCCGCCCATGGCCAAGGGCGGCGCTGACGCGCAAGCGACCCCTGGGTACGCCCTGGTCGGCGATAGCTTCTTCGACCTCGGCCATGTCGGCCAGGATACGCCGGGCGCCGCGCAGGAACGCCTCGCCCTCGGCGGTGAAGGTGATCGCTCGGGTGGTGCGCAGCAACAGGCGGGTGCCAAGGCGTTGTTCGGTACGCGCGATGATCCGACTGACCGCCGAGGGTGTCAGCCCCAATGCACGCGCGGCGGCTGAAAGGCTGCCTTCTTGCGCCACGGTGGCGAACACGCTCATTTCACCTGATCTGCCGCTGAAGTCCATTTGTGCCTCTTACGCAAAGGTGATTGCCAAAAATGCTATCTACCGCCTGAAAAAGTTGGATCGTAGCATTGGCGGCATAGATAAGGAGCCTTCCATGCGTATCAATCCACCACTTGTCGCACTCGCCATTGGTGCCTTCGGCATCGGCGTTACCGAGTTCGCCCCCATGGGCATGTTGCCGGGCATCGCTGCGGATCTCGGCGTCTCCATTCCCGCTGCGGGTCTGTTGGTCAGCGCTTACGCCCTGGGCGTTCTGCTCGGCGCGCCGCTGATGACCCTGACCACCGGCAGGATTCCCCGGCGCTATCTGCTGATCGGACTCATGGCGATTTTCACCTTGGGTAATCTGATGTCAGCCTTGGCGACCGATTACTACAGCCTCATGGTCGCCAGGGTGGTGACCTCACTGAACCACGGTGCGTTCTTTGGCGTTGGTTCCATCGTAGCCGCCAGTGTGGTCGCCCCAGAGAAGCGTGCTGGGGCGGTCGCGGCCATGTTCATGGGTCTGACCCTGGCGACCATCGGCGGCGTGCCGCTGGCCGCCTGGTTTGGCGAACTGTTCGGCTGGCGCACCGCTTTCTGGGGTATTACCGGCCTAGGCGTGGCGACCATGGCCGCGTTGTGGTTCGCCCTGCCCAACCTGCCGGCGCCGCAAGGCGTCGGTGTACTGGCCGAAATTCGGGTACTGGGCCGCGGACCGGTGCTGGGAGCGTTGGCCCTGACCGTCGTCGGCTCGGGTGCCATGTTTACCGTCTTCACCTACATCGCGCCGATCCTCAGCAGCGAGACCCATGCGTCCACAGCCTACATCACGGCCATGCTGGTGCTGTTCGGTGTGGGGTTGACGCTGGGCAACATGTGGGGCGGCAAGGCCGCCGACCGCTCGATAGACCGCACCCTGATCGTTTCGCTGAGCGTGCTGATTCTTGTCTTGCTGGCGTTCACCGTACTGATGCGTTGGCCGCTGCCGGCCGCCGTGGCCATCCTGATATGGGGTATCGCCAGCTTCGCCCTGGTGCCGCCGCTGCAGATGCGCGTCATGGAAGCAGCCAAGGACGCGCCCAACCTGGCCTCGGCGGTGAACATCGGCGCCTTCAACCTCGGTAACGCGATTGGTGCGGCGCTCGGGGGTGCGGTGATCAATGCCGGGCTGGGTTATCCGGCGATCTCCCTGGCCGGGGCGGCAATGGCGGGGTTGGGGCTGCTGATGGTGTTGGCTTTTGCCTGGCGTTCCAGAGCGATTGCGGCTGCGGTGGTGTGAGGATGATGTGAGGGGGGGTGTTAGTCGCCATTGAGGCGCTCAAGCAGCCCCTTTGAAATGACAATCAAGCCCTGCGCTTGGCGCAATACTCCAGCATGAGCTGAGTGACCGCTGCCACAATCGTCTGATCCGCATCGGGCGAGGTGAACAGCCGACATTGGGCATCCGGCAAATTCGGCAACCCATGTTCTACCCCAATGACCGCCAATCCTTGCCCCAACTGACTCAGTGGCATGGGCGCTACCGCGAAGCCTGCCAAGGCCGACGCTCGCAACCCGGCCGTGCTGCTGCACAACATCACTGTGCGTTGGGCGATCCCCGCCTGCGCCAGCCTTGTCAGCGCGGCCTCGCGATAAGGGCACGGCTCGGGGAACAGGGCCAGCGGCAACGGCGTGGGTAACCGCGCAACGGGTTGCGCCGACCAGGCCCACACCAGCGGCTCTTGCCATAGCAACAGCCCTGCTTCGCTGGTTTCGCACAGCGAACCAATGACCACCTCCAGATGCCCTTGCTTCATCAGCGCCAGTAACGTCCCCGGAATGTTCACCTGCACCTCGATCTCCATCCCGGGGTACTGCGCTGCAAAATCCTGAACAGTGCGCAGTAATCGAGCCTCGACAAAATCTTCGGACACTCCGATCCGCAGCCGTCCATGAAACGGCGTGCGTGTCAGGTCTGTCCAGGCATCACGGTTCAACGCAAGGATCGTGCGCGCGTAAGAGACCAGGCGCTCGCCATCGGCCGTCAGTTGCTGGGAACGGGTGGTGCGCGTCAACAGGGGTTTACCAATCTGTTCTTCCAATCGCCGCACGTGGCCACTGACGGCAGATTGAGTCAGGTGCAGCTTCTGGGCGGCGCGGCTGAAGCCGTCTTCATCGACGACCGTGACCAATGTCTTGAGCAGCAGAGCATCGAACATAGTTTTATACGTGATCAATTGAGCTTTAATTTACGATTTATATTTCAATTACAACTATGTTGCAATGCTCCCACCTGCCCTGCCTTCCCCTCATTCAAGGTGTGTCATGACGACTCTTCTCCACATTCAGTGTTCTCCACGCAAGCACCGCTCGGCTTCCCTTGAAGTCGCGCGCAGCTTCATTGCGCGTTATCAAGCAAACACCCCGGACACCGAAATCATCACCCTCGACCTCTGGAACATGGCCCTGCCGGAATTCGATGATCTGGCCATGGAGGCTAAATACGCCGGGCTCAATGGCACGCCGTTGACTACCGCACAACAAGAGGCCTGGAACACGTTAGAAGCGTTGGCAAGTCACCTGCACCGCGCGGATGTACTCGTGATGTCCGTACCGCTGTGGAATTTCAGCATCCCGTACAAACTCAAGCACTTCATCGATCTGGTATCGCAGAAAGACATCCTGTTCAGCGTTGACCCGCAACGCGGTCTGGAAGGCATGCTGCACAATAAACTCGCCGTGGTGATGTACGCCCGCGGCCTGGATTTTTCGGCGCAGTCGATCACACCGGCGGAGCGCTTCGACTTCCAGAAACCCTACGTGGAAGCCTGGCTGAAATTTATCGGCATCACGGATGTGCATTCGGTGATTGTGGAGAAAACCATCCTGGGAGAAGACGTCGATCGGCACGCACGTGAGGCCGCGACTCAGCAGGCCAGGAACCTGGCAGACAGCTTTATCAGCACCTGATGATCGATGAGAAGAAGGCAGAAGATCCGGCGTGTGGGCATTTGAAGGATTGGCTGGTTGCTCAGTTCAAGTAAAGTCAACGAACTTAACCTTGCCTGACAATATCGACCGAGATCTCCACCGCCGCAATCGTGCCTCTGTTCTCAAGCCAGTGCGTGGTGTTCCTGTCCTCGGGCCAGCCCACTCCCGGCCCGTAATCCGTGGCGACGCCATTTCGATGGTCAGTGATCGTTCCTTGCAGAATGTAGACGGTGCCTGGTCTGTCGACATGGTTGTGAATCGGCCCGAAGACGCCTCCAGGCTCGATGGTCACCCTGCGCATCCTGAGTTGGCGCCCGGCCATACCCTCGATCTCAGGCCCCAGGTCAATCGTCGACAGTAACGTCACCGTCACCCCTTTCGTCTCAGGCGCCACCTGTTCGTTGCTCATCGCGCGCTCCCAACTTTACTTACAGGGCCTAACTGGAAGTAAAGACCCTGAAAGGTGTGATCCGTTGGAAGGCGACAAAGGGTCGATTGCCGGCCTTCGCGACAGGCCGTTGTAGACCCAGGCTGTGTAAAAACGTATCCCTGCTTTTTGACCTATGTATCAAAATCCCAATCTGACACCTCCCACTACTGCGCAACCGCAAAACCGAACGTGTGCTCTTGCAGGCTCGTTTTGATCAACGCGGCCAGTTGCCGGATGGCCGGCGTCGGGTCTTCTCCACTGCTGTGAAGCACATAGCCAAGGCTTGGTACGGCCGGCAAGCCGGAAACGACAGCGAGATGACTCGGCAGCCCAATGCGAGTTCGCAGCGTCAAGCCCAAACCGGCGGCGACGGCCGCCCAGATACTCGCGACACTGGGGCTGGTCAGGGCGATTCGCCAGGGAATTTTCGCGGCATCCAGTGCCTGTGTGGCAGCGCTACGCAATACGCAAGGCGCGTCGAACATGATCAATGGCAGCGGTGAGTCAGCAAGGCGGGTAAGTGACGGCATGTCACGAGCCCCGATCCAGTGCATCTGCGTTTCGCCCAGCCGCGTGGCATAGGGCGACATATGCCCTGTGTCCCATGTCAGGGCCAAGTCCAGGCCAGCACTTTCGACCAACGCAAGCAGTTCGGCGTTACGCGCGATCCTGACCTCGAGAATCACCATCGGGTAAGTCTGGACGAAGCGTCGAAGGATCTCGCTCAGTAAATGTTCCCCAAAGTCTTCTTGAAGCCCGAGGCGAATTGTCCCCGCGGTTTGGCTTTCATGCAGGGTCTGGAAAATGCCGTCGTTCAGTTCCAGCAACCGACGGGCATGACTGAGCAGTGATTCACCTGCGGGCGTCAAGACTAACCCTCGACCGGATCTGGCCAGTACCGGAGTACCGATCTGCTCCTCAAGTTTCTTCAATTGAGCGCTCACGGCAGAAGTCGATCGACCGAGACGATCCGCCGCTTTGGCAAAGCTGTTGAACTCCACGCCGGTGACGAAAGTACGCAATACATCAAGATCGAAGGTCGGACGGCGCATTGAATAGTCCACTAATTTGGGATGATCTCCTCTATTAAATCTGATATTCGGAACTATCGCGACTTGATAGTTTTCCCCCTGTCGCTTTAGCCATAGGGGTAACTGTCATGCCGTTTTCACGTATTTCACTGCACCGGGGAAAGTCGGCCGAGTATCTACAAGCATTGTCCCAAGGGCTGCACGATGCCTTGGTTGATAGCTTCGAGGTGCCGAAGACCGATCGCTTCCAGGTCATCCACCAACATGAAGTGGGCGAGTTGATATTTGATCCCGACTACCTGGGTGGACCGCGTAGCCATGACTTTGTGCTGATCACGATTACCGCTGGCCGCCCTCGAAGCGTCGAGACGAAACAGTGTTTCTACCGCGACCTGGTCGAGAAACTGAGGCGAGCTCCAGGTCTCGACGCGGAGGATGTAATGGTGGTGATCACCACTACGGCCAGCGATGAATGGTCGTTTGGTGGTGGCCGGGGCAACTAGCCTTCAAGTTTGTGCGGGGTACGACGGCCATCGTGGATGACTGTACGGTGGCGGTACACCCTGCGCACCGCCTACTCCAACCGCAACAAACTTTATCGCTTAGATGAATCCTGTGATACTTAATGCGAATTACTCTCACACGCATTAGCATCTAAGGATCTATCCATGTCGACTTGTGCCACCCCGCCACGTCACTTCACCCCTGCCCGCAATCTTCTGGCCATGGCAATTTGCATGGCCACCCTCGCCCCAGCCTTTGCCGATGACAACAGCACCACCCCACCCGCCACCCTGGAACTAGACGCAACCGAGGTCTCCGGGAGCGGCCAACTGGGGAGTACCACGGAAGGCACCGAGTCCTACACCACCGGCGCGATGTCGACCGCGACCAAACTCCCGCTGACGATGCGTGAAACCCCACAAGCCGTCACCGTCATTACGCGCCAGCGCATGGATGACCAGGTGATGACCGACATCAACGACGTGGTCAAGGCGACGCCCGGTTTGTTCCTGGACTTTTCCTCTGGTCCTGGTCGGCAGATCTACAAGGCACGCGGTTTTGAAATCGACAACTTGATGTATGACGGCATCCCGAGTGGCTACAACGGCGTTAACGTTGGCGCCCAGCCTAACTTGGCCATGTTCGATCGAGTCGAGGTGGTGCGCGGTGCCACCGGCCTGGTGACAGGTGCAGGCAACCCTTCGGCCGCCATCAACCTGATCCGCAAGCGGCCATTGGCCGAGCAGAAAGTCACCCTGACCGGTGCGGCCGGCAGCTGGGACGACTACCGCGGCGAGGTCGATGCCTCCAGCCCGCTCAACGACAGTGGCACGCTGCGCGGCCGGGTCGTGACCTCTAACCAGGCCGCCAACAGCTTCATCGACAATGTCGAGGAGGACCACGGCCTGTTCTATGCCGTCACCGAAGCGGACCTGAGCAAAGACACCACCCTGACCCTGGGATTTTCCCATCAGAAGGACAAGACCAATTACTTCTGGGGCTCTTCGATGATCGGCCAGGACGGCCATCATCTGGACCTGCCACGTTCCTACAATCCGGGGACGGATTGGGAGAACAAGGATCAGGAGATCAACACCGTATTCGCCGAAGTCCGTCATCGCCTGGCCAACGACTGGAACGTTCAGGTCAACGCCAACTACTCCGAACAGAACGCGTTGTTCTCCGGCTCTTACCAATCGCGCTGGGTCAACAACACACTGGCCCGCACGGTCTACCAGGCCGACTTCGATGAAAACCAGGCCGGAGTAGACGCATTCGCCAGCGGGCCCTTCGAGGCGTTCGGACGCAGCCATGAACTGGTGGTGGGCGCCAGCAAGCGCATCTACGACATGACCACCCACAACTACAGCCCGTACGACACCAACTGGCCGTTCAATGCGGGTAAACCGGACTTCGTCCACACCAACAACCAGCGCGAAGTGACCACTCAGGATGGCGTCTACCTCACCACACGCCTGAGCCTGGCCGACCCGTTGAAGCTGATCCTCGGCGGGCGCCTGGACTGGTACGACTACGATAACCGGGATGGCGATGGCGACTACAAGGTCACCCGTAACCTCACCCGTTACGCCGGCTTGATCTACGACCTGGACGAGCATCACTCGGTCTACGTCAGCTACAGCGATATCTTCACGCCGCAGAGCTCCAAGGATACTTCCGGTAGCCCGGTCAAGCCGATCATCGGCAAGAACTACGAGGTCGGCATCAAGGGCGAATATTTTGATGGCGCGCTGAATGCGAGCGTGGCGCTGTTCCGCGTCGACAAGGAAAACCGCGCCGTGCAACTGTTTACAGCAAACTGCCCACAGGCAACCTGCTACGAAGCCTCCGGCGAGATTCGCAGCCAGGGTATCGACTTCGAACTGCAAGGCGCCTTGACCGAAAACTGGCAAGTCGGCGGTGGCTACACCTACGCACGAACACACACTATCAAGGACGCCGCCAACCCGCAGAACGTAAACAAACAGTTCGACACCGACACGCCGGAGCATCTGTTCAAGCTGACCACCAGCTACCACTTCCAGGGCCCGCTGGAAAAACTGCGCGTGGGCGGCAACGTCTCCTGGCAGAGCCGCATGTACAACGACATCCTGCTGGCTGATGGCAGCAAATACCGCCTCGAACAGGGCAGCTACGCGATCACCGACCTGATGGCCGGCTACCGGGTCAGCCAGAACCTGGACTTGCAGGTCAACGCCAACAACATCTTCGACCGCAGGTACTACTCGACCATCGCCAACTCCGTGAGCTATGGCGGTGACTCCTACGGCAACCCTCGCAATATGATGCTGACCGCCAAGTACAGCTTCTAGAAAGCAGAAAAAAGGGGACGTAACTTGGAGCGTCCCCTTTTCAACCCATAGCAATGCACTTGCGACCATCCTCATGGTCTACCGGAAGCCGCAAATTTCACCTCCCGCACACATCTGCGCTAGAGAGACAAGTACATGAAAATGGCTGCCATTTTTGCACTCACCTGGATTGGCTTCACCTCAGCGGGTGCATTTGCCGGTGATCGGAACCAGGACTATCGAGAGGCAAACAGGCGCCACTGGGAGCAGCAGCGGGAAATGGATCGAGCCGCAGACAGGAAACACCGCGAGCGCCATCAAGAGAGGGAGCGGGAAGAACGCAAGCATTATGAGAAAATGGAGCGGGAAGAGGCCAGGCGTAGAGCGCAGTACTATCAAGAGCGGTAGAACGTCTGCCGCGAGTGGCTTCATCAGGCGCCTGATTCTGTCACTGCCTATATATCCGGAATTGAACTGGCCTGTAGCATGCAGAGACCTATGCCTCAGCAGAAAATCCGGATCAGACTATAACTTGACAGCCGTGGTCTGACCCGACTCTGCGATTTTGGCGCGATCTAGTTACCTTTACAAATATCTGGAAAAACCAAGCTTGAAAGTTCCTTGAAATTATTAGCATCAAGAAAACTCATGTCCTGCTTCGCGATCACGCGTCCAGGATAGCTTTTTTTCTTTCTGTCAAAAGTTGTGGAAACGAAGCCATGGTTATCGACCATTCTAAGCGCCTTTGAAATACGCTCAGGATAGCTCTTGCCTGCCCACTTCCGCAGGGTATCTTCTGGCGCGCCACGCAAGTTCAGCTCCTCGCAAACGGCCTCTTGAACAAATCTACCAAGATCGCAGGATGCGATTAGCCGAGCATCAATTGCGGCTAGATACCGCATGAGTATGGAAACGAGTGTAGAAATATCCTTAAGAGATGGCTCGCTCTTAGAACTGTATCGCTCAAGGGTTTTTTCGAAGTCTATACCGGCATGCTCGGCAGCCAGATACTCCTTATCCGCGATCAAGTCCGAAACGACCTTGGGATCTAGCGGATCCGTATCCATGTCGTGTACGAGTACATTGCGCCATGCAACCAATAGGACCACAGCCGAGTGATAGGACGGTCTTAGAGGAATGGCGGAAATGGCAGGTCCGTTCAAGGTTTGAGCGTGGGAAAAAAGCCCACCACAACGAGCATTCAACGATAGCGTTTTTTGTTTGCCACAGAACTTTTCCGAAAAATCACGCAGGACAGACTTGATCTCGGATGGGCGATCGATGACTTCATTCAGTCGCGTCTCGAGCATTGATATGCCGCTTGGCGTGAGCGCCTGGCCCCTTTGGATAATCTGAGGCTCTTTTCTCAGCACTGAACGTAAGGTCATATCAGCCAATGGGCTCGGACCAACGCCTAAGTCTTCAAGGTAATGATCCAAGGCATCACAGGCCGTTACCATCAAAGACTTTATTGCAAACCCTCTTGCCTCACGCTCAGCCTGGATGAGATCACCAGGAGCCCAACTAACAGCAAGATCCTTGGGTTTCAACGCGATTCCTGCACCGACCCCGCATAAACCGATCACGACACTGTTCAGGTTTCGCACCGGATTGCCAAGCTTGGTACGGAACAGCTTCAAAGCTCGCGTACGTAAAATTATAGTGCTCGTCATATTGCTGCTTAACGTGAAGTAGGCCGGATTCGAACCGGCATGGAGAAAACTTCTTCTCCCCCGCGGATAATGTAAAGCCGAAGCTTAAGTAAAGGGCGGGTGAGCTTACCGATGCTCAACTACTCCGCCGCGGATAGTACCAACGCAACTGAGTGATATCAACTCAACATCACTCAGAATGAGCCCGCTTCGGCCTCCGGGTAACGTTCGTTTGAGTGCCTCCATGCCGCCAAGCACAGTACTATCTGTAATCAGCCAATGAAAAAGGACCTTTCCTTGAACAAGAAACAACGTGACGACATCAGCAAGCTCCTCAGCTACGTACTACGCCATGCCCCCGAATCCATGGGGCTCGTCCTGGACCGCGACGGTTGGGCCGACATTGATAATCTGATTTCGAACGCCAACCAACATGGCCATACCTTCGACTACCAGATGCTGCACGAGGTGGTCGAGACCAACGAAAAGAAGCGTTTCACGCTCTCTGAAGATGGTCAACGCATCCGAGCCGCACAAGGTCACAGCACCGGGCAGGTCCAGGTGCAACACGTCGAAAAAACACCACCTGCCCAGCTCTATCACGGAACCGCCAGCCGCTTCATGGCCTCCATCGAGGTGCAGGGCTTGATGCCAGGCAGTCGGCACCATGTCCATCTGACTGAAAGTCCCGAAACAGCAATGGCCGTTGGCAAGCGCTATGGACAACCTGTACTACTCGCTGTTGATGTACAGGGTATGAGAGAGGCAGGGGTTCGGTTCTTTCAGGCGGACAATGGCGTTTGGCTGGTGGAGTCGGTACCTGCGGCCCACTTGAAGACGGTAGAGGACAAAACTCACACATGAATGGGTCCGTTTTTTACCGTGGTCTGACCCCGATTTCCCGCTATGACCCCGATTTCTCATGCCCGGACGAACGTCTTTCCAGCGG
This sequence comes from Pseudomonas sp. A-RE-22, assembly GCF_019956035.1. NCBI lineage: Bacteria > Pseudomonadati > Pseudomonadota > Gammaproteobacteria > Pseudomonadales > Pseudomonadaceae > Pseudomonas > Pseudomonas sp. A-RE-22. The sequence continues at coordinate 41,063 of NZ_JAHBCZ010000038.1, forward strand.
ATTATGAAAGAAGCGCTCTCAGTTGCGCGGGAACGGCTACAACTTCTTTGGTTTCCGGCGAGACACATACATGAGTGACATTCGCCACAAAAGATAAGGGCCCATTAACAATGAACCCTTCGACCAAAAACTTGAACGAATGAACGCCCAACTTCGCCACGCTGACTTTGATAGACAACTCATCATCCCACGTCAAAGGCATCAGAAACTCCATTGACATGGCGCGTACGGGCGGCAATATCTCAAAGCCCATCAGGGTTCTAAGACCGGGCGTGCCCAGCCATTCATCGAGTGCCACATAGATAGCCTCTACTGAAAAATATGAAAATCGCGGTGTGTAAACCACTCCTGCCGGATCACAGTCGCCAAACAAAACAGTTCTACTGACGAAAACCGCCTTGGGCATTGGTCTATTTCCCTTTAGTTTTCAGATCCTTGGTACATATTTGTCACTCAAGGATGATAACCATAATGAGCGTAGAAAGCCGTATTAATACCTGGGACCGGCTTTCGCCGGTTCCGTGAGTTCATTGTCCAACCGCCCCCTCATACCGCCGCTGAATCCGCTCCAACTCCCCGGAACGCCGCAACTGCTCTAACGCACTGGCCCACGCCGCCACCACTTCATCGTCACTGTCAGGGCTGAAGGCGATGTACAGCGACGAGCGATACAGTTCGATAGGAATTCGCCGCAGCGTGCCCGGCGCGATGTTCAACTGACGGCTGTAGTAAGCCACGCCCGCATCGGTGTCGCCGATGATGATGTTGGTGCGTCCGGCAAGCAGCATGCGGTAAAGCAGCTTGCTCTCGGTGGCGCTTTTATCCAGATTGTTGAAGCCCAGCGACTGCAACATCTGCGGCACCAGGCCGGCGTGGCGGGTGGTGATCTGCGGGGCACGCAGCAGTTGTTCCAGGGAGTTCACCGGCGGCGTACTGGCCAGTTGATAGGGATGGATGGACTCTTCCACGATCGGTCCGACCCATTTGTACAATGGCTCGCGCTCCGGTGTGCGGAACAGTGAGTACATGATGGTCTTGGGTCGCGTCTTCAGTACCTGGGTGGCTCGCATACTCGGCTGCAACAGCACCTCGAAGTCATTCCCGGTGAGCGCCATGATGGCCCGGACGATCTCGGTGGTCATGCCGGTGAGCTGATTGTTTTCCTGATAGTTGTACGGTGCCCACTCTTCGGTGATGACTTGATACTCCTCGGCCCCGGCATCAACCGTGCCGAGCAACAGGCAGAGCAGCGCTGCAGCCGGTGTCGAATGTCTCACGTGTTCTCCCGCCGGATTGTTCGGTGTTTGTACATGGATGAAGCCTGATTCAAGGGGGCAAGGTAAGCATAGACCCAAACACACGCCCAACAGTTGACGCAGTCCACATTCCGCCCCTTAGCAACCCCCAGGCCTTGGTGTACGATCAGCGCGATCCGGATATCGGCCAGCGTACGCGGCGCTCCCCTTTCGCCCTTCTCCCTGTGACCCCGCCCACATGAATCCAATCGACCCACTGTCGTTTCAACGCATCATCACCGCCCATGGCAACGTCGAAGGCGCGGCGTATTTCGACGCTGAGGAAAGCCTCGTCCATGACGTGTTTGCTGACCGCATCGTTTTCCAGACCAACTACCTGGATTACCGCAGTTATGAGGTCGATCTCGCCGAGGGCAGCGTACGCGTGCGCAAGACGCGGCTGGATAACTACTCGCGCGGCCATAAGGCACAGGTGATCGATGACGACATGGACGACGAGGACTGGGCCGAGCTCGGTAGCCTGTGGCAGCGCTTGAGCCACGACCTGGACACCCAGGAGCAAGGGCCGCAGCCCGATTTGGCCGAGACCCTGGCCGATCTGTTTGATTGCCTGTTCGACGAGGCGCGCGCGCAGGCGCTCATTCAGGACATCCCGGCGCCTACCGGGCAGTGGGATTGGGCTTGGAAGCAGGTTGAGTCAGCGCTCACCGAGGCCAATCAGTTGGCGGGGTTCGAATGGAAGGAGTGGTCGTCCTACGGGGTCGATGCCGTCAATGCCCTCGCCCCGCTGCGGCAACTGGGCATTGAAATCCCTGCACCTGAGCGTAAAGCCATCGATGCAGTCAACCGCGCCAACGATTGGGAACGTGCGCTCCTGCAGTATTTCAACGCCCAGCTGGAGGCCCATGACTTGAAGTTGTTGGCCATCGGCACGCACTTCGATGAATACCAGGCCTTCGCCTGCCTGCCCATGAACGGTCTGGGCCTGATCAACGCCCTGGAGATCATGGGCAGGCTGGGCATCGTCTACAAATATTAAGCAACTGACGCCACGCGCTTTCGGTCCGTTTTAACAAGCCCATAAAGGGCTACCCCTCCTTTGAGCCTCGAAGTGACGACATGACAAACTGTGATCAATGCGGGTTCCTCCTCCCTTACGACACTGCTGCTTGCCCGCGATGCGCCGGGGAAATTCAGTACATGGTAGAGGCACACGCGCCAAGGTCCCAGCCGTCGAAAGGGCAGAAAATCCTGAAATGGGTGCTGATCGGTATTGTGGTCGCAGTGCTGGCAGCGGTGGCGGCGGTCATGTGGATCTTGCACTCGCTGGGGCCGATGCCTTCTTTTGGTTGATGGCGACAGATACTTCCCAACCCACGGATGGATGAACACATGAAAACCACCATCGATCACCTCGTCATCGTGGCAACGGACCTCGATACCGGCTGCGCGTTCGTGACTGACGCATTGGGCGTCGCCCTTCAACCTGGCGGCGTCCATTCACGCATGGGCACCCATAACAGGCTGCTGCACCTTGGCCCCGGGCTCTACCTCGAAGTGATTGCCGTGGACCCGTCCGCCATACGTCCGGACCGGGCACGCTGGTTCGGCCTTGATCAATTGGCCCCCCATTTCCCGGCACGCCTGGCGACCTGGGTGGCACGTACCGATGATATCCATGCGGCTCGTGATGCCTGCCCTGACCTTGTCGGGGATGTCGAACCCATGACGAGAGGGACATTGAATTGGCAAATAACCATACCGACTGATGGAAGCCTCCCTATGGCCGGATCAGTCCCCACCCTCATTCAATGGGCGTCTGGGCCTCATCCGGCGGACATGCTCCAGGACAAGGGCTGCACGCTATTGGCACTGGATGTCTTTCATACGAATCCGGAAAAAATCAAAGCGATCCTGACGGCCATGAACTTTTCTGGCCCGGTCCATCTTCATGCACTGCAAGCGCCTTCGGCACCCTACCTGGTTGCGCATATTCAAACGCCAAATGGCCTGAAGACATTGCCGCTTTTACACGTGTGACCGTTTGGGGCGGCTTCGCCACCCAGCGGGAGCAAGCTCCCTCGCCACGAAGATTCACCTCGCAACCGAAGCGAAACGCAGCTATTGGAATTTTCCAATAGTTGCTATCGATACCGGCGCCGTTCTCGTCCACGGCCTCTCTCTCTAATCTGCCCACCAACGCGATCGACGACGATCGCCGCAGATCAAACCGACCTTATGGAGAGAGAAACGATGAACACATTCAACCGCACCCTCGCTGTCGCCACCCTGGCATTGGCCACCCTCAGCGCCGAGGCCGCGTCGCCTGTCCAGGCCGCTGCCAGTGCGTCTGCTGTCGGCAGCGTGGTCCAGTCCGCCAGCTACATCACCACCAAGGATGGCGTCCAGCTGTATTACAAGGACTGGGGCCCGCGCGATGGTCAGGTCGTGACCTTCAGCCACGGCTGGCCACTGGACTCCGACAGCTGGGAAGGCCAGATGATGTTCCTCGCCTCGAAGGGTTATCGCGTGGTGGCTCACGATCGTCGCGGTCACGGTCGCTCCAGCCAGCCTTGGGAAGGCAACGACATGGATCACTACGCCGATGACCTGGCGGCGGTGATTGAAGCGCTGGACCTGAAGGACGTCACCCTGGTGGGCTTCTCGACAGGGGGCGGTGAAGTGGCTCGCTACATCGGCCGTCACGGCACCGCTCGAGTGAAGAAAGCCGTGCTGGTGTCCTCTGTCCCGCCGTTGATGCTCAAGACAGACACCAACCCTGGTGGCTTGCCTATCGAGGTGTTCGATGGCCTGCGCAAGGCGTCCCTGGAGAACCGCTCGCAGCTGTACCTGGACATCGCCTCGGGCCCGTTCTACGGCTACAACCGCAAGGGCGCCAAGCCATCCCAAGGGCTGATCCAGTCGTTCTGGGTGCAAGGCATGCAGGGTGGCAGCAAGAATACCTATGACTCGATCGCGGCATTCTCGGCTACCGACTTCCGCGGCGATCTGAAGAAGTTCGATGTGCCGACGCTGGTGATTCATGGCGATGACGACCAGATCGTGCCTATCGACGCTTCAGGCCGGGCCTCGGCGGCGCTGATCAAGGGCGCTCGACTGATCGTCTACCCTGGCGCGCCGCACGGCCTGACCGAGACGCACAAGGATCGTCTGAACCAGGATCTGCTGACCTTCCTCAAGGAATAAAAGCCCAGATCCCTTGTGGGAGCGAGCTTGCTCGCGATGGCGGTAGATCAGCTTGCCTCAATGCTGAATCTGCCTACGCCTTCGCGAGCAAGCTCGCTCCCACAGTTGCTCCAGGATGGATCTCGGGTTCAATGCCGCAACAACTTACGCAATGGAATCTCATCCTTGCGCACCGGTGACTTGATGACGATGTAGCTGAAGTACTTGGAGATGCCGATGTTCTTGTCCAGCAGGCTTTCCATCACGTCCTGGTAGTCCTGGATGCTGCGGGTCATGAAGCGCACCAGGTAGTCGTAGCCGCCGCTGATGAGGTGGCATTCGAGTACTTCATCCACCAGGCGGATGTTGGATTCGAACTTGGCGAAGTCCTCACGCTTGTGGTCGCTCAGGGTGACTTCGGTGAAGACCGTTACCGAATCGGTAATCTTGGCCAGGTTCAGATGGGCCTTGTAGCTGGAAATGTACCCCAACGACTCCAGTCGTTTGACCCGCTGCAGGCACGGGCTGGCGGACAAGCCCACGGCATCGGCCAGGCTGACGTTGGTCATGCGGCCATCTTTTTGAAGCTCTACCAAAATGCTGATGTCGATCCGGTCCAGTTTCGCTAAACCTTCCATCGCATACCTCTTGCCTGCCGTTTGTAAGACAATCTTCTAACAAAATCAGCGTCGTAAGGACAGCTGATGCTGAGCGACCAGATCAGCCATGCTGTTGATGCAGTAGTCCGCCGCACAGGGCGCGGGAGACATATCGGCGTTGCGGCAGATCAGGCAGACAGCCCCAACCGACCGTGGGTGGGCGCCGGGACGGGTCACCTGGAGAATCGTCTCGGCGCTCAGGCCATTGGCCGCCAACCAATCGTGATCCTGCAACGGGTCGCTCGCCAGCGAAATAAAATCATCAGGCTCGATGCCCAGGCGCTCGCACAACACGCCCCGGTCCTCGGCATCGCGATCCCCCTGCACCAACAACCGATAGAACTTGCGCAGGTAGAGCATCGCACCCGGCGCATCCTCGAACAGCGTCCAACCGGCAGCCGAGCGGGCGAAGCTCATGCCCTCCTCCCAACTGACCTTGAGCTTCCAGCGCTCGGCCAATTGACGGTGGGCGAAACACAGCAAGCCGCTGAAGCCCAATTCGCCGAAACGCGGGTACAAGGCTTGCAGCACCTCGTCAAAATCGGCGAGCACCTGTGCTTTGTCCAACGGCTCGCCATGGTTTTCCAGCAACGGTTGCAACGCCGTCCAGACGCCGGAGTCCCGATCCACCAGGACCTCATCGCAGTCGATCAACAACGCCCGATATTCAGTCAGCCTCATCTGTAAAGCCTCCGATGATGTCCCATCGATCAACGCTCCATTAACAACCGCCACTGACGCTCGCCCAGGCAAACGTCATGAACGCGGGCGTCAGCCCAGGACGCGTGCCAAGGCGCCGTCGAGAATCTGCAACGCTTCGTCGATCTGCGCCTCGCTGGTCACCAGCGGCGCCAGGAAGCGCAAGACGTTGCGGTACACCCCGCACTTGATCACCAGCAAACCACCGGCCCGGGCTTCGTCGATCAGGCGTTGGTTCAGGTCGGCGTCCGGGGTGCGCGCGTCGTCATGCTTGATCAGTTCGATCGCCAGCATGAAGCCGCTGCCGCGCACGTCGCCGATCTGCGGGTAACGGGTTTGCAGATGCAACAGGCCCTGGCGCAAGCGCTCACCCAGGACTTCACCACGGGCCAGCAGCTGTTCCTGCTCGTACGCCTCGATCACCGCCAGCGCCGCCGCGCACGACAGCGCATTACCGCCGTAAGTACCGCCCAGGCCACCCGGCAGTGGAGCGTCCATGATCTCGGCCTTGCCAACCACGCCCGACAGCGGCAAGCCACCGGCGAGGCTCTTGGCGACCGTGACCAGGTCCGGCTGGATGCCGGCGTGCTGGAAGCCGAACCATTTACCGGTGCGACCGAAACCGGTCTGGATTTCATCGAGAATCAACACAATGCCATGCTTTTGCGTCAATGCGCGCAGGCCCTGCAAAAACTCGACGGGGGCCGACAGGAAACCGCCATCGCCCTGCACCGGCTCGATGATGATCGCTGCGACCCGTTCAGGTGCCACTTGAGTGGCCAGCAGCTCGTCCAGTGCCTGGAGCGCCATCGCGCTGGTGACGCCGCGATAGGCATTCGGATACGGCGTGTGGAAGACCTCCGGGGCGAACGGACCGAAGTTCTGTTTATACGGCTGGCTCATGCCGGTCAGCGTAGTGCCGAGCAAGGTCCGGCCATGGAACCCGCCGCGAAAGGCAATCACGGCCGAGCGGTTGGTGTGGGCCCGGGCGATCTTCACCGCGTTTTCCACCGCTTCGGCACCCGAGGTGAAAAATGCGGCTTTATAGGCATGCTGGCCGCCGATCATTTCGCACAGGCGCTGGGCCAGGTCCAGGTAAGGCTTGTAGGCCACGACCTGGAAGCAGGCATGGGAGATCTTCTGCAGCTGGGCCTGCACGGCCGCGACGACCTTGGGGTGATTGTGGCCGATGTTCAACACACCGATGCCGCCGACGAAGTCCAGGTAGCGCTTGCCGTCCACGTCCCATAATTCCGAGCCCTGGGCCCGATCGATCACCAACGGGTGCGCGGTGACCAGGCCACGTGGCACGAATTGATCACGCTGACGGAGCAAACTTGGGGTTTCTTCGACTTTACTGTTCATTGGCATTTCCCATCGTGAGCCTCGCACCCAGGAAGCGGCTGCGGTGTGTTCACAGGTTAAGCGTTCGACGCGATTGTCTAAGCCGAACTTGGTCGTTGAGAAATTCGGATCGACTGTTTACACCCCGGCAAACAGCAGAATCCTCCAGAGGCATTCCAGCCCCATGGAATCTGCCGCAAGAGGCACCTTGCAACGCAGCGTGATGCTGCTACACCGGCCCTTTCGACAGATCCTGCTCTTGCATTGAGGCATGCTAGGGGCTCCTTGATTTCAGGCGAGAAGTGACCCATGGCCCTGCTCTATAAAGCTGACCCGGTACGCGGCGAACACTGGCGGCGCCTGTTCGCCGAACACGCGCCGGACATCGAATGGCGTGCCTGGCCAGACATCGGCGACCTGCGGGATATCCAGTACCTGGCGGCCTGGCAGGCACCGGACGACATCGAAACGCTGTTGCCGAATCTGCGAGTGCTATTCGCCTTGTCAGCCGGCGTGGATCAACTCGACCTAAGCCGCTTGCCGACGACGCTGCCGGTGGTGCGCTTGCTCGACCCCGGCATTAGCCAAGGCATGTGCGAGTACGCCAGTTTCGCCGTGCTCAGCCTGCACCGGGACATGTTGCGCTATCGCCAGCAACAGGCCGAACGGTGCTGGCGAGCACACCGGCTGGTGCCGGCCGGGCAACGCCGGGTGGGCGTCATGGGCCTGGGTTTGCAGGCACGGCAGATACTTGCCACCTTGAAGACCTTTGGTTTTGCCTTGTCCGGGTGGGCCCGCAGCGAGCATCACATCGAGGGGGTGGCGTGCTTTGCTGGTGAGGAGCAACTGCCGGCCTTTCTCGGTCAATGCGAGATTGTGCTGTGCGTCCTGCCGTTGACCGAACAGACCCGAGGGATCCTCAACCGCCAGCTGTTCCAACACCTGCCCAAGGGCGCAGCGTTGGTCAACATGGGCCGAGGTGGGCACCTGGTGGAAGAGGACCTGCTTGAAGCCCTTGCCGACGGCCAACTCAGCGCCGCGGTGCTGGATGTCCTCGAGCAGGAGCCGGCGCCAGCGGACCATCCCTTCTGGCACCATCCCCACATACTGTTGACCCCGCACATCGCGGCGATGACTCAGCCTGAAAGTGCCTTTGGCGTGTTGCTGGAGAACATCCGCCGGCATCAACGGGGTGAATCGATGCTGGGCCTGGTTGATCGTGAGCGCAGCTATTGAGCCCTGACGGCCTCTGGTTTCGATCTGAACAGCGAAAAAACGACCCGGTATTTACTGCTGGCCAAGCGTCTGATTTGAGCAAGAAATGTGGCCGGCAGGGCCGTTGCTTACGCAAGATACCGAATCGATGTGCCGCCCTTGTCAGGCCCGGTGGCAGGTGAGATACAAAGACTTTCAGCGCACATATCCATCCGATTTCGTCCCTTATTTTATGGTGATCAGCCATGTCCATTTCGCAACGCCCTACTTATTTCTATCGCGCCATGACCGCCACCGACGTGCCTGCGGCCCATGCCTTGTCCGTGCAGTTGAAATGGCCCCATCGCCTGGAAGACTGGGCGATGTTGCAACGCGTCGCCCAGGGGTTTGTCGTGGAAGACCTGGGTCGTTTGATCGGAACGGCGTTCACCTGCGCCCAGGGGGACTACGCCACCATCGGCCTGGTGATTGTCGACGATGAGTACCAGGGCCAGGGAATCGGTCGCAAGCTGATGGAACTGGCAATCGAAGCTTGCGGCTCGCGAACCGCCATCCTCAACGCGACCCTGGCCGGTGCCCCGCTGTATGCCAGTCAGGGGTTCGTTGATTTTGGGCATATCCAGCAGCACCAAGGGCAAGCGCTGGTTCCGGCCCCACTGGAACTGGCCGCCGGCGAGCGCTGCCGCGAGCTGAGCGCAGCCGATCACGCCGAGCTGATCAAACTGGCCAATGCCGGGAGCGGGCTGGAGCGGAGCGTTGTGCTCAATGACCTGTTCGAGGTCGTTGAACATTCAGCGGGTATCGAGCGCGACGGTCACTTGTGCGCCTTCGCCCTGCTGCGCCCCTTCGGCCGTGGCCGCTGCATTGGCCCGGTCATCGCCCAGAACCTGGAACAGGCCCAACACTTGATCGCCGTGCTGCTGGCTCAGGTGCCGGACGCATTCGTTCGCATCGACATCCCTTCAAGCAGCGGCCTGGCCCCTTGGCTGGAAGAGGCCGGGCTCAAGCAGGTCGACACCGTCGCCCAAATGGCACGGGGCACGCCCCCGCAGGCGAGCGGTGCGGTTCGACAATTTGCGCCGGTGACCCAGGCCATTGGCTGAAACCCACACTCCCCTCAACGCTTCCCTGGAGAATCATCTTCATGCTCGAACCCACTGCAGTGCTGTTGGCACACGCCGATGGCAGTCTTGCCTCAACCCCGTTCACCCCGGGCTCGCTGGGCGCCAACGATCCGTTCGACCGACTCATCGCCTATGCCGGGGCGGATGGCATGGCTGCCGGCGTGGTCCGGGCGAACGGGCTGTTCAGCGTCGATGAATACCCCTTCAGTGAGACGCTCGTGGTGCACGCCGGCGCAGTGACGCTGCGCAGCCAGGGGCAGACGCTGCAGCTCAAGCCGGGTGAAAGCGCGGTGATCGGTCGGGGCACGGCACTTGAGGTCGAGGCGCAGCCCGGCTCGCTCTGGGCCTTCTGTGCCGAGACCCAACGCATCGAAGCGCACCTTCCCGGGCTGACGGCACTCCCCGCCCACACCCTGCTCTCGCCTTCTGCTGCCCCGGATGACGAGATCCTGCTCAGCCCGCCGCCGCAATGTCGCTCGCACAATCTGTTTGTCGAAGAAGCGAGCAACCTGCGCATCGGTATCTGGGACTCGACGCCCTACACCCGCAAGTCACGACCGCACAAACTGCATGAGCTGATGCACCTGCTCGAAGGCAGCGTCACCTTGCAGGCGGCCGATGGCAGCGACTTGACGGTCAACACCGGCGACACCGTTTTCGTCCCGCTGAATGCACCGTGTGCCTGGAAAAGCAGCGTCTATGTGCGCAAGGTGTACGTCGTCAAGTAATCCGGTGTATGGCAGCACTTGCTCGCGATGGCGGCGGCACAGCCAACATCACCACTAGCTGATCCACCGCTATCGCGAGCAAGCTTTGCTCCCACAACGGGTTGCGGGTGGATGTGAAATCTGCGGCCAACCGAGAACCCAATGTGGGAGCGGGCTTGCTCGCGATGGCGGCGGCACAGCCAACATCACCACTAGCTGATCCACCGCTATCGCGAGCAAGCTTTGCTCCCACAACGGGTTGCGGGTGGAGGTGAAATCTGCGGCCAACCGAGAACCCAATGTGGGAGCGAGCTTGCTCGCGATGGCGGCGGCACAGCCAACATCACCACTAGCTGATCCACCGCTATCGCGAGCAAGCTTTGCTCCCACAACGGGTTGCGGGCGGAGGTGAAATCTGCGGCCAACCGAGAACCCAATGTGGGAGCAACTGTCTTGGATGATTTATTTAGCCATCTTTTCCAGGGACAGCGAGGCTCCCACAGCTCTGGGCTATGCAAGTCTGAAGGGGATTCCCATAATCACAATTCAGGCGATGCGGCCCTT
>NZ_JAHBCZ010000039.1:0-50729 GCF_019956035.1 Pseudomonas sp. A-RE-22
AACCTCCATATTGTTGGCGTAGACCTCATTCGCCATTACGCAGCCCTCACAGTCTGGTAACTGAGCAATGCAACGGCGCGTTCGCCGGCGTCGTTGCCGAGGTGGCAGAAGATATTCGGACCTTCGCCGTAGCCCTTGCGACTGGCGGCCAACGCCACGGCGAGCATGGCCGGGCCGATGGCGGCGCCGACTTCGCCGATGCAGTCGGCCGGGTGCCAGAGATGGAAGAACTCCTTGCGTACGCGCAAGGTTCGGCTGAGGGCCAGGGAGGCTTCCTTGAAGTAGTACTGCTCGCCGGAGATGTCGGTGAGCCGATAATCCATTTGCTCCAACCCACAGCCGGCTTCGTTCAGCGCCGCCCGTACAGCTTGAGTCAGGCCTTCGGCGCGCAGGGGAATGCCTTCGGCCTCCACCGTGGCCTTTTCCACGCCGAACCCCAGGCCCATGCAGGCCAGTTGCGGCTCTTCGCTGGCAACGGGGGCGGCCAGGACCACGGCGGCGGCGCCTTCGCCGGGGATAAACCCGTTGGAATTCTGGCTGGTGAGCAGGCGTTCGCGTGCTTCGAAAGCGGCCAGCGTCGGTCCGTTCAAAAAGGAGTCGACGCCAGCAACCAGTACGTGGCGATTGCCGCCTTGGTAGATGAGCGTACGCGCATTAAGCAGGGCCACGGCAGCGCTGACCCGTCCACGGGCGATGACGTTGGAACTGGGATGAAAGCGCAAGCCCAGTTCGGCTTCGATGGCGTGCAGCAGCCCCTTATCGAGACCATTGAGGCGGCCGGGGCGCTCGGCTTCCGCTACCCCCAGCAGCAGCGGAGTCTTTTCCGGATCGACGTTGGGGGTACTTTGTAGCGCCTCGGCGATGGCACGGGCGGCCATCTTGATCAGCTTGGTGCGGCCGCGCCAGGGCTGTTCCAGAGACACGCTGGCGGCCATCAGCCATTCGCCACCTTGGTCAATAAAGCGAGTTTCCTGAAAGTTGTCGATGGCGCAGCGGATCGCCGCGCAGCTCGCGGCTGCACTAAGGCCGACAGCGCTGACCATGCCGGAGCCGATGATGCAAAGCGCGGTCATCAGTCCGCCTCCTCGGGTGCCTGCTTGGCTTTTACCAGGGAGGAGAGCGACGGGTAGTAATCCTTGCCCAGTTCACGGGCGCGCCACCAACCCGTGGACATGGTGCCGACCAGCACCTGGGCGATCTCGAACATATTGCGTCGCAGCGGCCGGGAGACACGCCAGGTCAGCTGCACCTGGAGCGCATCCGTATCAATCAGCAGGGTGTCGATGACCGCCTGCACAGTCTCATGGCCACCTTTTTTCAAGAAGAACGTTACCGGCACCTCCATTTCAGGGATGCGAAAACCCGCGCGCTCCTGGGGCGTGAGGTTGAGCAGCAGCACGTCCTCGCCGCCACGCAGGTAAGGAATCTGCTGATCGTCAGGGGCCGCCTGGAAGTAGCGACGGTCGAAATCTTGCGGCAGAAACGGAAAGCAGTCGGCCAGCCAGGTTTCGTCGTAAGTACCGGCGAAGCGGGCGCGTTGCGGCCAGCTACGGCCCAGGGGGCCGAGAGCCATGGGGCGGAAGTCGCCGGAGGGGCTGTCGATCGGCTTGCCCAGTTCCTCGGTATTGGGCATTGGCTTGTAAGCGACTTCAGCACTGTCGATGCTGCCTGGGAACCAACCGCAACCGCTTGGGTTGTCCGGGTAGCAATGACGCATATCCGGATTCTTGGCCATGGGATGGGTACCTCCGTAGGCCTGGGCATAGGAGATGTCCTGCTCGGTAAAGGGTTGCGGTAAACCGGGAGAAACCCCCAATAGCCCCGGTTGCCATTGTCGGGGGCCGAGGACGGAAAAGGCCTTGCTCATCTGACCGATGCGAATGCCCGCTGCCAACTGCGTCACGGGCCGCCCGCCTGGGGCATAGGCCTTGCCGCGTACCAGCACATCGCAGAATGGCTTGACCGGGGCGAAGTCCATTTCCTGTAGCGGAGCGCTGAGCCCCGGCTCGCCGAGGAAGGTATCGGCCATCAGCAGCGGTTGCTGGGTGTCGGCGAGGGTTGCCGGACGGCCGTCCAGCGGCAAATTGAACGTGCCTTTGGCCACTATCACCAGGGATTCGCGGCCATCGGGCTCCAGGCCCTGGGTGTAGGCAGCAAGCAGTTTGCTGGCGTTGAGCAGTTCCATAGGCCGACTACCTGTCTAGTTGATCTGCACCGAACCGCCCTTGATGCGATTCACGCCGGATGACCGGTTCGAAAGATAGGTCCCTCGAATCAGCACCTTGCCCTCGCGGGTGAGGGTGATGCTGGCCTTGCCGCAGCGCAGGACGATTTCCCGCTCCGCGGTGAACTCCAGGCGTTCGCCGTCCAGGTGGGCGACGGCTGGCGTTGTGGTTTGCGGCAGACGCTGGATGCGACCGATCACCAGCGGCCGGGTCAGGTCGCCGGCCTCGAACATCAGCGCGACCTGGGCGCCGATGTCCTCGCGGCTGAGCGGTGTGGTGGTGCGCGCGGCGAGGCCGCCGTCAGCAGGGCAGCCGGGAAATGCCACGACCGGCGCGTCGGCCTTGGGCACATCCAGCAACAGGCCGATCACGACGCCATCCACGCGCGTCGGCGCGGCAGTGGAGGAGGAGGGCAGGTAATATTCGACGGTCATCGCACACGCTCCATGACTAGTTCTGCAGAATCTTCTGGCCTTTGACGACCACGTTTTTGTTGGCCTTGATCTTGATGGCGCCAGAGCCGTCGATGGTGATGTTCTTGCCGCTGATCACGATGGTGCCGTCCTTCTTCATGGTGATGCTCGCCGCGCCCGTGGTCAGGCTGATGGAGTCGCCGGCGGTAAGGGAGAAATGCTTGCCCACGTCCAGGCTGTCGTTCTGATTGATGTTGGTGGTGCGATTCTGGGCGACGTCGCGGGATTCGTTCTGGCCAATCTGGGTGCTCTGGTTGCCGTTGATCTCGATGCCTTCGTTGCCCTGGACCGTTTCGTTACGGTTGCCGCTGATGCTGATCGTTTCGTTGCCGCCCACGTCTTCGGTGCGGTTGCTGGCGATGCTGATTTTCTCGTTGGCACCGACTTTTTCCGTGCGGTCTGCGCCGATGGTGATGGTCTCGTTACTGCCCACTTTCTCGGTGCGATTGGCGCCAATGGTGATTTTCTCGTTGCTGCCAACATCCTCGGTGCGGTTCACACCGATGGAGATGGTTTCGTTATTGCCGACCTTTTCCTTGCGATCCACACCAATGGTGATGGTTTCGTTGTTATCGACGGTTTCGGTGCGGTCGTGCTTGACATGCACGGTCTCGTCGTTGTCGATGGTCTTGCGGCGATCATGGCCGACCCAGTGGGTTTCGTCGTTCTCGACCTCGATGTCCTGGTTCTTCTCGGCGTGGATAAACAGTTGCTCCGAGCCTTTCTTGTCCTCCATGCGGATTTCATTGAAGTTGGCCGGTGAACCGCCCTTGCTTGAACGACTTTTCACCCCGCTCTGGGTGGCATTGGCCGGCAATCCGTAGGGCACGGTCTGTTCAGCGTTGTAGACGCGGCCAGTGATAATCGGCCGATCCGGATCGCCCTCAAGGAAACTGACGATCACTTCCTGACCGATCCGCGGGAGCTGCACGGATCCCCAGTTCTTACCGGCCCAGGCCTGGGACACGCGAATCCAGCAGGAGCTGTTTTCGTTGGACTGGTCATGGCGATCCCAGTGGAAATGCACTTTGACCCGGCCATACTGGTCGGTCCAGATATCCTCGCCGCTGGGGCCGACCACCACGGCAGTCTGCGGCCCGCGAACAATGGGCATGGGCGTGAGGGGCAGAGGGCGGAAGGACTGGCTGGCATCCATGCAGTCCAGCTCGCTGACGAACTGTTCGGCGATGTCCGACTGGCCGCTTTCATAGGCTTCCTGACGGATCTGATAACGGGCGACCACCACCAGGTACTCGCGGTTCTGGTCTGCACGGTCGTATCCCGTCAGCGTGAACACATGACCGCAACCGATTCCGCGGGCGCGACCGCGTAATTGCACACGCTCGAATTGGCTGTGAATGGCTTCGATGCGGGTACGCGCGTAGTGATCGCCATCGTTGCTCTGGACGTATTCACCCGGGTAGTCGTAGAGCGGGTAGTCGGCGTTGGTGTGGTTGCGCGGCACGCTGGAGCGCACCTCAAGACTGGCGCGTGGGCGCAGGAAGTCATAGTCGTTCAGCGCCAGCGAACCGGGTTGGACTTCCCGCGCCAGTTGCCAGTCGTAGAAATGATCGCGCTCGCGCATTTGCCGATCAGGCGGATAGAAGGGCACCGAGGCGTAGTCTGGCGCCGTGGAGTGGGCGCCATAGGCGTCGGCCAACACCAATACATGGCGCGCCTCTTCATGGCGAAAGTAGTAATAGATGCCTTCCTGCTCCATCAACCGACTGACGAAGTCGAAGCTGGTTTCGCGGTACTGCACGCAATATTCCCACTCGCGGTAGCTGCCGCTCAGGCTGTCCTCGAAATCGGAGAAACCGAGGTCGCGGAACACCTGCTTGATGATGTCCGGCACGGTCTTGTTCTGGAAAATCCGGCAATCGGAGGTGCGCGTGAGCAGCCAGAACCAGGGGCGCAAACTGACGCGATAACCGGCGAATTGGCCGTGGCCGGTCAGTTGCCGGCAACTGCAGACAATGCCGTGGAAGTAGCGTTTGCCGCCGTCATACAGTTCCAGGGTCAGGCCCATTGGCTTGCCCAGCAGCTGGTCGAACGTGATCGCCCGGTCTTCGGAGGTCAGGTCCAATTCGTAGTGGAACAACCGCCCCAACTCTTCGCTGCCTTCCATGCCTTGCAACAACAGGACATCGCCGCCGAGAGGACTGTCGACCTGTACCAAACGGTTGTTTTGCGTGATTGCCATGAACGGCTTCCTTTGGCTCGTGTTCGGGCGTCAGTTGGCCGTCGTAAAGAAGGTGGCGTCGCATGCATCGTCGTCGCCATAGGGGATGCCAGGGGGAATCGAGTCCAACAATTGCTGCACATCCACCACAGGGGGATCTCCTTATCGGTCTTGCGGTCTTCAATCAAACTGGACGTACGAGCAGATCCTTATCCTGCGGATTAACGTGTGTCTGGAGCCCGTTGGATAACGTTCCAGCATCGCCCCAAATGGGACGGATACCTGACGTCAAGATAGGTGACGGAAGGTCGTCTACATAGTTTCGTTAGCTATAACTGTAATTCCAAATTCGAATAACTCCACGAGAATGACGAACTCGGCCCTTGAAGCATTTTCTGACAAGAATGTCAGGAGGCGGTCAGCCTGCGGACACCTTCACAGCCTAGACTGGGGAAAATGTACATCCAGGCGATCTTGCAGGGGGGCTTGAAGCATCAGCACCAAGCCAAACATCGGGATCGACTATTTGATCTCCCAATTTGTGGCACCGTTTCAGAGAGGCGTTACCCGATGCGTTTGCTCATTGTCGAGGACGAAGAAAAAACCTCCTCCTACGTCCATCGTGGCTTGACCGAACTCGGCTACATTGTCGACGTTGCCACGAATGGCATCGATGGCCTGCATTACGCGCTGGAATGGGATTACGACGTGGTGATCCTGGATGTTATGTTGCCGGGCAAGGACGGCTACGACGTGCTGCAAGGCCTGCGCCTGCACAAGAAAACCCCGGTCATCATGTTGTCGGCCAGGGGGACGGTGGATGACCGCATTCGAGGACTGCGCGAGGGCGCCGATGATTACCTGGGCAAGCCTTTTTCGTTTGCCGAACTTGTCGCACGTGTCCAGGCCTTGATCCGTCGTCGCGCCGGTGACACGGTTGACCTGACGCATTTGCGCATCGACGACCTGGAGGTCGATCTGCAAGCGCGCAAGGTGACCCGGGGCGGGCTGCGGCTGGACCTGACGGCCAAGGAGTTCTCCCTGTTGAGCCTGTTGGCGCGGCATCAGGGCGAAATTCTTTCCAAGTTGATGATTGCGGAGCAGGTCTGGGACATGAATTTCGACAGTGATGCCAACGTGGTCGAGGTTGCGATCAAGCGCGTTCGCGCCAAGGTAGATGCCCCGTATCCGCGCAAGCTGCTGCATACCGTCCGTGGCATGGGGTATGTGCTGGAAAGCCGTGAGGTCGATGGCAGGCAAAGTGGAACGCCTTGATGAAAAGATCGATCGCCAAGCGGCTTGCCCTGATGTTCGCCCTCGCTGTCCTGCTGATCATGTCGATCAGTGCGACGCTGTTGCGCTGTTCCTTGAAGCAATCGCTCGATGAGCAGATGCAGAACGAGCTGATCCTGCGCCATTCCGTGCTCGACCCGGTGCTCGCCAAATACGATTCGCCGACGTTCTGGGTCGGTTTGCGCCAGAAGCTCGACGGCCTGACGCCTGCGGATGAACGGGTCCGCTATTGGATCCTGGTTGACGACCCCGCCTTCAGCTACGGCGGGGCGATGCCGGACGGCCAGGATTGGTCGAAGCGCTCCGATGGACTGTTTACCCTCGACCTGCCTGACCGAGAGCGGCCCATGATGGCGTTGCTCAAGACCATTCCCGCCATGGTCAACCGTCCGGAACTGCGTTTTATCGTGGGGCTGGATTCAACGCCGTTTCTGAAGACCCTGGACCACTTCACCAAGATTTTGATCCTGACCTCGGCGTTGGGCATCGGGCTGGTTGCGCTGCTCGGTTACTGGATCGCGCGTTTCGGCCTGGGGCCGGTGAGACGACTGAGCCGTCAAGCCAATAGCCTGCCGCCGGGAGATTCGAAGCAGCGACTGGACACCGAGGCGCTGCCTGGCGAATTGCAGGAGCTGGCGGTGTCGTTCAACGGTGCCCTGGCTCGCCAGGAAGCGGCCTGGTGTCAGCTCGAAGGGTTCAATGCCAATGTGGCCCATGAGCTGCGAACGCCCTTGACCAATCTGATCGGACAGACCCAGGTGGCATTGGCCCACGGGCGCGATGTGGGTGAGCTGCAGGATCTGCTGCAGTCGAACCTCGAAGAGCTGGAACGGATGGGCACCATCGTCAACGACATGCTGTTCCTGGCGGGGGCCGAGAGCGGGCAACGGGCAACCGAGCTCAGTGATGTCTCGCTTTATGAAGAGGCGTTGAAAACGGTGGAGTATCTGGAGCCGGTCTTGCACGACAAACAGCTGGGCGTGGTGATCCAAGGTGACATGCGCGTGTGCATCGACCGACGCCTTTTTCACCGTTCCCTGGCTAATCTGATACAGAACGCGGCGCGCTACGCTGTGCCGACCAGCACGATCACGGTGAGCCTGGTCAACCACGGCATGCAGGTCGAGGTGAGCGTTTCCAATGCCGGAGAGCCCATCGACAATTCGCACCTGGAGCGTTTGTTCGAGCGTTTCTATCGCGCCGACACCGCCAGGGCGCGAAGCGATGCGCACCATGGCCTGGGCCTTTCCATCGTGCGGGCGGTGGCGTCCATGCACGGTGGCCGCGTGTTTGCCCACAGCGAAAATGGGCTCAACACCTTCGGATTCTCCTTGATGAACCAGGCGGCGCCTTAGTCGTCGCCTGCGAGTAAAGTCTGCCCGCGTTTGACATCTTCCCGTCAGCCAGCAGTCACCTTGACGTCAGTCGCCCCCGCCTAGAGTGCTACGACCATCCCAACGAGGACAGTGTCGTGGAGCCCACTATGAACATTCGAAACCTGTCGATTGCCGGCCTGCTGGCAGTCATCTCCTTGAGCGGTTCACCGCTGCTCGCCAAAGAACAATCGCAGCTTCCGGCCTACGAATATGGCATGCCGCTGGACATTGCCAGGGTCATTCATATCGAGGCGGCGACATCGCCGGTATGCGAGGTCGTGCCAGCCAAGATGACCTACTTGAACACCCAAGGGGTAAAGAAACACGTCAGCTTTCTGCAGTTGGCTGAGGCGTGCTCGACACAGTGACCGTCCGGCGATGCCGGTTCATTTCTTCAGACAGGGACCATCACCATGTGGAATAGCACAACAACACCCACCATTGGCCGCATGAGCCGGCTTGGAAGACTGGCTCGAATCCTCGCTGCGGGCGTCGCGCTGCTCAGTGCGGTGAGTATCGAAGCCTCCACTCGCGTTGCACCGAAACCAGACTGGTCGACCGGCGACATACCGTCCCAAAAAGGTCGAATTGTCCTGATCACCGGTGGTACCAGTGGCATGGGCTACGAGGATGCGCTGGCCTTGGCGCGTGCCGGCGCCGAGGTCATCATCGCCGCGCGCAACCCGGAGCGCGGCGCACAGGCTATCGCACGTATCCGCGAGTCCGTGCCCGATGCCAAGGTGCAGTTCGAGAACGTGGACCTGGCTGATCTTTCATCGGTGCGCGGCCTGGCCCAGCGTCTCCATCAGCGACTGCCGCGCCTCGATGTGTTGATCAACAATGCCGCCGTCATGGCGCCGCCCGAGCGAGGCACGTCCGCCGATGGCTTTGAACTTCAGTTGGCCACCAACTACCTGGGGCACTTCGCGCTGACCGGCCTGTTGGTGCCGCTCTTGCGTCAAAGCGAGGATGCCCGCGTGGTAAGCCTGTCCAGCATTGCTGCGGCGCGCGGCGCGATGAATCTTGATGATCTTCAGAGCGAGCAGAAGTACGACCCGTACGCCGCCTACGCGCAATCGAAACTGGCCGTCTTGCACTGGGCATTTGCCTTGCAGCGGCGCAGTGATGCCGAAAACTGGGGCATTCGCAGCATGGCGGCGCATCCCGGCGTTGCCGTTACCGAGTTGGTCGCACGGGGGCCAGGCCTCGACAGCGAGTTCGGTCGGCGCTGGGCAAAGGACCGTGACGCGTACCACTCAGCGGCACAAGGGGCGTTGCCCACCTTGTATGCCGCCACGGCTGCGCAAGCCGTGGGTGGGGCTTATTACGGCCCGACCGGTGACGATGAAAGACGCGGTCCGTTGGGGTTCGCCAAGACACCGCCCGCCGCGAGCACGGAGGCGGATGCCGAGCGGCTCTGGGTTGTCTCCGAGCGTTTGACCGGCGTGACCTATCGCTGATGCAACCCTGGGCGCGGGCGCCCGTCCCGCGCTTGACCTTTGTCTTGTTGCCGTTTCTCCGGAGTCCCTTATGAGTGCGCCTTCCTATTTGCACCGGCTGAGTCTCGCCCTCAACGCCCGTGACGGCGAGTTGCGTCCGGCGCTGTGCGGGTTCCTGCTGTTCCTTTGTCTCTTCACCGGTTACTTCATGCTGCGCCCAATCCGTGAATCGATGGGCATCGCGGCGGGGGTGGAGAATCTGCAATGGCTGTTTACCGCGACCTTCCTGGTCATGCTGGCAGCCGTGCCGTTGTTCGCCTGGCTCAGTTCACGGGTGCCGCGCCTGCGCCTGATCGACTGGGTGTACGGTTTCTTCGGTTTCAACCTGCTGATGTTCGTCGAGCTGTTCCAGTTCCAGCCGGACAGTGTCTTGGTGGCCCGGGTCTTTTACGTCTGGATATCGGTTTATAACTTGTTCGTCGTATCCGTGGCCTGGAGCTTGATGGCGGATGTATTCGACAGTGAGCAGGCCAAGCGCCTGTTCGCCTTCATCGCTGCGGGCGCCAGCGTCGGCGGCCTGCTGGGGCCGACCCTGAGCGCGCTGCTCATCGGTCCCCTCGGCGCCTCGGGGTTGATGCTGCTGGCGGCCCTGTTGCTCGGTGCCACGCTGGTGTTGAAACGAGCACTGATGCGGTGGCGCGAAACGGGCGGAGCCGGCCGCCCCGGCGCCGCACCGACGCAAAGCCCTCGGCAACCATTGCACGGTAATCCGTTCAGCGGTTTGACGGCGGTGCTCAAGTCACCTTACTTGCTGGGAATCGCCGGCTTCGTGGTGCTGTTGGCGACAGTCAGCACCTTTCTCTATTTCGAACAGGCGCGCCTGGTGGCCGAGCACTATCCGGATCGCCAGGCGCAGGTACGCATCTTCGGCACCATTGACATCATCGTGCAGGCCGGTGCGTTGCTGTCCCAGTTGTTCATCACCGGCCGCATCGCGCCGAAGTTGGGGGTGCGTGCGTTGTTGGCCGTCGTGCCGCTGCTCATGTGCATCGGCTTCCTCGGCCTGGCGTTGGCGCCGGGGTTCGCTCTACTGGCGGCGGTGATGATCGTGCGACGGATCGGCGAATACGCGTTCGTCCGGCCGGGCAGGGAAATGCTGTTCGCGCCGCTGGATGCCGAGAGTAAATACACGGCCAAGAACTTCATCGACACCGTGGTTTATCGCGCAGGTGACGCCATGAGCGGCTGGGCCAAGAGCCTGCTCGACCTCCTGGGACAAGGCGCCGGCCCGGCCGCGATAATCGGCGCCTGTTGCGCACTGCTGTGGGGCTACTTGGGCTGGCAACTGGGGAGGAGGGCGGATAATGCCACTTTGCGGGAGCTACGCTTGGCGGCCATCTCGGCCAGGGCATGAAGACCGTGCCGACCAGAATGAAACCCACTCTATTGTCTGCCGCGTCGTTGCGGCGAGGAAAGGTGAAGCGGATGAGTCTGAAAAATACGCTACTGGCAGTCGTAGCAGCCATTGCCTTCTCGGCGTTCTCCACAGCGTTTGCGGGCAAAGAAAATTCCGTGGTCGGGACATGGCGCATGGTCAGTGCAACCGTTGAGAGCCAGGGCAGTAGATCGAATGCTTATGGCCCCGATCCTCATGGTTGGCTCGTCTTCACGCCAGAGCTGACGTTTGTCGAAGTACTCACGGATCCACGCGTGCCGGCGTTTCGATCCAACGTTCGTGGCGAAGGCACCGATGAGGAAAACCGGGCCGCGATGGCGGGAAGCATCGGTTTTTTCGGGCGATATACCGTCGACCAGAACGGTGAGTTCACAGGCAACACTGTCGAAGGGGCTACGTTCCCGAACTGGGTGGGCGCTGTGCGCACCCGGGATGACCTGCAGTTGAAGGTCGATGGCAACCGGATGGTAGAAGATTTTCGCCGCCCGGATGGGGCGAAGGTTCACATTGTCTTTGAGCGTGTCAGGTAATCGCGAAGCGGCGTGTGTGCAATCAGATGATAGCCTTTTGCTTTTAAACGGATCCCGCTAGAATTCGTCCCCCTCTCTGTGAGCGGCATTAGTCAAATTACGCAAGGAAGTCGATATGCAATTTGCAAAAGCCATAGGCCTAGCCCTGGCCTTGAGCCTGAGTGGATGCGCCAGTTTCACCAAAGATGAAGTAGCCCCCGTGAATCTGCCTTCAATGGCCGGCTACTCGAACAAGCCGAACGTCTATGTCGATTTCGATTTCTATCAGGGCGACCCCGACAATGCCAAGGCCACCGAGGTGCCGCAGGCTCGCGACATGCTCAAGCCGGATCTGAAGCGGACCTTCGATGAGTCAGGGCTTTTTGGGCGCGTGGTCTTTGACGAATTCCAGAAGCAACCAGGCGATTACAATCTTCGATTGAAGGTCTATAACCATGCGCCAGGCGGTGGGCAAATGGTCCTGGCGTTCCTCAGTGGCTTCACGTTCACGATCATTCCTGCGTTGGCAACCGACCAGTACACCATGAGCCTGGAAACCCTGGACGAGCAGGGCCAGCCGTTGGGCAAGGCCAGCAATCATGATGCGATCAACACCTGGATGGGCATCTGGTTCCTGCCCCTGGCAGGTAATACGCCCAAGGCGGCCATCACCGACACCTTCAACCGCCAGGTCAATGCGCTGTTGAAGAACTGGGTCGACAACAACCGCATAAAATACTCCGCTGTCGACACCCGCATTCCACGGGGCTGACACCGATAGAAAAAGAGCCGCAATCGCGGCTCTTTTTTTTGATCACTTCAACGCTTGAGTGAACTGCGGGTCGTTGTACAAGCTCTTGAGCAGGTCTTGCACCATTGGGTTGTAGTTGTTCGCGGCCGCCGGAATGGCGATCGGACCGAAGAAACTGCTGTCCCAATCACGCTGCACGTCTTTAGTGGTTTCGTATAGAACCTGATCACCTTTACGCAGCGTGAAGCGCGCAGCCACTTCGCCATGGCCGCTGCTCATGCCTGCGGTGAGCTGGCTCTTGACCAACTGAACCTGCAGCTGCCGATCAGCCCGAGGGTCCAACAGACCCGCCTGGCGGAGCTCATCGTTGATCGCGGCCTGGATGTGCAGTGGAACGCTGCCCTCGGGCGACGAAATCGGGTTCAGGCGCACCATCAGCGACCCTTGACCTGAATCCGCATTCACCTGCGTCTCGCGCAAGGGCTGCATGGGTGCATTTTTCTTGAGCTGCTGAACGTTCTGAAAGTTGGGTTCATAGCGGGTCATGGTCACACCACAACCTTGTAGCAGCAGCGCGCAGAACGGTAGAGCCAAGTAGAGCTTCTTCACAGCAAATCCTTATGTGCTTTTTTAGAAGGGGTGATTATCGACTGGTGGCCTTGAGCCATCAATGGTGAAGTGCGGTTTAGAATGCAGTGGATGATGAGAACGAGGGGGAAGCGAAGGCCGTCTTCGACCTTATCGGTCGACTGGAGGGTAGGATACAGCCTGTCATAGATCTCTGTTCTCCTGGCAGGCCGTACGCATTCGTCGCCCAGCCGAGGCCTTCGTCGTCACTCGGCATGTGGGCGATTTGCGCGTGGGCCTGTATGCTACGGCGGGGCTACTCGAGCACCGAGGATGGCCTCGATGCGCAAAGGAACTGAGCGAATACCCAGTTATCGGACCGGACCGCAACCTGGCGGAGCAGGCGTTCCAGGCACAACAGGGCTTTGCCTGTACAGGGGAACATGCGGTATTTCGCAGCGACGATCACCTGGCCCAATTCGCAGCGCTCCGCTCAGGGCTGGGCATTGGCGTGTACTCAAGCCAACTGGCGCGCCGTCATGCGCTGGCGCGCTTGCTGCCCGAGCAGGTGGACTTCTCGATGGACGTCTGGATCGCGATGCAGTACGAGGCGGAACTATTTAAGATATTCCATGCGTCGTTTGGCCCTGTAACAGTCATTGGTATCGATGGCCTTCTGGTAATACTCCAAGCGCCGCGCACGATTGCTGTCGCCCTGTAAACGGTAGATCTCAGCTTGATAATCACGACCGTTGCCCCACTGCATGGCGAAGCCGACCGGTTCCTCACGCTTGCACTCAAGCCTGACAACAGGCTGTGGAAAATATTTTTCGTAAAGCGGCATGCTGGTTTCTATGGCTTGCAAGGCTTTTTGGTACTCGGGCGTATCGGTAAACGCCAAGCACCAGGAGGCAATTTCAAGTGCTGGTGGAGCAAAGCCTTGGGCGAGGCTTCGTTCGAACAAGGGGCAAGCTTTCTCTTTGATCACTTCGCTCGGAGATAGCATCGCGTAAATCAATCCGAGACGATATTGGGCCACGGGATGATCAAGGGCCGCTGCTTGTTCAAGCAAGGTAAAAGCTGGCTTGAGTAGCGCACCTCCTTCTTCGGCTAGGGTGAGGGAGCGCTGCCTTTCCTCCTCGCTTGTCGTTGGGGTATCGGCTGTCACTGCTTCAAGCTTGTCATCCGCTTGTAGCAGGTATGGGAGAGCTTCCTGATAAAGGCTCTCGGCACGAGGATCGATATGCAGTGTGCTGGCCAGGCTCAATTGTGGCAGCAAACAAATTAGTAGGATGTAGCTCCAACGATGTAGGTACACAGATTGGCCTTCTTGCATCAGCTATTAAGGTACGGTCTAGACAAACTGTCCGGTGGTTTTTTCGCCGCCAGAGGCATTTAATTTGGCCGACCGCCGGCTAGTATCGGCCGGTTCGCTTCAAAAATTAGCTGCGCTGTCTGACCGACAGCAAAATTTTTGTATTGGCCGGCGGGGGATCGCGGCACGATGAGACAGTTATCAAGTGGGTGGGAGCGGATGTTTTACTCGTTCAACCTGGGGAAGATGGGCTGGGGCTGTGCCGTCGTTTCTTGGGTACCATCCCCCCGACGAGGGCGCTCTTTTTCTGGTAGCGTCACGCAGCCATCAAGGATGTGAATATCTACGACACGGTGCTTCATCTGGCAGACACTGGATGGACGCATAGCAGAAATCTAAACCACAGCGGCCTAACGATGTATTGCCCTGCTTAACTACTGGGGTTGGAATAAATCTCACTGATGCAACGCTCGTACTGCTGCTTGCTGCTCGAAGTTGTCAGCCTCGAGCAGGCCAAGCCAGGTGTGCTATATAATCCTCGTGCCGAAGCTTTCCCGGAATACGGTATTTAATATAAAAAAGCGGCACCTATTTCGACAATCAATGCCTAAAATGCAATTCTAACCGTTTGATCGCTATCATCATTTACCTTTGGATTCGTAGATGGCAACAGGCTGTCAGAGGACATATTTCGCCTATCGCGCAAGCACGAATGTCAACTACCCTAATCAAAGTCGGGATGGATTTGCTTTCAATGTTTGAACTACGTCTTTCGGTTTCTTTTTGTAGCATTCAATCATATGCTTGCAATAATCACCGACAGTGTAAATTGTCAAATTTCCAGAGCTTATCGCTTTGCGTGCCTCTTTGGTGCATACATCCAGAATGTCGCCTTCAATTATATCGCACTCATTTGGGTTAAAGAAACCAGGAGCGCGAGTGGCGTTTAGGTCGCGTCCAAACACTGAGCTTTCAGTCAATTCATCTACAGAGATTTTGAATACACTTGCAATTCGCTGCATGGCGAGCCTGCGAATAGTGTCATCTTGGGTTGTCATATACTGACCTCATATTTATTTTGCGTAAATGCAATCGCCTGCGGAGGTGGTTTCCCAGGCAGCCCTTCCTATTACTCCCCAATCATAAAACCCCTCCATCACAACCGAAGCGGTGGCTATAGTGCTTGCTGCGACTATGGTTAGCGTGCGTCCAATAACTCTCAATGCTCTAGATTTGGAATCTACTTGGCCAACGACTTAATTGACTAGTTGACGGGTTTACCTCGCTTTTGGAATCCCGAGAGCTCTCATCTCACTTGAGGCTTTCACCTTTGATTGCATCGTATTTAGTTGGATTTAATAAAGCCAAGAGGGAGAGTGACTTTAAGGTCACAGCCAATACCAGGCTGTCATAAACTCGTTTGCAAAGATGTTGGTTTCACTTGAAACTCAAGGCAAGCTTGCGAAATGATTTTGCTTTGATTTTTAGTATTTTAACCTCATGCGTAGCCGACCCTGTTTCCTGTGGGACCTTGTCACTTGACGCATAGCGACTGATATAGGTATGTAACCTACCAAAGTTATTGTCGCGTACGTGCGGATTCCGTCAAAGCATTTTTAGCACTCTGCCGCACAATCTCGCAAAATTTTTCCGCCTCTGCATTGTTAATGCATGTATTGGAATTTAGTATGATCCTGTTCAGGTCGTCATCTGAAACGGTCGCATCGATATGCTGTATCGCCCAGCTTTGAAAATCAGGGTGTGTTTTTGCCAGTGAGACAAATGTATCGAATTGATCCCATCTTCTGGCGAAGAGGTTTGCCACGGCTTCAGAGTAGCCTTCGCCAAGCTCACCATCATCACAAGAAACGAAGGCCTTTTGATGTTTAAAAAGAGATGACCAATCTCCGCGTGCTTCAACTAACAAACCCGCTGCTCGGTTATTCATCTCGGGAGGGCACTTTCCGTACGCCGAAGCCTGGGAGAATGGCATATATCCCAATCCAAGTCCGAAGAGCAAGATCAAGAAGATCAGGGAGCGAGAACATATAAATCTGCTGAGCATCATGATTATCACCCTTTCGATCATACTACTGTTGTGTACCAAACTGAGGGGCGTTGGCGTTGTTATTGATAACGGTCATGGATGTTACTGGGTCAGTTGTTATGAGATTACGCACAAACCCCATAGCCGCGTCTGTCGTTCGGATACATCCCAGCGTCGGATGGTTTTGTGCACCGCTATTCGCTCTGCCTGAATGGAGCCCCATTCCTGTTCGCCCCGGAACGTTGAAGATAATAATTCCATGCGAGCCATATGGACCATTGGCACCGCTCTCTGGATGCGGATTAGAACCGCTGTAAGAATAAGTTCCATTTGGCCAAGGCCCGTTGCTTGTTGTCGTGGTGTTATTGTTTGCAGGGTAGGTTCCGACCGTATTTCCAGCGCTATCCCTGATGGTGACAGTGTGCGTTTGGCCGTCGTAACTGACCGATGAGAGACCGTTCGGGTCTACCCAGCTCATAGGGTTACCGCCCACATATGCGTACGTATTAATCCCCCCCGCAAGATCAATCGGATCTCCCGAGATAAACCGCCCAAAACTTGGAGAGTAATACCGTGCCCGATAGTAATAGAGACCCGTGCCATCATTTTCTCGACCGGTGTATTGCTGGCTGTTAACACTGACGGAGCCGCTGCTGCTGGTCTGGCCATAAGGATCATAGGTGTATTGAGTGGTGGATGCTCCGCTGCTGTCGGTGAGCGCCTGGGTGGAACCCAGTGCATCAGCCAAGTAGTTGTAAGTGCTGCCACTGGCTTCGGTGCGGCTAAATATTTCATCTAGGCCGCCCGTGAGGAGGTTGGCTTGCACCGTCGGGGGGGCGGTACCGGTCAGCTCTTGCACCAGGTTGGGGCCATCGAAAACATAGCCGGTGGTCTGTCCGGCAATCGTCTTCTGGCTTCGTCTGTTGGCCGCGTCATAACTGAAGCTGCCGGACATGGTGCCCGTAAGAGTGCTCAAGCGCTGGCGCGAATCCCATGTGTAGCTATTGCTGCCGTCACTGGTCATGTTGCCGTTGGCGTCATATAGCAAGGAGGCACTGCTCCATGCCGTCAACTGGTTAGCCGCATTATAGCTGGTGGTGCTCACGGCACCGGGGAGGGTGGTGCGGGCCAAGCTGCCGCCAAGCTGCACTCGTTGGCCGGCGTTGTCGTAGCCGTAGCTCAAATTACCAAGGCTCGTGCTGTTCGGAATGTGATTGAAACCTTGGCGTCCACCCAGGTCGAGCGCGGGGTTAGCATCGAGCGCTTCAATATGAGGGGAGTATTTTGCAAGGCAATAGGCGAAGGGGGCGATCAGGAGCGCGCATTGGCTAAGCAAACACGGGAGTGGGCTGAGGCATCTGCGGGATTTGTTCGGACGAGGGCGATGCTTGAGAAGATTGCCCAATCTTGGGATCGCGACGCGGAGCGCTCTGATACTGACGCCCAGCAAAACGCTTTGAGATTTTGATGGAACCCGAGCTTGACCCAACGCCCCGTGGCAAGGTACGCGGATCGATCTGTGGAAAAGGTGCCGTTGCATCTGTCCCGATTCGGACGATCAGATTATCGGTTTGACGGCCACTTTGGAGCCAGATGGCGTAACCATCCAGCAAAGCCAGAATCGCCTCAAAGTGGCAGGTTAAGATGGTGTCATCGACATCCAGATCTCGGCTTTTGGCATAGGTGTAAAAAGCCTGGATAGCACGTAGGTGCGTGCGGCGGTGTTGTATGCACGATGCCTGAGCTTGAGCTTGAGCTGGACGTAGATGAATGGAACGAGCTTAGGCAATGGCGCTACCTGATCATCCTGAACAAGCAGCGGTACGCGCTGACCGGAAGAGAAACGGATCTGAACCAACTTCACTGGAAGGTCCTCATTCAAAGGTGCTCCATGAACATTTAGTACATGGCCCGTTGAGAGAGCGGATGTCAGAAGCGGGTTTGTCGAATCAGCGCCTTGCGAGGCTAATGAACATTCATAAACACATCGTTTAACATAATATACATTACACGTAATAGTATATTTCAGATTCTGCCTGGTTACCCCATGCAGCCATTCTCAAACGGCTGCCACTCGACTTGGCTGGACGCCGCTGCATTGGGCAAGTCGATGTTCAATTTCAAGCGCGCGCCGATAAGCTGGAGAAAATATGAGGCCATTATCCATTGGTCTGGCGCACCAGTGGTTCCGGGCTAGAGTGATTCCTTCAGGATATTTTTGAAGGATGCAGACATGGCCAGCACTTACAGCGCCCCGGGGATCATGATCGTCGATATCGCCGGGCACACCGATAATGTCCAGGACATGATCTTACAGCCCGACGGTTCAGTACTGATCGCCGGCTTCAGTTACCACAACGATGACCTGGATGACGGCAAGGATTTTTCCCTGACCCACCTCTACGCCGATGGTAGTTTGGATACGACCTACGGCAACGCTGGTCGGCTGGTGATTCACAAGCAAATCCCCCTCGACAAGGCGTACAGCCTTCAAGTCCAGGCCGATGGCGCCGTGGTGACGGCTCACGAAGGCCACGATGACACCCCTATCGTCCAGCGATGGGGGCCAGACGGTAAAGCCGATACCGCGTTCAACAGCAATGCCCAAGCCAGCCTGTCCAGCGGGTTCGGCGCCGCGCCGCTAGTGGACGTCAACGCCGACGGCAGCTTGCTGGTCGGTGCAATCGAGGGCAATACGTTGAAAGTGGCGCAGCTGCTTGCCGACGGCACGCGGGACCTGTCCTTCGGCACGGATGGTGTATTGACCTTGCAAGCCCAGGGAACGTTTGCATTCATGCAGGGCATCACCGTCCTGAAGGATGGCGGCGTGTTGGTCCAAGGCGCGCCAGGTTTTGACAACAGCCTGCTCAAATACACTGCCAGCGGGGAGCTGGACAGCCACTTTGGCGATAATGGCGTCGTCGCGCTAACCCACTTTGCCAGCTACAACGGCAACGTGGCTGTACAAGACGATGGCAAAATATTAGTCGCCAGCACTGTAGCTTACGATGTTTTTTCCGTACTGCGGCTCAATGCCGATGGCAGCCCCGACACCAGTTTCGGTAATCAAGGGCTGGTCAGCATCGACTTGCCCGGGGTTTCGGCGGCAGCCAACGAAATCACCCTGCAGAACGATGGAAAATTTTTGCTCAGTGGAAGCGCTTTTGCCAACGGCGGCAGCGACTATGCGGCCGTTCGGCTCAATGCCGATGGCAGCCTGGACACCACGTTTGGCAGCGCGGATGGCAACACAAGACTTACCGGCTCCTCTGGCCATGATGAATTGCAAGGCTTGGGTACTGACGAAATCCTGCGCGGTCTTTCAGGGGACGACGTGCTACAGGGCAATCTCGGCCGTGACCTGCTATCCGGCGGCTCGGGAAGCGATGTATTCAACTACGCCAATGTGGCCGACAGTTTTCGCACCGCTGACAGCAGCGGCAGTGACCGCATACTCGACTTCAACCCCAGTGAGGATCACATCGACCTCAGTGCCCTGGGCTTTACGGGTATCGGGAACGGATACGACGGCACCCTGGCGATCGGAACTAACGCAGACGATACCCGCACGTACCTGAAAAATTTCGAGGCCAATGCCGACGGCCAACGCTTCGAGCTGGTGCTCGACGGCAACCTTGCCGCACAGCTCAACGACAGCAACCTGATATTCAGCACGGCGAGCGACGCCGCCCGCTCCGGCTTCGATGCTGCCAAGGGCCAAGTCGAGCTTTACGCGCCTGAACACGTGGAGCTGACGCTGATAGGCAGCGTGAATTCACCCAGCTATGACCTGACCTGATCGGCCACGCAGTGGCTGAGCCAGCCTTCATCCCCATTAATGTCCTGCTCAACGCTGCTTCAAATAAACCCCCGTCAACATATCCGGGGAATCTGGCGCAGCGTTGTAATTGATGACCGCAAAATTCTTCACAAGCTGTATGTGATATGGGCCATTTTTCTCGGAAGCTTGCGGCTCGCGCACGATGATCAGGTTGTCGCTTTCCATCGGTACGATGTGATGCTCGGTCACGCCGCCCTTCAAGGTCACGGTGAATTCGGTGACTTCTTTCCCGTTGGCGTCGCGGTCCGGCAGGATCTTCAAGTCCAGGTCCGCGTCGCGCCCCAGGGCGTCCTGGCGCATCTGGTAATGGCCGCTGCGCAGGTCACGGTCGACGTCGTCGATTTTGTCGCCATCCAATTCGCGCTCTTCATCGTGCAGCAGGATCGCCAACTTGCGGTCGTCGCCCTGAGTGCCGCTGACCCAGGTGCCGGTGTGATTGTAGGGTTCGACGTTTTCCCGGGAGATCCTCCAGGTACCCGTTTGACGACCGTCATCGGCATATTCGTGGAGGCTGATGAGGTCGTCGTCGGCGTCTTCCCGGGTTCCCAGCAGATTGATCGGTTCGCCACTGCCCGCCTGGGTATAGCGCACCTCGCCAATGATCACGACACCTTGCGCCTGGTACCAGAGTTCTACCGGGGTCTTGGCATCGAGGGTTCCGGCAAGAATCACCGGATCCTCCTTTTCCGGGCCTTCCAGGCTCGATTGTTCGCGCCACTGGCCATCTTTCAATTCGCCGGTGGTGCGTAGCGTGTAGCCGCTGGGCATGCTGGTATTTTCGCCTGGCTCGGTCGGCTGGATCTGCTCCTCGGTGTCCGAGTGAAGCAGGACCAATTCGTCGCCGCGCATTTTCCAGTGGGTGGCGCGAGTCCAGCAGCAGTCACGGTCGGTTTGCGAAAGCAGGACGCCGTCCAGCGGGCTGACGGCGAACATGCCTTTGCTGTCCTCCTTTGCCAGGCCCGTCAGCGCAGGGTTGAGGACCCACTGAGTTTTCTGCGGATCTTGCAGGTAGACGTCGAACGCCGGTTTGTAGCTCGCGTCGGGATCGTTGCCGTTACGAATCGCCAAGTCCAGGCGGCCATCGAAGTTGAAGTCGTCGAAGTACAACAGGCTCTGGGGGCCGAGTAGCCAGTTGTCGACTTTGCCGTTGCGGTCCACGGGCACATTGCCGGCGGGCGTCTGCAACTGCTGCAAGGCTTCGTGGGTGGCGTTGTCGCGAATGGTGATAAACGCGTGCGCCAGTTGATGCGGGTCTTCCGGCGGTTCCGGGAACAACACTTCGACCAGGTATTGGCCGCTGCGATCATTCACCGAAAACGCCCTTGGCTCGGCCATGACCGGGGCTACCAGCGTCATGGAAAGAAGCACACTGCTGACAAGCGAACGCATCCACCCACTTCCTTGCTGAAATTCGGGCCAGCAGTTTAGCGATTACCGTGATGCATCGCGAGAAACGACTGTTGCTATCAGATTGGCCCGGACTGTAACTGACGCCCTCCTCGTCATTCGCTTACTGTCGTGGCTCATCCCACGGAGTGATCCCCATGCCGGATACCGCCAATCTCTACCTGTTCGTGGTTGCTGTCGTGCTTCTGCTGATCGTCCCAGGGCCCAACATGGCCTTCGTCACCAGCCATGCGCTGGCCCACGGCTGGCGTGCCGGCGTTGCCGCCGCCCTTGGCATTTCCTTCTCGGACGTGCTCATGACGATGATGGTCAGTGCGGGCATTGGTGCGCTGGTGATGAGCTGGGCACCGGCGTTCGACATCCTGCGCCTGGCCGGGGCTGGTTATCTGCTGTGGCTTGCCTGGCAAGCACTGAGAACGCCAGCAGCGACTCAGGATAGCCAGCTCCAGTCGGCTTCGCTGTGGAAAATCTTCTGCCGCGGCGCCCTCAACAGCCTGTTGAATCCCAAGGCGCTGCTGTTCTTCATGGTGTTCCTGCCCCAGTTCGTCAACGTCAAGGT
Source organism: Pseudomonas sp. A-RE-22 (assembly GCF_019956035.1). Lineage (NCBI taxonomy): Bacteria > Pseudomonadati > Pseudomonadota > Gammaproteobacteria > Pseudomonadales > Pseudomonadaceae > Pseudomonas > Pseudomonas sp. A-RE-22. The sequence continues at coordinate 21,441 of NZ_JAHBCZ010000039.1, forward strand.
CGGCGGCGTGAGCCTGCAGTTGATCTTCCTGGGCGCGCTGCTGGCGCTGATTGCACTCATCTTCCATACGCTGCTGGGTGTTTGCGCCGCACAGCTCAGGGCGAAACTGGCAAGCGGCGGGATTTCAAGGCGCTTGGGCACGTATGGTTTTGCCGGGGTCATGGCAGCGCTGGCGGCACGCCTGTTGTTTCTTGACCGCCCGCTTTGAGCACTGGCTTCCCTGCGCCAGCGATTGGCCTATGCTTAGCCAATCCATTGCGGAGCTGGATCAATGTCATCCTCGGAAACCACCCTCCTTCAAAGCTGGCACCACAATGCCCAATCCTGGATCGAAGCCATCCGTACAGGTGCCATCGAAAGCCGGCTGACGGTCACGGACCAGGCCATGCTACTGGCGGTACAGAGCCGCCAGCCCGAGCGCGTGCTCGATCTGGGTTGCGGCGAAGGTTGGCTGTTGCGGGCGCTGGCTGAACGGGGCATCGAAGCGGTCGGTGTGGATGGCGACGCGACGCTGGTCGATGCGGCGCGGGCGGCGGGTTCCTCGCCAGTGCATCTGGCAAGCTATGACGCGCTGGTGGAGGCAAAGGTGGACGTCGGCAGCGGCTACGACCTGATCTGCGCCAATTTCGCCCTGTTGCACCAGGACATCATCCCATTGCTCGCCGCGATGAATGCCCTGCTCAGCCCAGGCGGTGCGCTGGTGGTTCAGACGCTGCATCCATGGACCGTGGCGGCAGGCGATTATCAGGACGGTTGGCGAGAAGAAACCTTCGATGGGTTCAAAGGCCAATGGCAACGTATGCCGTGGTACTTCCGCACCTTGTCCAGTTGGCTCAACGCCCTGGACATGGCCGGTTTCCGATTGGTGGTCCTGCAGGAACCGCAGCATCCACAAAGCCCGATGCCGCAGTCGTTACTGCTGGTGGCCGAGCAATCCCCGTCATGGCGTTAGCGACTCGACGGTAAAACACCCCGAGCGATACACCCTGCGCGCCTGCAGTCCGCGCTTTTGCAGGGTTTTCCTGACAGTTCTGAGAAACATGCCGTGGGAGATAACGATCGTGGTCTTTCCCGGTTCGCCGCAGCTGCTGTAAAGCTCATCGGCGACACCGAGCGCCCGCTGGTGTTCGGCTTTCCGGCTGGCGGCTCCCAGTGAAATCCCCAGCAACCACAGGATCCTGTGCAAGGCGAACCAATGCCTCACGCCCATTTTCAAGACGGGAATGCTGCTCAGCCGCAGGTCGTATTCACGTAGTCGAGCATCCTGTTGGATACGTGTGGCTTCGAATAGCCGGCATGCCGTCGCGTAGGCTCTGTTGACGGGCGAGGAAATGATGTTGGCTTCGGTCGCCAAAAGCACTTGGGACAAGTCCGGTTGGCTCAGGAATGCGGCAATTTCACCCTCATCGATGGACGAGGTCTGATTGTATTCATCCAGCAGCAGCTTGGCCGAATGCGCATTGCAGGGTTTGTAATCGATCAGCGGCGTGGCATGGCGTATCAGGTAAATCACAGCGACAGCTCCCTTGTATTGTCTTGAAAATCCCTTTCGAAGCGCACCTGTATACAGGCAACGACGCCATTCATCGAGTTTGATAATGTAGGAACCGTGTAGGAGCTGTCGAGTGCAACGAGGCTGCGATCTTTTCCCAGACACTTGAGTCTCAAGCGAAAGATCAAAAGATCGCAGGTTTCGCCAGCTTCTACAGAGTCCTGCGAGAGCAAGCTCTGGCCAGAAATTGCCGGGGGCTTACCAAAGCGCCATCGTGTAGCTGACAATCAACCGGTTCTCATCCAGGTCATTGCCAAAATTCGAGCGCACCGTCGCGTTGCGCCATTTCAAGCCCAGGCCCTTCAACGTTCCGTCCTGTACCACATAGGCGATATCCGTGTTGCGCTCCCATTCCTTGCCTTCGCCCGGTGCGCTGCGCTGGACGTTGTCGCCGGTGATGTAGCGGGTCATGAAGGTCAACCCGGGTACGCCAATGGCCGCAAAATTGTAGTCATAGCGCGCTTGCCAGGAACGCTCGTCGATGTTGGCGAAGTCGCCGATCTGCACGAAGTTGACCAGGTAGGGATCGCTGCGTCCGATGTACGGGAACGGATCGTCGCCGCTCATGCGCTGGTAGCCCAGGCCCAACGCATGGCCCGCCAGGCTGTAGGTGAACATGGCGCCGAAGGCCTGGTTGTCGAGTTCGCGAAAACTGCCGTCTTCGGTGCTGCGCGAATAGCGCACGTCACTCTTGAACGACTGGCCTGCGCCCAGGTCCAGGGTGTGGACGAAGCCGAGGTAGTTCTGCTGGTAGATGTCTTCCAACAGGCTATAGCGGTATTGCGCGCTGAGGTTCGGCAGGAACTGATAGTCCGCTCCGGCGAACTGGAACTTGTCGCTGCTGCCGCCGATGCGGTTGGCGGTCATGTCCTGGTAGTCGGTGGAGTCGACAAAATTGATCTGCGTGAGTTGCCCGGCGGTCAGCTTCAAGCGATCGATTTCCTGCACGCTCAGCAAGCCGCCCTTGAAGGTTCCTGGCAACAGGCGCGTGTCGTTGGAACTCACCGCAGGGTCCTTGATCTGCAACGTTCCCAGCTTCAAGGTGCTGTTGGACACACGGACTTTGGCGGTCAGGCCCAGTTCGCCATAGCGGTCTTGCGAACCACCAGACAAATCCGCTGGCAGCAGGTTGGTGCCCGCCGTACCGCCCCCGGAGTCCAGTTTGAAACCGGCCATGCCCAAGGCATCGAGGCCGAAACCCACGGTCCCGGCGGTGTATCCCGACTCCATCCGCAGCAGAAAGCCCTGCGCCCATTCTTCGGCCTTGTCCCGTGCCCCTTCCTGGCGAAAGTCACGGTTGAAGTAGAAGTTGCGGGCCTCCAGGCTGCCTTTGCTGTCGGCGATGAAGTCGGCCTGGGCGTTCGGCACGCCGATCAGGCTCAGGCCCAGCAACGTACCGGCGGGGGTATAAAACCAGGTGGATGTGAAATGCCCCATGTCATGCTCCTTTTTTATGGACGCGAGCGAACCCTCTCGGGGGCGTTGCAATCGCGTCCGATGGTTGTTGTTTTAAGGGGTGTAGCGGCGTCCGCGCTGTGCACGGACGTCACAGGTAGTCAGGACTCGAGTTGTCTGCCGCGGGTTTCCGGCAGGCTCAACGCCGCCAGGATCACCACGCCATAGGCGCCAGCGGCGAATACGCCGATCCCGGTGCCGATGGGCAAGGTGTTGCTCAACGCGCCGATGAACAAAGGGAACAGCGCCGCGATGGAACGCCCGGCGTTGTAGCAGAATCCCTGCCCCGACCCGCGCATGCGGGTGGGAAACAGCTCGGTCAGGAATGCGCCCATGCCGGCGAAGATGCCCGAGGCGAAGAAGCCCAGTGGAAAGCCCAGCCAGAGCATCCAGGTGTTATCGATGGGCAACTGGGTGTAGGCCAGGACGATTGCCATTGAGCCGACGGCGAACAGGATGAAGTTCTTCTTGCGGCCGATGGCATCGGTCAGCAATGCACTGGTCACGTAGCCGATGTAGGAACCGACGATGACCATCGCCAGGTAGCCGCCAGTACCGAGCACACTAAGGCCGCGTTCGGTTTTCAGGTACGTCGGCAACCAAGTGGTAATGGCGTAGTAGCCACCCAGCGCGCCGGTGGTCAACAGCGAGGCGCGCAACGTGGTGCTGAGCATCCGTGGGGCAAATATCTCGAAGAATGCCCAGCGAGAGCCCAGTTCCGGCTTGGCCTGACGCTCCCGCATCGCATGTTCGAAGGTATCCGACTCCTTGACCAGTCGACGGATCACCAGCACAAACAACGCCGGCACCAGGCCGATCATGAACAACGCCCGCCAGGCGTCTTCCGGCGGCAGGAAACTGAACAGCCCGGCATACAACAGCGCCGTCACTCCCCAGCCCAGCGCCCATCCGGCCTGCACCATGCCCACTGCTTTGCCACGGTCCTTGGAGCGGATCACCTCGCCAATCAATACCGCCCCTGCGGTCCATTCACCGCCGAAGCCAAAGCCCATCAAGGTCCGGGCCACCAGCAATTGCTCGTAGTTCTGCGCCAGCCCACACAGGAAGGTGAAGAATGCGAACCACAGGACCGTCAATTGCAGGGTCCGTACCCGGCCGATGCGGTCGGACAGGATCCCGGCGATCCAACCGCCGGCCGCCGAGGCCAGCAGCGTGCAGGTGCCGATCAAGCCGGCGTCGCCCTTGGAAATCCCCCAGGTCGCGATCAGGGTCGGGATGACGAAACTCAGCATCTGCGTATCCATGCCGTCCAGGGCATAGCCGATCTTGCAGCTCCAGAATGTACGTTTTTCATTTTTCGACAGGGGGCCGTACCAACTGAACGGGCCCGTGCGCCCTGTCCCGGTGGTTACGCAGTCAGTCATGGTCTTTTCCATGGAAGGTTCCTGCGGCAGCAAGCGAAGATGACGGACACGCCTCGTTATTTTTTTGTGAAGGCGTTGTCGTTGGGGATGCGGACGCAGTGGCTGCGTCGTGGAGCGGATTCTTGGTGGCGAATCGGCACAGCGTCAAACGGGAAAAACAACAGATGGGACATAAGAAAATTTGATGCCCCAACGGCCCGATCTGGAGTAACAATTGCAAAACAATTGCAACATAAGAACCACACGCCCCCAGAGAGCCTTCATGAACCTCAAATTCCTCGAAACCTTTGTCTGGGTCGCCCGGCTACAGAGTTTCAGCCTCACCGCCGAGAAGATGTTCAGCACCCAGGCGGCGATCTCCAGCCGGATCGCTTCGCTGGAAGAGGAGTTGGGCCTGCGCCTGTTCGTACGGGATTCACGCGGGGTTTCGCTGACACCCGAAGGCCTCAAGGTGCTCGACTACGCCGAACAGATGCTCGAAGTGCAGCGGGCGTTGAAGCAGTCACTGGACACCAGCAGCCCGCAACAAGGCCTGGTGCGCATCGGCGTGATGGATACGGTGATCCACACCTGGCTCAGCCCGTTGATGTCGATGCTGATGCAAGCCTTCCCCGCCGTGGAAATCGAAATCACCGCCGATGCCGCGCGCAATCTCTGCGAGCAATTGCAGAAAGGCTACCTGGACATCGTGTTCCAGACCGATCTGGTCCGCCACGAAAGCGTGCGCAACCTGGAACTGGGGCACTATCCCATGCACTGGATCGCCGCCAGCCAGTCGATCTATGCCCGCCCCTATGCGTCGCTGGTGGAGATGGCCGGTGAGCGCATCATCACCTTCGTCAAGCATTCGCGACCGCATCAGGATGTGCTCAACCTGTTGTACGCCCATGGCGTGAGTGCGCCGCGGGTCAGTTGCGTCAACTCGGTATCGGCCATGACCCGGCTGATTCGTGACGGATTCGGCATCGGCGCCCTACCCGCCGCGCTGGTGGCCAAGCCCCTGGCCAGCGGCGAATTGATCCAGCTCGAACCCGGCACCGCCCTGCCCCAACTCGACGTCGTCGCCTCGTGGCGTGCTGGTGTCGGCCTGGAACTGATCGAGAACATCGTCCAGATGAGTCGCGAGGTGGTCAGCCAATACGCCGTTGATGTCGGGCCGCTACGCATGGTGGCGGCCCCCGGCCTGAACAGCCAACCTCCTCTTGAATAACTTTTAGTTGTCACGGGGTAGCAATATTCCTTGTTGGACGTCATCGCCACGGTGTTCTCAAAGTAGCGAACGAACGCTTGGAGAGCCCCGTAATGACGTCCTTCGAACAACTGCAGCAATGCACGCCCCTGGCCCTGCGCCAAAGCATCGCCGCCGGCCAATACCAGGGCCATACCAGCGGCCTGGGCCAGGGCCGCGTACAAGCCAATATCGTGATCCTGCCCGGCGACTGGGCCAATGAATTCCTGCGCTACTGCACCCTCAATCGCCAGGCCTGTCCGGTGCTTGATGTGACCGAGCCAGGCGATCCGTTCTTGCGCAACCTGGGCGCCGCCATCGATATCCGCCACGAGGTGCCTCAATACCGGGTCTACCGCCACGGCGAGTTGAGCGAAGCGCCGCTGGACATCGAACACCTGTGGCAGGACGACCTGGTGGCCTTCGCCCTCGGTTGCTCGTTCTCGTTCGAACAACCGCTGCTGGAGGCCGGCATCCGTTTGCGGCACATTGAGTTGGGGCGCAATGTCGCGATGTTCCAGACCAACATCGACACACGCCCCACCGCCCGCCTGTCTGGCAAAATGGTGGTGACCATGCGGCCGATGAAAGCCACCGCAGCGATCCAGGCGATCCAGATTACCGGGCGCATGCCCAACGTTCACGGCGCCCCGGTGCACATCGGCGATCCGTCACTGATCGGCATTCAATCCCTGGACTCGCCGGATTACGGCGATGCCGTGCCGGTGGAAGCGGACGAGATCCCGGTATTCTGGGCCTGTGGCGTAACGCCTCAATCGGTGGTCCAGGCCTCACGTCCACCGTTGTGCATCACCCATGCCCCGGGCTGCATGCTGGTGACGGACTTATGGAACAGTGATCTGTAAACCTCGGACGAGACTGTTTTTCAACTTGAAGGGACCCACGATGAACACTGCTCAGCGATCGATCCAACAGTACATCAGCGCCAAGGACGGCAACCGCCCTCACCTGCTGGACCAGGCCTTTACGCCGACTGCTATTCTGCACATGGTGGTGCGCACCGGCTCCATCACGTTTCCCGACCACGTCGAAGGCCGGACCGCCATTGGCGACGTGCTGGTCAGTCGCTTTGGCCAGACCTTCGAAAACGTCTACACGTTCTGCCTGGCCGCCCCGCCACCGGCAAACGCCGAGGCGTTCCAGTGCAAATGGCTGGTGGCGATGTCCGACAAGAACAGTGGCGAGGCACGCGTCGGTTGTGGCCTGTATGACTGGCAGTTCGATCCGGCGTCGAGCCTGGCCGAGCGACTGACCATCACCATCGAACACATGAAGACCCTGCCGACGACCGATCTGCCTATGATCATGGCCTGGGCATCGCGGCTGGAGTATCCATGGTGCCGGCCTGAGGCGGTTATCGATAACGTGCCGGATCTGGACGAGTTGCAAGAAGTAGTTCTGTACATGGCTAATGCCGAGCAGTGAAGAATATGAAGCTTGCCTAGCCACTGTGCGAAGGACTTTTCTGTGGGAGCAAGGCTTGCCCGCGATGCAGGCGCCTCGGTCCCAGGGAGAGCGCATTGACCTCATCGCGGGCAAGCCTTGCTCCCACAGGGTGTGGAGACACTCCCCGCGCCACAGTTTCTATGCTCCCATGACTGCGCCAAGGAATCGCCCCAAATGAACATCAAGTTTCTCGAAACCTTCGTCTGGGTCGCCCGCCTGAAGAGCTTTCGCCTCACCGCGGAAAAGCTGTTCACCACCCAGGCGTCCATTTCCAGTCGGATCGCCGCCCTGGAGGACGAAATGGGTGTGCGCCTGTTCGTGCGCGATTCCAAAGGTGTGTCGCTGACCTCCGAAGGCCAGCGCGTGCTGGAGTACGCCGAGCGCATCATGGACACCATGCAAAGCATGAAAGCCGTGATCAAGGATCCGCGCCAGGTGCGCGGCCGGATTCGCATCGGTGCGATGGATACGGTGATCCACACCTGGCTCAGCCCCTTGGTGACACGCCTGATGGAATGTTACCCGGCCCTGGAAATCGAACTCTCGGCCGACACCGCGAGCAACCTGTGCTCGCAACTGGAAAAAGGCTACCAGGACATCATTTTCCAGACCGACATCCTGCGCCTGGACAGCGTGCGCAACGCGCTGCTGACCCGTTACCCGATGCACTGGGTGGTGCGCACCGGCTCCGCCTATGACCGGTCCTATGCATCGCTGGAGGACTTGTCCCAGGAACGCATCGTGACGTTCTCGCGCAACTCACGGCCCCACCAGGACATCCTCAACCTGCTGCACTCGGCCAACATCGTCTCGCCACGCATCAACTGCGTGAACTCGGCCTCGGCCATTACCCGCCTGGTTCGCGACGGCTTTGGCATTGGCGCCATGCCCGCGGCGCTGGTCGTCGGCGAACTGGCCCAAGGCACATTGACGTTGGTGGACGGTGTGCCGCTGCCATCGGTCATGGACATCGTGGCCAGTTGGCGGACCGGCGCGGGAATGGAACGGGTGGAAGACATCGTCAGCCTGACCCGCGAAGTGGTCAGCGAATTCGTCGCACAATTACCGGCCGGGTACCGACTCGATATGAATTAAGCCGCACATTCATTTCGTCATCAGATATTCACACCGGTGACATACCGTGGGCACCGATTGATCCCGTCCCTCGATCGGTGAGCCATCTGCCTGATGCAAGCATTCCTGAAAAAAACAACGCCCAACGCGCCGACTACAACGACGAATCATCGGGAACACAGGCATGACGCGCAGAACAGCGACAGATCCCGTGAAGGTGAGATCTGTGTTCGGTTCCTGTCGTGTGCAGACATCCCCTCGTTGCTTGAGCTCGAGCAAAAGAAATGGACGGACGATCAGCGGGCCGATGCCGCCATGCTGGCCTCGCGAATCGCTGCATTCCCTGCCCTGAGTGTCGGTGCGTTTTGCACACGCAGCGGCACCGCGCATGCATCGCTGTTCATGAAACCGACCCGGCACGATCATATTCGCCAATGCCCGACCTGGGCAGACTGCGCGAGGAAACAGCAGGGTGACGAAGCGGCCGGAACGGATGCGTTGTTTGGCATCAGCCTGAGCAGCGTCGACCCGAAAGCGGCCAATGCGATTTTCGAGTTCTTCTGGCCCTACGCGCTGAAACAAGGCTGGTCGGTCATCTACCTGGGATCCCCTGTCCCGGGCCTAAGGGATTGGCGCTCGAAAAACCCGGGTATCACGCTGGCGCACTACATCCTGAGTAAACGCCAAGGGCTGCCGTTGGACCCACAGTTGCGGTATTACTTCAAAAAAGGCTTTCGCAAGATTGTCGCCATCAAAGACAACTACTTCCCCCATGAACCTTCGCTGGATGTTGGCGTGCTGATCCAAGGCAAAGTGCCGCTGTCGGGCCTTTCGTTCATCTGGAAGAGAGTTCCGTTGCCCTGGTTGCAACGCATGAAAAAACTGGTCTTCGTGTGCCTGTGAACACCTCCCAGGCTGTAGACGTTGCGCGCGCAGTGGCTTTTCCTTCATCGAGCAGCAATCTTCCCAGCTACCTATTCATGATGCTGTGTGTCCTGAATAGCACCGCGATTGCCTGGCTGGCGACGCACGAGGCATTCGTATGGCTGGCTGTCGCGCCACTGATCGTGCTCCAGGCAATCCTGATGATCGGTGTCCAGGAGATCAAGCATCAAGGCGTGCATCGCCGGTTCCTCGTGGGCACACGGCTCAATGACGCAGTGGGTGTGTTCGCGGCGGGCATTTTTGCGGCCAACTTCGTGGGCTACCGCTACTTCCACCTCGAACACCACCGCAAGACCTGCCAGGCCGATGATCCCGAAGGCTTGATGTACGAACAGACCTGGCCGACCCGCTGGATCAGCCTGCTGGGCGCCGCAGAGCAACTCTGGGTGGCGATCTCCACCAACAGGATCTCCCGCCGCTACTTGCCGCCACACGCGGTCTGGCGCTGGCGCTGGAACAACGCCTTGATCGTCGTTTTTGCCGGTGCGCTGGCGTTCGGTCTCTATGAGGTGCCTCGCCTGGTCGTCTGCGTCTATCTGCTCCCGTATTGCCTGTTTGCCTGGATGGATTTCTGGCTGACGCAGGCCGAGCACTATGGCGTACGGATCTCGGCCCAAGGCCCGCGCCGCGCGCCCTGTGAGATCACCACAGACGTGCGCCTGCCAAAGGCCCTCTCCTGGCTGATCCTGCATCGCTCGCTGCATCGCACCCACCATCATGCGCCGGCAACCCGCTGGTTCCACGCGTACGCGCAATCGACGGTGCTTGCCAAAGACAAGCCCGGTGGCATGACAGACCTGCCCGCGTTCGTTGCGACATGGATGCGACTCGGCCCCCGACTCTGGAAATAAGCCATGAAAAACAACTGCGAGCCCTTCTGGAACGACACACCGATCAGGACCTACCTGTTCGATGCCTTTTCGGTGCTGCTTCCTGCCGGCGAACAATTCGTGATTTCTGTGGTGGAATCATCCGCTCTGCAGTTGCCGCCAACCTCGACACTGGCTGACCAGTCGCGCGACTTCGTGGCCGAGGAGCGCGCCCACCAGCGAGCCCATCGTCTCTACAACCAACAACTGGAAAAGCAGGGTTTTGAAGTCAAGAAATACGAACGCGAGATCGAAAAGGACCTCGATGCCCTGCGCGCCAAACTGTCACTCCATGCGCAGCTGTCCCTGGCCGCGGCGTTCGAGCATGTGACGGCCGTCACCTCGCGGATCGCTTTGCGCAGCGGCGGGCTGCTTTCTACCAGCGCCTCCCCGCAAACACGCCTGTGGCGCTGGCACTGCGCCGAAGAAGTGGCTCATCAGCACGTCACCACCGATCTGCTCCAGGCGTTGGGTGTTCCCTATTGGCAGCGGATTTTCTATTTTTTGGCCGCATCGGCGCTGATGACCTTCGATGTCCTGCGGCATCTGCACGGTTTTGCTCGCCTGGACGTTGCCCGCGGCCGCGTCAGCACCCGGCAACTGGGACGGGCCACGGGGCGCCTGCTGCTGCGCGATGGCGCGAACCTGGCGCTGCTGGCAGCCGGATGGGCTGCCTACTTTCTTCCGCTGAAAACGAATGCGGTGGCGGACTGTAAGTGAACTGCAACATCCCCGACTTATTCTGGACCGAGCGCACGGCGGCGAATGGCTGGTTGTGCATGTCGCCCGCTCGGAACGATCCAGGGAGTTCGCCATGAAAATCAGTGTATTCGGAAGTGGTTACGTAGGCTTGGTGCAAGCCGCCGTGTTGGCCGAAGTGGGCCATGACGTGGTGTGCATGGACATCGATGAGCGCAAGGTCGACAGCCTGCGCCAAGGCCAAGTGAGCATTTACGAGCCTGGCCTGGCCGCGCTGGTGCGTGAAGGCCTGGAGGCTGGCCGTTTGCATTTCACCTGCGACGAACAGCTCGCCGTGCAGCACGGCCAGGTACTTTTTATCGCAGTGGGCACGCCTTCCCGGGACGATGGCAGTGCCGATCTGAGCCAGGTTCTGGCCGTCGGCGAGGCCGTCGCCCGCTACCGCGAGCAACCGCTCATTGTGGTGGAGAAGTCCACCGTGCCGGTGGGCACCGGCGACGTTCTGCGGGCGCACATCGACAAATGCCTGCTCAAGGCCAGTCGCCTGCTGCAGTTCGATATTGTCTCCAACCCCGAATTTCTCAAGGAAGGCTCGGCGGTCGCCGATTGCCGTCGTCCGGATCGCATCGTGATCGGCTGCGAACGCGATGAAGTGCGCGAAACCATGCGCGACCTGTATGCCCCGTTCAACCGCAACCACGACCGGGTCCTGTTCATGGACCTGCGCAGCGCCGAGCTGACCAAATACGCCGCCAACGGCATGCTGGCGACCAAGATCAGTTTTATCAACCAGATCGCCGAACTGGCCGAGCACCTGGGGGCCGACATCGAGTCCGTGCGCCTGGGCATCGGCGCCGACTCGCGCATTGGCTATCACTTCATTTACCCGGGATGCGGCTACGGTGGCTCGTGCTTTCCCAAGGACATGCGAGCCCTGATCCACACGGCCGAGCAGGCTCATTGCTCCAGCGACCTGCTGCAAGCGGTGGAAGCCATCAACGGGCGGCAGAAACACAAGCTGTTCGAGCGGATCAATGCGTTCTACCAGGGCGACCTGCGCGGCAAGACCTTCGCCCTGTGGGGCCTGGCCTTCAAGCCCAACACCGACGACATGCGCGACGCACCGAGCCGCACCTTGCTGGAATCGCTTTGGGCCGCGGGTGCCAGCGTCCGCGCGTTCGACCCGGAGGCGATGCAGCAGACGCAATTGCTCTACCCCGACGAGCCCCGACTCATGCTGATGGGCACGCCGGAATCGGTGTTGCCGGGAGCCGACGCGTTGGTCATCTGTACCGAGTGGCAGCCCTTCAAGGCGCCGGACTTCGACCTGATCCAGCAACGGCTCAAGGCCCCGGTGATTTTTGACGGTCGTAACCTGTTCGATCCGGAGCGCATGGCCGACAAGGGTTTCACCTATTTCCCGATGGGTCGCGGGCAGTCGCGCAACCTGCCTATCGCCCAGCAAACGTGGTTCCCAGCTTCGAGAAGCGCGTGAACTGTGGCGTTACCTCAAAATTAATGCACTCAACCAGCATTAATATGAATTTGTCAGCAGGGGTCGTGAACGGCACACTGTGCGCCGTTCCTCCCCCAACTGTTGGAACACTTAAAGGGCTTTCTGGGACTTTCCCGTAAGCCCCTTTTTTTGTTCGTTTTCTGGATTTTCGCTTAATGCTTTCTCGCTGGTTCCCCGCTGCTATCAATACCCGTCCCACCGAATGGAGCCGCGCCGCCATCGGCATGGCGCTGGGGACGATGTTCAGTGTCTGGCTTTGCGGGCAGGTATTTGGCCTTGAGGTGGCGCAACACCTCATCGGCCCCCTCGGCGCCTCAGCGGTGCTGTTGTTTGCAGTGTCATCGGGCGCCCTCGCCCAGCCCTGGTCGATTGTCGGCGGTTATCTGTGTGCGTCGGTCGTCGCGCTGCTGGTGGCCCATGTATTGGGCCGCACGCTGGGTAGCGCCTGCCTGGCGGCGGGCATGGCGCTGGTGTTGATGTGCTGGCTGCGTTGCCTGCATCCGCCGGCAGGCGCCCTGGCGGCGACGCTGGTGCTGGCGGCCCCGTCTATCATTGCCTTGGACTGGCAAGCCGTTGGTGCGGCGATGCTGGCCGGCTCCGGGCTGCTGGCCTTTGCGCTGGCCTACAACAACCTGACGCGGGTGCGCTATCCCAGGCGTGCCAGCGAACCGCTGGCCGTCATACCGGCTGACCACCCTCCCGTCGACCGCCAGGCGATCACGGCCGAAGACCTGAAACTGGCCCTGGCGGAAATGGAAGCATTCTTTGACGTCACACCGGAAGATCTTGAGCAATTGATCCACGTCAGCGAGCGAAATGCCAAGCGTCGCAGCATCGCGGAGGTTCTCTCTAGTCGCGGTTGAGCCTGTGGCTGCTATAAATATGCAGAAAGGACCTGCACGTATCCCGGTTGTGCAATGCAAATTTGCACTGGTACGATCCTGAATGGGTACGCGCGACACAATTCATAAAGAAGAATAAAAGCAGGGAGTTAGCGATGACAGCTCAGGTTTCATCACACGCCGCGGGAACCATCGAAACCGCGGCCTATGAGGTGCTGGTCGAAGTTCGCAATCACATTGGCCATTTGACCCTGAACCGCCCCGCCGGCCTCAATGCCCTCACCCTGGGCATGGTGCGCAGCTTGCAGCAACAACTTGATACCTGGGCCCTCGACCCACAGATCCGCGCCGTGGTGCTGCGTGGTGCGGGCGAGAAGGCGTTTTGCGCCGGCGGTGATATCCGTTCGTTGTACGACAGCCACAAGCAGGGCGACACCCTGCACGAAGATTTCTTCGTCGAGGAATACGCCCTCGACCTGACGATTCATCACTACCGCAAACCGATCGTCGCCTTGATGGACGGCTTCGTGCTGGGCGGCGGCATGGGGCTGGCACAAGGTGCCGACCTGCGGGTGGTCACCGAGCGCAGCCGCCTGGGCATGCCGGAAGTCGGCATCGGGTATTTCCCGGACGTGGGCGGCAGTTACTTCCTGCCGCGCATTCCTGGCGAACTGGGTATCTACCTGGGCGTCAGCGGCGTGCAGATCCGTGCGTCTGACGCCTTGTATTGCGGGCTGGCCGACTGGTATCTGGACAGTCGCAAGCTTGAACAGCTCGATGCGCGCCTCGATCACCTGGAGTGGGGTGATACACCACTCAAGGACCTGCAGAGCCTGCTGGCCAAGCTTGGTGTGCAACAGCTGCCTGCCCCGCCCCTGGCCGATTTGCGGCCAGCCATCGACCATTTCTTTGGCCTGCCCGACGTGCCGAGCATGGTCGAGCAGTTGCGCCAGGTCACCGTCGCCAACAGCCACGAATGGGCAATAAAGACCGCCGACCTGCTGGACAGCCGCTCTCCCCTGGCCATGGCCGTGACCCTGGAAATGCTGCGGCGCGGTCGGCATTTGAGCCTGGAAGAATGTTTTGCCCTGGAACTGCATCTGGATCAGCAATGGTTCGAACGCGGTGACCTGATCGAAGGCGTGCGCGCCTTGCTGATCGACAAAGACAAGAACCCGCGTTGGAACCCGCCGACCCTGGAGGCGCTGGACGCCGACCATGTGGCGAGCTTCTTCGACGGCTTCGACGACCACGGGAACTGAGCCATGCATGACCTCGAACTGACCGAAGAACAAGTGATGATCCGCGACATGGCCCGGGACTTCGCCCGTGGCGAAATCGCTCCCCATGCCCAGGCGTGGGAAAAAGCCGGCTGGATTGACGACGGCCTGGTGGCGAAGATGGGTGAGCTAGGCCTGTTGGGGATGGTGGTGCCGGAAGAATGGGGCGGTACCTACGTCGATTACGTCGCCTATGCCCTGGCCGTGGAGGAAATCTCCGCAGGCGACGGTGCTACCGGCGCACTGATGAGCATTCACAATTCGGTGGGTTGCGGGCCTGTGCTGAATTTCGGCACCGACGAACAAAAGCAGACGTGGTTGGCCGACCTCGCCAGTGGCCAGGCCATTGGTTGCTTCTGCCTGACCGAGCCCCAGGCCGGCTCCGAAGCCCACAACCTGCGCACCCGGGCCGAATTGCGCGATGGCCAGTGGGTTATCAACGGTGCCAAGCAGTTCGTCAGCAATGGCAAGCGAGCCAAACTGGCGATCGTGTTTGCCGTGACGGACCCGGAACTGGGCAAGAAAGGCATTTCGGCGTTCCTGGTGCCCACCGATACGCCGGGTTTCATCGTTGATCGCACCGAACACAAAATGGGCATCCGCGCCTCGGACACCTGCGCGGTCACCTTGAGCAACTGCACCATCCCCGAGGCCAATCTGTTGGGGGCTCGCGGTAAAGGCCTGGCCATCGCCCTGTCCAACCTGGAAGGCGGCCGCATCGGCATCGCCGCACAAGCCTTGGGCATCGCCCGTGCGGCCTTTGAAGCGGCGCTGGCTTACGCGCGCGATCGGGTTCAGTTCGACAAGCCGATCATCGAGCACCAGAGCATCGCCAACCTGCTGGCCGACATGCACACCCGCATAAACGCCACCCGCCTGCTCATCCTCCACGCCGCCCGCCTTCGCAGCGCGGGCAAGCCGTGCCTGTCAGAAGCCTCCCAGGCCAAGCTGTTTGCCTCGGAAATGGCCGAGAAAGTCTGCTCCTCGGCGATACAGATTCATGGTGGGTATGGGTATCTCGAGGATTATCCGGTAGAGCGCTACTACCGCGATGCGCGGATTACCCAGATTTATGAAGGGTCGAGCGAGATACAGCGGATGGTGATTGCCCGGGAGCTGAAGCACTACCTGGTGTAACGGCAGGAAAAGCATCGCGAGCAAGCTTTGCTCCCACTGAATCTACGCTGCACACAGAATACTTGTGGGAACAAGGCTTGCCCGCGATAGCGGTGTATCAGCCATTTATAGGCTGAATGTACCGCCGCCATCGCGGGCAAGCCCAGCTCCCACAGGGTTCAGTGGTGTACACAGATACTGCGTACAGCCCAGATCCACTGTGGGAGCGAGCTTGCTCGCGATGGCGTCAGTGAGACCGCCGCGTTACTTGTCCTGGAACTCCGCCGCACGCTTGGCCACGAATGCCGCCATGCCTTCCTTCTGATCCTGCGTCGCAAACGCCGCATGGAATACCCGCCGCTCGAAGCGCACGCCTTCGGACAGGCTGACCTCAAAGGCGCGGTTGACGCTTTCCTTGACCATCATGCTGATGGGCACCGACTTGGAGGCGATCAACGCTGCAGTTTTAAGCGCCTCGTCCAGCAGCTCATCGGCCGGTAGGATCCGCGCGACGATGCCGCAGCGTTCGGCTTCCACCGCATCGATGAAGCGCCCGGTCAGGCACATTTCCATGGCCTTGGCCTTGCCCACCGCGCGGGTCAGGCGTTGGGTGCCGCCCATGCCTGGCAGCACGCCGAGGTTGACCTCCGGCTGGCCGAACTTGGCGTTGTCGCCTGCCAGGATGAAGTCGCACATCAACGCCAGCTCACACCCCCCGCCCAAGGCAAAACCGTTCACCGCCGCTATGATCGGCTTGCGACGGTTGGCCACGCGGTCGCTGTCGCTGAACAGGTCGTCCAGGTAGATCTGCGGGTAGGTCAGTTCGGCCATTTCCTTGATGTCGGCACCGGCGGCAAAGGCTTTTTTCGAACCGGTCAGCACGATGCAGCCAATCTTCGGATCAGCCTCCAGGCTGTCCAGCGCCTGGTTCAGTTCGCTGACGATCTGCGCATTCAAGGCGTTCAATGCCTGGGGACGGTTGAGGGTGATCAGGCCGACGCGGTCCTTGATCTCCAATAAAATCGTTTCGTAGCTCATGCAGGACTCCTGTTCAAAGATTGCGCGAAATGACCATGCGCTGAATGTCGCTGGTGCCTTCGTAGATCTGGCAGACTCGCACGTCGCGGTAGATGCGCTCCAGCGGGAAGTCGTTGAGGTAACCGTAGCCGCCCAGGGTCTGCAACGCCATGGAGCAGACCTTTTCAGCCATTTCCGAGGCGAACAGCTTGGCCATGGAGGCCTCCACCAGCGCCGGTTGGCCACTGTCTCGCAGGGCGGCGGCGTAGTGCACCATTTGCCGGGCCACGGCGATCTGGGTCGCCATGTCGGCCAGGCGGAACGCCACGGCCTGGTGCTCGATGATCGGCTTGCCGAAACTGGAGCGCTCCCGCGCATAGTCCCGGGCCGCCTCGAACGCCGCGCGGGCCATGCCCACCGCTTGCGCCGCGATGCCCACGCGCCCGCCTTCCAGGTTCGCCAGGGCGATCTTGTAGCCCTCGCCCTCCTCCCCCAGGCGATTGCCCACTGGCACCTTCAAATCCTCGAAGAGGATCTGGCAGGTGTCGGAAGCGTGTTGGCCGAGTTTGTCTTCGACCCGGGCCACGCTGTAGCCCGGCGAATCGGTCGGCACGATGAACGCACTGATGCCACGCTTGCCGGCGCTCGGATCGGTCACCGCGAACACAATCACCACTCCGGCGTTCTGCCCGGACGTGATGAACTGCTTGCAACCGTTGAGCACGTAATGATCACCCTCCAGCCGCGCCCGCGTCTTGAGGCTGCTGGCGTCCGAACCGGCCTGGGGCTCGGTCAGGGCGAAGGCGCCAAGCATCGCGCCACTGGCCAGGGGCGTGAGGAATTTCGCCTTCTGCTCATCGTTGCCGAACTTGAGGATCGGCACGCAACCCACCGAGTTGTGCACGCTCATGATGGTCGAGCATGCGCCGTCGCCGGCGGCGACTTCTTCCAGGGTCATCGCGTAGGCCAGGTAACCGGTGTCACAACCACCCCACTGCTCCGGCACCAGCATGCCGAAGAAGCCCAGTTCGGCCATTTCATCGATGGCTTCCCGGGGAAAACGGTGCTCGCGGTCCCATTCGGCGGCGAACGGTTTCAAGCGTTCCTCGGCGAATTGCCGAGCCATTTCGCGGATTTGGGTCTGTTCTTCAGTCGGGAGCATGGTGATTCCTTAATACAGGCATTCGACGGCCATGGCCGTGGCTTCGCCGCCGCCGATGCAAATGGCCGCGACGCCGCGCTTGAGCCCCTTCTGGCGCAACGCCGACAGCAGGGTCACCAGGATCCGTGCGCCAGACGCGCCAATCGGGTGGCCCAGCGCACAGGCACCGCCGTGGACGTTGACCTTGTCATGGGCAATCTCCAGCTTGTCCATGGTCACCAGACTCACCACGGCAAAGGCTTCGTTGACTTCGAACAGGTCGACTTGATCCAGCGACCAACCGGTCTTTTGCATCAGCTTCTTCACGGCGCCAATCGGTGCGGTGGGAAACAGGCTCGGGGTATCGGCAAACGCCGCGTGACCGTGAATCACTGCCAGGGGCTTGAGGCCACGCTGGACGGCCTGGCTCTGGCGCATCAGCACCAGCGCCGCGGCACCATCGGAAATGGAACTGGAATTGGCCGCCGTCACCGTGCCGCCCTCGCGGAATGCCGGCTTGAGCGAGGCGATCTTGTCGATCCGGGCCTTGGGTGGCTGCTCGTCGTGGCGCACGGTCACTTGTTCCTTGCCGACCATGACCTGCAACGGCACGATCTCGGCATCGAAACTGCCGTCCTTGATCGCCTGCTGGGCGCGGGTGGTGGACGCAATGGCGAAGGCATCCTGGGCCTCGCGACTGAAGCCATTGGCCTCGGCGCAATCTTCGGCGAAGGTGCCCATCAGCCGACCTTTGTCGTAGGCGTCTTCCAGGCCGTCGAGGAACATGTGGTCGAGCACCCGGCCATGGCCCATCCGGTAACCGCTGCGGGCCCGATCGAGCAGGTACGGCGCGTTGGACATGCTTTCCATGCCGCCGGCCACCACCACTTCGGCGCTGCCGGCGATGAGCATGTCATGGGCGAGGATCGCCGCTTCCATGCCCGAGCCACACATCTTGTTGAGCGTGGTGCAGCGGGTCGACTTGTCGAGGCCGGCACCCAGCGCGGCCTGACGCGCCGGTGCCTGGCCCAGGCCGGCGGCGAGCACGCAACCGAACAGCACTTCTTCAACCGCGTCGGGTGCGATGCCGGCACGCTCCACGGCGGCCTTGATGGCGGCGGCACCCAACTGCGGGGCGCTGAGGCTTTTCAGTTCGCCCTGGAAGCCGCCCATGGGTGTACGGACGGCGCTGACGATGACAATAGGATCGTTGGACATCATGAATCCTCCTGATTATTTGGCTGCCATACGCAAGGCACCGTCGAGACGGATCACCTCGCCGTTGAGCATGCTGTTCTCAATGATATGCCTGACCAGCGCCGCATACTCGGAAGGTTTCCCAAGGCGCGGCGGAAACGGCACGCCGGCGGCCAGGGAATCACGGACTTCCGGGGTCATGCCGGCCATCATCGGGGTCTCGAAAATCCCTGGCGCAATGGTCATCACCCGGATGCCAAAACGCGCCAGCTCGCGGGCGGCCGGCAATGTCAGGCTGGCGATGGCGCCTTTGGATGCAGCGTAAGCCGCCTGGCCGATCTGTCCATCGAAGGCCGCCACCGACGCGGTATTGATGATCACCCCGCGCTCGCCGTCGGCGTCTGCCTCGGTTTCGGCAATGGCCGCAGCCGCCAGGCGCAGCAGGTTGAAGCTGCCGATCAGATTGACGTTGATCACCTGGCTGAAGCTGGCCAGCGCGTGGGGACCGTTCTTGCCGAGGATCTTCTCGCCGCGCACGATACCGGCGCAGTTCACCAGACCATTGAGACCACCGAACGCATCGACCGTGGCCTTGACCGCCGCTTCAGCCGCCGCTTCGTTACTGATGTCGGCCACCACGCTCTGGCAGCCCAGTTTTTGCGCCTGGGCGGCCACGGCGTCGGCGTTGAGGTCCACCAGCATCACTTTGGCACCGGCCTTGACCAGCATTTCGCCGGTGGCCGCGCCGAGGCCGGAAGCACCGCCGCTGACGAGAAAAATCTTGTTGTCGATCTGCATCATGGTTTCCTTGGATTCAAGCTGAAACGTTCTGCGCCGCAGCCTCTTGAGCTTTGGCGATTTCCTGGTTGCGCAAGATAAAGCGCTGCAACTTGCCGCTTGGGGTTTTCGGCAAGTCGCTGACAAATTCGATTTCACGGGGATAGGCATGGGCCGCCAGGCGCTTGCGCACGTGCTGGCGCAATTCTTCGGCCAGTTCCGCAGAGGCACGGTACTGCGCGCTGAGTACCACGAAGGCCTTCACCAGCTCGGTGCGTTCCGGATCAGGCTTGCCGATCACCGCCGCTTCCACCACCGCCGCGTGTTCGATCAGCGCGCTTTCCACGTCGAACGGACCGACCCGGTAGCCGGACGTGGTAATCACGTCGTCGCTGCGGCCTACGAAACTGATGCTGCCGTCCGGGTTCAGCTCCACGGTATCGCCGCTCAAGTAGTAGTCACCGACGAAGGCCTTGGTCGGCCCGCCTTCGTAACCGGCGAACCAGCACATGGGCGACTGGCTGCGGTCCAGTGCGAGAATGCCCGGCTGGCCTACGCCCAGCTCGCGCTGGTTTTCATCCAGCACCGCGATCCGATGGCCTGGCGAAGCAAAGCCGGCCGCGCCCAGGTGCACCGGGTGTTCCAGCCCATGGTGGTTGCACAGCACCATGCCCAGTTCGGTCTGGCCGTAATGGTCGTGGATCACCACGTTCAGGTTGTCGGCGAACCAACGGATCACCTCCGGGTTCAATGGCTCACCGGCGCTGCTGACGATGCGCAGCTTGCCCTTGATCGAGCGGGCAAACTGCTCGCCACCGGCAATCAACAGGCGATAGGCCGTGGGCGAGCCGGTGAGGTTGGTGATGCCGTATTTGTTGATGACCCGGCAGGTGCTTTCCAGGGTGAACGGGCCATCGTAGAAGGTAATCGGATGCCCCATGGCCAGCGGCCCGGTCACGCCAAAATAGATGCCGTAGGCCCAGCCCGGGTCGGCGACGTTCCAGAAGGCGTCTTCGGGACGCAGGTCTACCGCGTCACGGGTGTAGTTCTGGAACGCAACGATGGCCTTGAGTGGCACCGACAGCGCCTTGGCAGGTCCTGTGGTGCCGGAGGTGAACATCAGCAGGAACGGGTCTTCGCCGGTGAGCATCAGCGGTTCGCACTGGCTGGAGTGGTTCGCCACCTCGGCCCAGAAACTGTAGTCGCCACGCACGATGCCCTGGCCCTTTTCGCCGCCGACCGTGACGATGGTGGGACAACCGGCGACTTCGTCGAGCTTGGGACGGTTGACCGCATCGGTGACGACCAAGCGCGCTCCAGAACTGCCGAGGCGGTGCTCGATGGCCTTGGGCCCGAATGCGGTGAACAACGGTTGATACACTGCCCCAATGCGCCAGGTGGCGAGCACCACGATCAGCAGTTCAGCGGTGCGCGGCAACAGACCGGCCACTTTGTCGCCCTTGCCGATGCCTTGGGCGCGCAGGAAATTGGCGAACCGCGCGGCGTTGTCCTGCAGGTCACGGTAAGTCCAAGTCGCATCGCTGCCGTCACGGCCCTCCCAGAACAAGGCGATGCGCCCTGGCAACGCATGCCGGTCGCAACACTCTACGCAGGCATTGAGCGCCTCGAGCGAGCCGTGCAGTGCAGTGTTGACGGTGTGCAGGTAATCGAACTGCGAAGTGGCGGACGAATAATCGCGCATGACCAGCATCCCTCTGTGGTTTTTATTGGTTGGGGGAACCGTGAATAGCAGGCAAATACTCGCGCCGAAGGGCTGTGGCGGCAATGGTCAAAGCTTTCAAGTTGCTTGACTGGTTTGGCCATGGTTCAGGGATGTGGTGTTGTTTAGGCACTCATCGCGAACAAGCTCGCTCCCACAGGGGATTTATGATGGACCTCGATTTTGTGACCACCCAAGCACCAATGTGGGAGCGAGCTTGCTGGCGATGGCGGCGGTTCAGCCGCTACAAGGGCTGCTGCCAGGCAAACGAATACACCTTCTCCGGCGTTGGCGACTGACAGCGCTGGTTGTCCGCATCAACCCCCACCAGGAACCACTCGGCCCTTGAGGTATTGCCGACCCGGCGAGCTTTTTGCGGGTCGTAACAGCGGGCCAGGTCCCGAGCGGGCACCAGGGCGAAGGCCTGCGGGTGGCTGCGTAGCCAGGTGGCGGATTGTTCCAGGGAGTTGCCGTTATAAAAGCCGAAATGCACGATGGGTTGCTGGGCGAACAGCCAATGGCCCTCACGCCAACCCACGAGCACCAACTCGGCATTTGCAGTCATTCCGGCGACATCGCGCATCAAGGTCTGGTGGGGGTTGATGCCTTCCTTGTGGGGCTCGACGAAGCCGCGCACAAACCAGGCACACAACCACAGCGCAACCAGCACATTGAAGACCGCCCTGCCCCTTGGGCGCGCGCCAAACCAGCGGCGTAGCAGCCACGGCACAAGCGGCGCCACCACCAGAATCAACGCGGGTAACGCGGGAAAGATATACAACTTGCGTTTGCCGCTGCTCAGGCTAAAGAACACCAACACCAGCAGTACCCAACCGAGCAGCACCAGCACCCGACCGTCATGCTTGAGCAATTGTCTGCGCCAGGCCGGCACCAGCCAGGGGAGCATGAACACAATCGGCAGCCAGTACTTCGGAATCACCTGGACGAAGAAGTACCAGAAAGGTTCGCGGTGTTCCCATGCGTTGGCATAACGCCCAGCGGTCTGCTTGAACAGGATTTCCTGGGCGTACGCCAGGCTGTCGGCACTGCCCTGCGCGACAATCATCAGCAAGGGCCCCAGCCATAACGCAATGGCGGCCAATGCTACGACCAGCCCCAGCCACCAGCGTCCTGCCTGGCCAGGCATGGCCACCACCCCTTTCCAACCTTTGCGCAGCGCATAGGCGTAGGGAATCAGCATCAGCACCGGCAGAAAACCCACGCCTTTGCTGATGATCCCGAACCCCATCGCCGCACAGGCCACGTAGTACCAACGCCAGGCCGGGCCGAGCAACACGTGCCGGCACAAGCCATAGATCCCCAGGATGGTCCAGAGCGCAAGGAAACCATCGATCTGCCCGGTGCGCAGGATGCTGTAGGTCTGGTAGGTCGCGAGAAACAAGAGCGCCGCGATCACCCCCACGCGCCGTCCCCACAAGCGTCGGCCCAGGTCATACAGGCACGCGGTGGTGACGGCGCCTGCCAGCAGCGCGGGCAAGTACAGGGCAACTTTGGGCAGGTGGGTCAGTTGCACGAACAGCGCCACCGTCCACATGAACAGCGGCGGTTTGTCGGCGTAGATTTCACCGGCGCGATGGGGAATGAACCATGAGCCGTTCTGCAGCATCTCCAGGGCAACGCCAAGGAAGCGCTCCTCATCGACGTTCATCGGTTGGCGCCAGCCAAGGCCAGCGCCCACTATGATCAAGGCCAATACCACCAACGCCAGGAGCTCGAGCCGCGAGGAAGATAATCGTATCCGCACCGGTTCAGCCCTTCTTGGTCAGTTCGGGGTTTTCCTGCTCATGATGCTTGGCGATCAACTGTAAATTGCGCAGGTAAACGATAAAGCCGAAAGACTGGCCGACAATGAACACCGGGTCTTCGCGGTAAATGGCATAGGCCAGCAACAGCGCGCTACCGATGATGCTCAGGTACCAGAAGCCAACGGGAATCATGCTGCGCTTCTTGTATTCGCTGTACAGCCATTGCAGGGCAAAACGCCCGGTGAATGCCAATTGACCACCGAAGCCAACGGCCAACCACAACGATTCTCTGCCCATTTCAAACCTCGGTTTCTTGTGCGTTGACATCCAGGCGGGTGCGCTTGATCAGCCACCACACCCCGAACAGATCGACAATGCCCACCAGCGCCCGGTCCAGATTGCCGTAGTTGGACACCCCGGCCCCGCGCTCACGGTGATTGACCGGTTGAACCAGCATTCGGCCGTTGTGACGGCGGATCAGCGCCGGGATAAAACGGTGCATGTGATCGAAATACGGCAGGCGCAGAAACGCCTCGCGCTCGATCAGCTTGATGCCGCAACCGGTGTCGGGCGTCTGGTCCTTGAGCAGGCTGGCGCGCAGTTTGTTGGCAAATCGCGAGGCCCAACGCTTGCTCGCCGTGTCCCGGCGGTTGACGCGATGCCCTGCCACCAGCTTGACGCCCGCGGGGGTGCCTTCGGAGCCGCGCACCAGGTCGAGCATTTTCGGCAGATCGGCCGGATCGTTCTGACCGTCGCCGTCCAGGGTTGCCAACCAATGCCCGCGTGCCACTTCAGCGGCGTGGTAGATCGAGGTGCTCTGGCCGAGGGAACGGGTGTGGCTGAGCACTCGCAATTGCTGGTAGCCACTGCCTTGTAAGGTTCTTAACTCAGCGGCGGTGGCGTCGGTGCTCCCATCGTCCACCACGATGACCTCAAAGTTCTCATTGGCCAACGCCGTGCGCACTTCTTCGAGAAGTGGGATGAGATTGCCAGCCTCGTTTTTGGCCGGAATCAGGACCGACACATAAGGGGTTTCGTGCATGATGCTCCAGAAAAGATGCTGGGAAATGAGGGGTTAGACGGCGTAATAGTCGCGGTACCAATCGACAAACGACTGCACACCGACCGGCACTGCGACCTGTGGGCGAAACCCCACCCGCTCCTCCAATTCACGAGTGTCCGCCCACGTGTTGACCACGTCGCCCGATTGCAACGGCAAGAAATTCTTTATCGCGCGGATGCCCAGCGCTTCTTCAATGCACTCGATAAACTGCAAAAGCTTCACCGGTGAGCCGAAACCGATGTTGTAGACCTTATTGCACACGCCGGTCTCATCGGTCGGCGGCAGCGGTATCAGCCGCACGAGGCCCTCGACGATGTCGTCGATATAGGTGAAATCGCGAGACATCGCACCGTCGTTGTAAACGTCGATGGTGCGACCGTTGAGGATGGCATCGGTGAATTTGAACGGCGCCATGTCGGGCCGTCCCCAAGGCCCATACACGGTAAAAAACCGCAGGCCGGTGGTGGGAATTCCATAGAGATGCGAGTAAGCGTGGGCCATCAGTTCATTGGCGCGCTTGGTCGCCGCATAGAACGATACGGGCTGATCGACGGGGTCGGTCGTGGCGTATGGCAGGCGGTCATTCAAGCCATACACCGAGCTGCTTGAGGCGAAGATCAGGTGCGCCGGCCGATGGGCGCGGCAGGCTTCCAATATGTTGAGGAAACCTACCAGGTTGCTTTGCGCATAAACGTCCGGGTTGTCGATGGAATAACGCACGCCGGCTTGGGCCGCGAGGTGAACGACTTGGTCGAAGGCATGTTCGGCAAACAACTCCAACAGCGCGTGCTTGTCTGCCACATCCAGCAACTGAAAGCGGAAATCGCGGCATTCGGTCAACTGAGCCAGTCGTGCCTGTTTCAGCTCGACGCTGTAGTAGCTGTTGAGGTTGTCGATGCCAATGACCTGATGGCCATCGCTGCACAGCCGCTTGGCGGTATGAAATCCGATGAACCCTGCGACGCCGGTGACGAGTACTTTCATACGTCTCGTCCTTGCGGACCTTTCCCAACGGCGTGACAGGACCTGACTTGCAAACCGACACAATCGCTACCCAAAACGGTCACTTGCATACATTACTCTGATGGATGGCCTGGCTTTTCCGGCACCTGCAGAGGCTTATATCAAACATAGATGACGGTTTTATGAGCGGTAAATGACGCGATCGAACCCCTGTGGGAGCGAGCTTGCTCGCGATGAGGGCCTGATAGTCAATGAAGAGGTGGCTGGGCCACCGCTATCGCGAGCAAACTCGCTCCCACAAGGGGACTTGGGCAGGCACAAGATTGGAGGCCACCCGATGGGTCAATCAGGGTCGTTGAGAATCAGGCTGCGATAATGCCCGGGGTTGGAGCCGGACCATTTGCGAAACGCCTTGTAGAAGGAGCTGGCATCGGCAAAACCCAGGCGCGAGGCGATTTCGACGAAACTGATGGAGGGCTCGGCCAGCCAGGTGATTGCCAGATCCTTGCGCACGCTGTCCTTGAGGCCCTGGTAAGTCTGGCCCTCCTCCGCCAGGCGGCGGCGCAGGGTGGACGCGGACACGCACAACTGCTGGGCCAGCGCCTCGGTTTCCGGCCACTGTTCGGCAGGCAACTGCCGCAGGTCGTGCCGGATACGGCTGGCCAGGCTTTGCGGGTTGCGGTATTTGACCAGGATGTTGGCCGGGGCCTGGGCCAGGAAGCGCTTGAGCTCATCAGCGTTGCGCCTGATCGGCAGGTCGAGGCATTCAGCCGCGAGAATCATCCGGGTGCGCGGCCGGCCAAAACGCAGGTTCTGGGAAAACATCACCCGATAGTCGTCGCAGAAATCCGGTGCCGGGCAACGCAGTTCGACGGAAAGAATGGGAATGCGCCGCCCGGCCAGCCAGCAGGCCACGCCATGGACGATCATCCAATAGGTGAAATAGGTAAAGGCCCGGCGCGGTTCCTGATCGTCTTCCAGCAGCACGATCTCCGCCAGGCTTTGCTGGCGCATCCACTGGGCCGGCAGATGTTCGAGCATCAGCGACAGAAACCCCAGCCCCGCCGTCAAGCCGCTCGCCAGCGTGGGCTGGGCCATGGCGCACTGACAGAGAAACGCCAGGCTGCCGGACTTGAGCTTGCGCGGGTCCATGCCAAAAAACTCGTCATCCAGACGCCGGGCGAGCAAACGCCAGAGCCGCGCATAGGCATGGGCCGGCACCCGCGCCTGGGTGTCGTCGAGCAACGCAGGGTCTATGCCTACCTTGTTCAGGACCTCATCGGTAGCCGCTCCGGGGGCGCAGCTCTGCAGCAGCGCCTCTCGCACCAACTGGATGGAGATGGTGTCTTTTTTCGACATGGCGCGGGTGTTCACAGGATCCGGTAAAGCAGCCGTTCTATCCGCACCCGGCTGACCCGCTTCAGGAACCTGGCCACGGCGTCGGGGTAATCCGGCAGGGTTTCCAGGTCCAGGTAACGTTCGATCCGGCGGGTGTGGCGGTAGATCTGTTCAAGCTCGGCCTGGCGCGGCGCCAGCAACTCGCCCTTGGGGTCGTCCAGCAACAGCGCGTTTTCCAGGTCCAGGCGAAAGGCCCGCGGGTTGAGGTTATTACCGGTCAGCAAGGTGTAGCGCTCGTCGATCCACATGCCCTTGAGGTGATAGGTGTTGTCCCCGTCACGCCACAGGTGCAGGTTCAATTGGCCGCTGTCGATAGCGCGCTGATGGCGTTTGGCGAAGCGCCGCAAGCTGATTTCGTAGAGGTATGGCAGCGCCGCGATGATCTTGAACGGCTCGCTTGGCGGAATGTAGAAGTCGTTGGCGGTCTTGTCGCCGACGATTATGTCGATCTTGACCCCGCGGGCCAGGGCGCGATTGAGCTCCCGGGTCACCGCCAGGGGCAGGTTGAAATACGGTGTGCAAATGGTCAGTTGCTGGCGGCTGCTGGCGATCAGTTCGCCGATCACCCGGCTCAGCGGATTGTTCTTGCCCACCCCCAGCAACGGGCTTACCGACAGGCCGCTCTTGTCGAGGCTGCCAACGCTGGTGTCATAGGTCGCGTACTTGAGGCGACTGCGCAAATCGCCGATGTCCTTGCGCAAACTGCGGGTGCTGGGCAGGTTCGGCAGATCCAGGCGGTGCACGGCCCTGGAGGTGACCAGGCCGTGCTGCACCAGGTGATGCATCGAATCGGCCAGTGCCGTGTTCTGCAGCAGGTGATAGCGGTCGTAGCGGTACTTGTCGAACTTGTGCAGGTAGACGTTATTCAGGCTGGCGCCGCTGTAGAGCACACAGTCGTCAATCACGAAGCCTTTCAAGTGCAGCACGCCGAACAGCTCGCGGGTCTGCACCGGCACGCCGTAGATCGGCACTTCGCTGGCATGGGTGCGAGTCTGTTCCTGGTACCACGCCGAGTTGCCCGGCTGCTTCTTGGCGCCGATCAGCCCGCGCTGGGCCCGCAGCCAGTCCACCACCACGACCACATCCAGTTCCGGGCGCGCGGCCTTGGCGGCATGCAAGGCATCGAGGATTTCCTGGCCGGCCTCGTCCTGTTGCAGGTACAACGCGACGATGTAGATGCGCTGGGTGGCCTGGGCGATTTTCTCCAGCAGGCAACGGCGGAATTGGGCAGCGCCATCGAGGATGGTCACCGCGTCGGCGGTCAGTGCAAAGCTGCGCAGCTTGGGCAGCAGGGAGCGTTTGAAAAGCGACGGCATAGGGCTCGCAAAAGGTCGATTCCGAAGAACGGATGAGCTTACACCATGGATGGGTTTGGGTCTTCCTGTCCTCAAGAAAAAAAGACTTGACCAAGGAGAACGATCATTCTACTTTTGTTTCATGAACGAAATCACTGGTAATGAAACACGAGACATCATCCTCGATGTCGCCGAAAAGTTAATCTATAAAAGTGGCATCGCCGCCACCGGCATGGACCTTCTGGTGAAAACCGCCGGCGTCTCCAGGAAAAGTGTCTATCGCTACTTCGCCAACAAGGACGACCTGATCGTGGCCGCCCTCAGGCGGCGGGACGAACGCTGGATGCACTGGTTCAGCACCGAGGTGGACAAGGCGCCGACCCCGACTGCACGGCTGCTCAACCTGTTCACCGTGCTCAAGGGCTGGTTCGACAGCGAAGGTTTCCGCGGCTGTGCCTTCATCAACACCAGTGGCGAAACCGGCGATCCTCAGGATCCGGTCCGCCTGGTGGCGAAGCTGCACAAACAGAAGTTGCTCGATTACATAACCCGGCTGTGCGTCGAACAAGGTGTCCAGAACCCGGACGCACTGGCCCGCCAACTGCTGATTCTGATTGACGGCGCGATTACCGTGGCGCTGGTCATGGGCGACCACAGCGCGGCTGACGACGCCCAGGACATGCTGAAGATGTTGTTACACGCCTGAGCTGTTGGACCTTGTGCAATTCATTGGAGATCCGCCATGTCTGCTTCTTCCGAAGTTCGTCCGCCGTTGCCGCCGTTCACTCGTGAATCGGCGATCGAGAAAGTTCGCCTGGCCGAAGACGGCTGGAACTCTCGTGATCCACAAAAAGTATCCCTGGCCTACACGCTGGATACTCAATGGCGTAACCGCGCCGAATTCGCCCATAACCGCGAGGAAGCCAAGGCGTTCCTGACTCGCAAATGGGCCAAGGAGCTGGATTATCGGCTGATCAAGGAGCTCTGGGCCTTCACCGATAACCGCATCGCCGTGCGCTATGCCTACGAATGGCACGACGACTCGGGCAACTGGTTCCGCTCCTACGGCAACGAAAACTGGGAGTTCGATGAGCAAGGCCTGATGTACAACCGTTACGCCTGCATCAACGACATGCCGATCAAGGAAAGCGAGCGCAAGTTCCGCTGGCCGCTAGGCCGCCGGCCGGATGATCATCCTGGGTTGTCTGAGTTGGGGTTGTAACGCTTTCGACTGACCTGCCGCCATCGCGAGCAAGCTCGCTCCCACATTGGATTTCAGCGAATACACATGGTGTGTCCGACATGGAACCCCCTGTGGGAGCGAGCCTGCTCGCGATGGCGGCCTGACTGAGTACATATCCATTTCTGCAGTAATGGCGGCTTAGGGTTCCGCCCTTTGTATGGACTCGCCTCCACTGTCTACCCGCTTTTCAACACTGCTACCCGGCTGCATCTATGTATAAGGCCTATTCGAGGAAGCCCATCTTTGGCTTCTGGCCAACATTGGTTGAGCTCGCGGTATGC
>NZ_JAHBCZ010000040.1:0-50388 GCF_019956035.1 Pseudomonas sp. A-RE-22
TTGTCCAGCAAGGAGTAGCTGTAGCTGACCACGCCCGTGGTGGCGTTGTAGCCAGTGATGGTCAGCGTATTGCCGAGTGCGGTGGTAATCGATTGTGGGAAACCGGCTGCCACGCCACCCGTCACCACATTGATGCCGCCAACACTCAAGGTTTGCACACCGTCCAACGCAGTCACGGTGAACGTGCCGCTTTGAGTCAGCGCCGGTGCATCCGGACTGCTGCCGTCGCTGAGGTTTTTCTCCTGCAATGACAGCTCGCCACCCTCAGCATTCAGGCCCACCAACACCACTGGATCGTCGTTGTTGTGCACCTGCAGCACCAAATTCGCGGTGCTGGTATCGCCGTCGGCATCGGTCAGCGTGTAGGTGAACGTCTCGGTGCCACTGCCCCCGCCATGCAACGCGACGAATTGCGGGTCGCTGGTGTTCAGGGTGTAGGTGTACGTGCCGTTGGGGTTGAGCACCAGGGTGCCGTAGGTGCCGGTGAACGTGCCGCCAATGATCGGCCCGCTATCGGGACCGATGGGAATCCGGTCGGCGCCCTGATGGTCGTTGGGCAATACGTTGCCGGTGAGGCTAACCAGGGTTTCCGACGCCGTGTTGGCGTGGCTGTCGTCGATCGCCTGGGGCACGTCATCGGTAATGTTGACGTCCAGGGTGCCAGTGGCCGTGTCACCATCGGTGTCGACGGCCACCACCGGGAACTGCTCGGTGATGCTGTTGGCACCGCCACCGGCAGGATGGGTTTCATTGTCCGTCAGGGTGTAGCTGTAGCTGACCACCCCCGTGGCCGGGTCATAGCCGGTGATGGTCAACGTGTTGCCCAGCGCCGAAGTGATGGTTTGGGGGAAGCCCGCGGGCACACCGCCGGTGATCACGTTGATGCCGCCGATGCTCAGGCTGCTCAGCCCGTCAGGCGCGGAAACCGTGAAGGTGCCATTTTGCACCAGCGCCCCCGGATTGCTGGCCGAACCATCGGCCAGATTGGCTTCGTTGATGGTCAGTTCGCCGCCCTCGACATCGACCCCGTCGAGGGTCACCGGGTTATCCGGTGTCACCGGCGGCACGGTTGCATTGTCGCCCGTGTTATCCGGATCACCGGCCAGGCGCAGCTGTGGAAACTCGGGAATCCCATTGAACCCGGCCGTCGGAAAACCGATCTGCGGATCGACCTCCCCACCGACTTCTTCCAGCAGCACAAAACTGTGCCCGCCGCCCACGCCCCCCGGGTTGCCACCCTCGGGGCCGGCGGCCGTGGCTTCACCGGTCTGGGTCGGGTCGGCACCGGCAGCGATGGCTTGCTGCAGCTTTTGCACATCGGTCAGTTGCGCATTACTCGGTGTCGCCGCGTCAGGCGTATCGACATGAGGCGCATGGTTGGCGAGCAACTGCGGGGTCAGGGTCAGGTCGCTTCCGCGGCCCAGGGTCAATGACTGGCCGTTCTGCAGATGAACCGCCACGGCCCCTTCGGCACCGGTGACCAGGTGTTCGCCGGCATAAAGCCGATCGCCTTCGACCAGAGGCCGCCGCAGGCCACCGGCCGCTTCTGCGAAAACTTGCCCGACCACTTTGCTGACGATACCGATGAGCGCTGCCATGTGCATTTCCTCCGTTGCCGACCGCAATCGGCACCTGTCTGAGTGAAGAATCCGTCCTCAGGTTTGGCGATCCCAAAAGCTGGAAAATCTGCCAGCTTTCGTGAAAGAAGAAGGTGCTAGCAATTTGCCAAAACGACAAAAAACCGTCACCAAAAACCACCTCACAGATCGCCCTTTCGACATTTCTTCACATTGCTTAAAAATCTGCATGGAACTTTTATTGACGCCTAAAAGCCGTCAGAACCCGCAGATTCAAAGGCTTTCGCTTTGAACAATGTGCCGGTTTTTTTCAAGTACATAAGTTTTTTTCGGCATAAGTCTTATGAGAAATTCTTCTTAGGTTTTGCTCAGGATGTTCTTAGCTGTGTTGTTACAAGGTTGAAACGGTTTTGATCTTAAACACGTCAATATTTTGGCGACAAGCGAAGCACTACGGACCTCAGGAGATGCACCCCATGCGCGTTCTAACCCCCCTCTGCAGCGCGGTTTTGCTGGCCATGGCCTGCTCCTCTCAGGCGCAGGCCATGTCCTTGACCGAAGCGATCCAGAGCACCATTGCCACTCACCCTGAGCTGGCACAACGGGTGGACAGCCGTCTGTCGGCCAATGAAGACGTCAAGGTCGCCCGAGGGGGCTTTTTCCCGTCGGTGGATTTGAATGCCGGTTACGGTCGTGGCTATAGCGACAACACCAACACCCGGGCCTTGGGCAATCACCACACCAATATCCTGACCTACACCCAGTCGGAGCTGCGCCTGCGACAGATGATCTTCGACGGGTTCAACACCGCCAATGAAGTGGAACGCACCCAGGGCGTGGTCAACTCCCGGGCCTATTACGCCCAGGGCACCGCCCAGGATCTGGCGCTGCGCACCATCGAGGTCTACCTGGAAGTGCTCAAGCGTCGCGAACTGGTGACCCTGGCCAAGAACAACCTGCAAGCGCACCTGCGGGTCAACGACCAGATCGGCCTGCGCACCCAGCGCGGGGTGGGCAGTACGGCCGACTCCGACCAGTCCAACGCCCGTCGGGCCCTGGCGGAAAACAACTACGACACCGCCCAGGTCGACCTGGCCGACGCCGAGACGAACTTCTACAGCGTGGTCGGGCGCATGCCCGATGAACTGGAAACGCCGCCCTCGACCAAAGGCGAACTGCCTGCCGACCTGCGCGACGCCCAGCAAAGCATGGTGGATAACAACCCGTACCTGAAATCGGCCCAGGCCGACATACAGTCCGCCGAGAGCCAGTACGAAGTGGCGAAGTCGCCGTTCTACCCGCGCTTCGACGCCGAGGCGGCGGTGGGCGCCAATAACAATATCGGTGGTGAAGAAGGCCACGACAACAACTGGCGGGTCGGCGTGGTGATGAACTACAACCTGTTCCGCGGTGGCAGCGACAAGGCGCGGCTGGCGTCCAATGCTCACCAGATCAACCAGGCCATGGACATCCGCAACAATGCCCTGCGCCAGCTCAACGAAGACACGCGCCTGGCTTGGAACGCGATGCTCAACGCCCGTAAACAGACCCCCACCGCCCGCGAATACGCCGAAACCACTTCCCGCGTGCGCGCCGCCTACCAGGATCAGTTCGGTCTCGGCCAGCGGACCTTGCTCGACGTGCTCGACAGCGAAAACGAGCTGTACAACGCCAACCGTCGCTACACCGAGGTGCGCTACACCGAGGAGTACTCGATGTACCGGGTACTGGCGAACATGGGCCTGCTGCTGCACAAACAACGGATCGTGCTGCCGGCCGATGCGGTCGCGCAGACCGAAGTCAAGAACCAGGCTCGGCTGCCGGAACTGAAGTAGCCCCCTCCAAAAAAATGGGAGCGAACAATGTGACCAGCATGGAACCCGCAACCCTTGGCGCCGATCCGCGCCTGAATTTCGATGATCCCTTGCTGGACGGTCTGTTGATCCTCTGCAAACTCCATGGTGCGACGGTCAGCCGCGCCAGCCTCAGCGCCGGGCTTCCTATGGCGCACCAACGCTTGAGCCTGGACCTGCTGCCACGCGCAGCGGCCCGGGCAAGCTTGCAGGCGCGACTGTTGCGTCGTGAGCTGGCGGATATCTCGCCCCTGAACCTGCCAGTGATGCTGATCCTGGCGGGGGGCCGCTGTGCGGTACTCAGGCGCTGGGGCGAGGATGGCAAGGCGCTGATCCTGCCCAGCGAAGCCGACGGCGGCGAGCAGTGGGTCAGCCGCGAGGAACTGAACCTCGACTACAGTGGCCAGGCCTTGTTCGCCCGGCCGCGCCATGAACTTGAAGACCTGCGCGCGCCCCTGGTGCCGCGGGTCGAGGCGTGGTTTCGCGACACCTTGAAACTGTCGCGCTGGCTGTACAGCGACGCGATCCTGGCGAGTTTCCTGATTAACCTGCTGGGCCTGATGGTGCCGCTGTTCGTCATGCAGACCTACGACCGCGTGGTGCCGAACCAGGCCACGTCGACCTTGTGGGTGCTGGCCGTGGGGTTGTTGATCGGCACCGGCTTCGAACTGGTGTTACGGGTAGTGCGCGCCCATCTGCTGGACACCGCCGGCAAGAAAACCGACGTGATTCTCTCCGCCACCCTGTTCGAGCGCATCACCGGCATGGCGATGAAGGCCAAGCCAGTGACCATCGGCGGCTTCGCCCAGAGCATCCACGACTTCCAGGGCCTGCGCGAATTCCTCACGGCAGTGACCCTCACCAGCCTGATCGACCTGCCCTTCGCCCTGCTGATGCTGGTGGTGATCGGCCTGCTGGGTGGCTGGCTGGTGGTGATTCCGGTGGTGGCGTTTCCAATCACCATTGTCTTCGCAATGATCATCCAGGCGCGCCTGCGCGACACCGTGGAAAAAAGCCTGGCGCTGGGCGCCCAGCGCCAGGCACTGCTGATCGAAACCCTCGGCGGCCTGGAAACCCTCAAGGCCTGCAGCGCCGAGAGCGAGCGCCAGCATCAGTGGGAAAGCACCCACGGCGCCCTCACCCGCCTGGACAGCCATGCGCGCAATCTGTCGGCACTGGCGACCAACGGCACGTTGTTCCTGCAACAACTGGCGGGCATGGCGACCATCGTCGCCGGGGTCTACAGCATCATCGCCGGCAACCTCAGCGTCGGCGCGCTGGTGGCGACCTACATGCTCGGCAGCCGAGTACTGGCGCCGCTGGGGCAGATCGCCGGGCTGATCACCCGTTACCAGCAAGCCCAGCTCACCATGCGCAGCACCGATGCCTTGATGGCGCTGCCCCAGGAACGCGATGCCAAACAACGGCCGTTGGATCGCACCCAGTTGCAGGGCGCGCTGGACGTCAGTGGCGTGACCTTCCACTACAACGGCCAGAGCACTCCGGCGCTGGCCAATATCAGCTTCAGCCTCAAGCCCGGCGAACGGGTCGGGATCATCGGCCGCAGTGGCTCGGGCAAGAGCACCCTGGCGCGCCTGGTGATGGGTTTCTACGCGCCGGAGGAAGGCCAGTTGCTGCTCGACGGCCTGGACCTGCGGCAACTGGACGTCGCCGACCTGCGCCAACAGATCGGCTACGTCGCCCATGACCTGCCGCTGCTGGCCGGTAGCCTGCGGGACAATCTCACCTTGGGCGCCCGCTACATCAGCGACGCGCGCATGCTGGAAGTGGCGGAACTGACCGGTGTCACCGAACTGGCGCGCCAACATCCCCAAGGTTTCGACCGCCCGGTGGGCGAGCGCGGGCAACTGCTCTCCGGCGGCCAACGCCAGGCCGTGCTACTGGCCCGGGCCTTGCTGCTCGACCCGCCGATCCTGCTGCTGGACGAACCCACCAGCGCCATGGACAACAGCAGCGAAGACGTCTTGCGGCAAAAGCTGCATACCCATGTGCAGGGCAAGACCGTGCTGCTGGTCACCCACCGCACCTCGATGCTGAGCCTGGTGGACCGCCTGGTGGTGCTGGATAACGGCCGGATCGTGGCCGATGGCCCGAAAGAGGCGGTGATCGATGCGCTGCGCAAGGGCCGGGTGGGCTCCGCGGCGGTATAGAAACAACACCGCAACCTGTGGGAGCAAGGTTTGTGTGGGAACAGGTTTGTGTGGGAACAGGTTTGTGTGGGAACAGGTTTGTGTGGGAGCAAGGCTTGCCCGCGATGAAGCCGATGCGGTCTCACTGGAACCGAGGCGCCTGTATCGCGGGCAAGCCTTGCTCCCACAAAAGCCTTGCTCCCACAGATAACCCTCTCAAGCCACAGGTATGTGTTTGGCTTTATTTTCTCTCACTGACGGGTACCGCCCCATGTCTGCTCAAACACCGGATTCAGCCGCCCGAAGCTACTTCGGCAGTTTCAGCAAAAGCGCCGAAAGCGAGTTCATGCCGGAAACCGCCGGCGCCACGCTGCAGGATTCGCCGCGCCGCTCGCGCGTTACCGTGTGGCTGGCCGCCGGGTTGATCATCACTGGGCTGGTGTGGGCGAAGTTCGCGGTGTTGCAGGAAGTCACCACCGGCGAAGGCAAGGCGATTCCGTCGAGCAAGATCCAGGTGATCCAGAACCTGGAGGGCGGCATCGTCACTGAGATTTTCGTCCGTGAAGGCCAGATGGTGAACAAGGGCGACACCCTGCTGCGCCTGGACGACACGCGTTTCCTGTCGAACAAGGGCGAGAGCGAGGCCGACCGCTATGCCTTGACCGCCCAGGTCGAGCGCCTGTCGGCCGAGGCCGAGGGCCGGCCGTTCAAGCTTTCAACCGAGGTGATCGCCAAGGCCCCGCAAGTGGCCGAGGACGAGCGTTCACTGTACGAACAACGGCAACGGCGCCTGGCCAGCGAACAACGCACCCTGACCGAACAGCTGCGGCAGAAGACTCAGGAACTGGCAGAGTTTCGCTCCAAGCAAGGCCAGTTCAGCTCCGCCCTGGCCTTGCTGCAAGAAGAAATGAACATGTCTGCCCCGCTGGTGCGCACCGGGGCGGTATCACCGGTGGAGATCCTGCGGCTCAAACGCAGCGCGGTGGAAATCCGCGGTTCGCTCAACGCCACCACCCTGGCCATTCCCCGGGCGGAATCGGCGATCAACGAGATCAAAAGCAAGATCGACGAATCGGAGCAGACCTTTCGCTCCGAGGCAGCCAAGGACCTCAACGAGAAGCGCACCGAACTGTCGAAAATCACCGCCTCGAGCATCGCCATCGACGACCGCGTGACCCGCACCACCGTAGTCTCGCCGGTGCATGGGGTGATCAAGCAACTGAAGGTCAA
Organism: Pseudomonas sp. A-RE-22; assembly: GCF_019956035.1. Taxonomy (NCBI): domain Bacteria; kingdom Pseudomonadati; phylum Pseudomonadota; class Gammaproteobacteria; order Pseudomonadales; family Pseudomonadaceae; genus Pseudomonas; species Pseudomonas sp. A-RE-22. The sequence continues at coordinate 6,811 of NZ_JAHBCZ010000040.1, forward strand.
CACCATCGGCGGTGTGGTGCAGCCAGGTAACGACATGGTGGAAATCGTGCCCCTGGAAGACAACCTGCTGATCGAAGCCAAGGTCCGCCCTCAGGACGTGGCGTTCCTGCACCCGGGCCAGAAAGCCATGGTCAAATTCAGCGCCTACGACTACACGATCTATGGCGGGCTGAGCGCCAAACTCGAACTGATCGGCGCCGACACCATTACCGACGACAAGGGCAACAGCTTCTACCTGATCCAGGTGCGCACCGACAAAAACCACTTGGGCGGGGATACCAAACCGTTGCTGATCATTCCGGGGATGGTGGCGACGGTGGACATCATTACCGGGGAGAAAAGTGTCCTGGATTACTTGCTAAAACCGGTGTTGAAGGCGCGGACCGAGGCAATGCGCGAGCGGTAGGTTCCAGCTGGGCTCTTCTCTGGTCATGAGGCCGCCATCGCGAGCAAGCTCGCTCCCACATTGGATCTGTGGCGACCACAAATCTTGTGTGCACTGAAGATCAACTGTGGGAGCGAGCTTGCTCGCGATGGCGTCAGCGAGGACAACCATTATTTCCCAGCATGGTTACGCCGAAAAACCTCCTCCCCCATCGCCGCTATCTGCCCCTCGATCAACGCCTCGAACGGCCTCAGCAACCCCTCGAAGCTCGCCGGCGCCTCAAGCACCTGCAACGCCTGGACAATCGCTTCCACCGTCGACAACGCTCCCGGCCCCGGTGCCTTGCGCAAACGATAACGAGACACCCCGCCCTCGGCCAACGTCACCCTCGGCAACGCCGCCAGCAGCGGGTTGAGGTGCAGCAGCTTGCGCGCCTTGCGCCAGGTGCCGTCGGGCACGACCAGCAGCAACGGCTCATCGCAGGGCGCATAGGCTTGCAGCGGTCGCGCATCGTCAGCCGGAAACAACAACTGCGCCTGATAACCCGGCTGATTGAGCAACCTGGGCAAATCCTCGAACACCTCGCCCACGATCAGTTCAGCGTTGTTAAGCCCCAACGCCGCCAAGCGGGCGGTGTTCAAGGCATGGTTCACTTCGCTGGGATGCTGCAACAGCAAGACGCGGGTGCGGCTGTCGAGGCTGGGGATCAACGGGCACAGACAGTGGCTTTGCGGTCGTTGACAGCGCGGGCATTGAGTTCTGGACATGATCAGGCCTGATTCAGTTGAGCTTTGAGCAAATCGCGGAAGGTCTGGATCAGCGGCTCGCGGCTGCGGCCACGGCGCACGATCATCGAAAACGGTGCCTGATAGCCGAAGGTCGCCGGCAGCAGCACGCGCAAGTCGCCCTTGTCGACCCAAGCCTGGGCGTAGTGTTCAGGCAGGTAACCGACGTAGGCCCCGGACAACACCAGGATCAACTGCGCCTCCATGCTCTCCACCGTCGCCGCGCTGTGCTTGAAGCCATGGCGAGCCAGTTCGGCCTGGCTCCAGTAACCGCGCCCGACCATGCGCTGCTGGGTGATGACCTGCTCGGGGATGCGCCGCTCGTTGAACAACGGGTGACGGTTGCTGCAATACAACCAGTGCTGCTCACGGTACAGCGGCATGTAGACCAGCCCGCTCATGCGCGTGGAAAACGCACCGATGGCCAGGTCCAGGCGGTTGTCCTGTACACCGAGTTGCAACTCGTAAGGGCTCATGACCGACAGGTGCAAATGCACCGCCGGATGCTCCTGGCTGTAGGCACCGATGGCTTCGGCGAATGGCAAGGCCTTATCGCTGACGGTGGAGTCGATCACCCCCAGGTTCAAGGTGCCGCGCAGCTCCCCCTTGAGCGCGGCGGCGTACTGCTCGAACCCTTCGAGCTCGCCCAACAGGCGCAAGGTTTCCTGATGGAACAACTCGCCCTTGCTGGTCAGGCTGAACCCGCCCCGGCCGCGATGACACAACACCAGGCCCAGGGCCGACTCAAGCTGGCTCATGTAGGTGCTGATGGCCGACGTGGACAGGTTGAGCTCGTGTTGAGCGTTGGCGAAACCCTGGTGCCGGACCACGCTGACGAAAATGCGCAGCAGTTTCAGGTCGGGTAGAGCGTTGGCCATTGGGGGTGTCTCCATACAGACGGGTCACTGCAAACTTTGTGGCGAGGGGATTTATCTGTGGGAGCAAAGCTTGCTCGCGATACAGGCGCCTCGGTTCTAGAGGAAACCGCATGAACTTCATCGCGGGCAAGCCTTGCTCCCACAGTGTTGCTTCAACAGATCAATCGCGAGTCTATCGCCCCACCCCGCATTAGTTTAGAAAAATCTGAACTAAGTATTTGCCCCCAGCGATTCTTCCCATCCCAGGCTTTTCGCAGAATCGGCCCCTGATAAATAAAACAACGATGAGGCCCTACCCGTGGACAAGATTCTTCACCAACCACTGGGCGGCAACGAAATGCCGCGCTTCGGCGGCATCGCCACCATGATGCGACTCCCCCATTTGCAAACCGCTGCCGGCCTGGACGCTGCGTTCGTTGGCGTGCCGCTGGACATCGGCACCTCCCTGCGCGCCGGCACCCGTTTCGGGCCGCGGGAGATCCGCGCCGAATCCGTGATGATCCGCCCCTACAACATGGCCACTGGCGCCGCGCCGTTCGACTCGCTGTCGGTGGCCGACATCGGCGACGTGCCGATCAACACCTTCAACCTGCTGGACGCGGTGCGGATCATCGAGGAGTCGTACCACAAGATCCTCGAACACAACGTCATCCCCCTGACCCTGGGTGGCGACCACACCATCACCCTGCCAATCCTGCGGGCCATCCACAAGAAACACGGCAAGGTCGGCCTGGTGCACATCGACGCCCACGCCGATGTGAACGACCACATGTTCGGCGAGAAGATCGCCCACGGCACCACCTTCCGCCGCGCCGTGGAAGAAGGCCTGCTCGATTGCGACCGCGTGGTGCAGATCGGCCTGCGGGCCCAGGGTTACACCGCCGATGATTTCAACTGGAGCCGCAACCAGGGTTTCCGCGTGGTCCAGGCCGAAGAGTGCTGGCACAAATCCCTCGCCCCGCTGATGGCCGAAGTGCGTGAAAAAGTCGGCGGCGGCCCGGTGTACTTGAGCTTTGATATCGACGGCATCGACCCGGCCTGGGCCCCTGGCACCGGCACCCCGGAAATCGGCGGCCTGACCACCATCCAGGCGATCGAAATCGTCCGTGGCTGCCAGGGCCTCGACCTGGTCGGTTGCGATCTGGTAGAAGTCTCGCCGCCGTACGACACCACCGGCAACACCTCGCTGCTGGGCGCCAACCTGCTGTACGAGATGCTCTGCGTACTGCCTGGCGTGGTTCATCGCTGAGGTGCGCCCATGAACGAACAGGACCAGGTGCTCCAGGCCGCCGCAAATTTGGTGTCGGCCTTCGCCCGCAATGACCGCGACGCCTACTTCGGCGCGTTCACCACCGATGCGAGTTTCGTGTTCTACACCCTCGAACAGCCCCTGCTATCGCGCGATGCCTACCAGGCGTTGTGGGATCGCTGGCGGTCCGAGGATGGCTTCGAGGTACTCAATTGCACCTCGAGCAACGCCTTTGTCAGCCTGCAAGGGGACGTGGCGATTTTCATCCATGACGTGGCCACCGAGTTGCGCATGCAAGGGGAGCTTCACTTTAGCCAGGAGCGCGAAACCATTGTGTTTCGCCAAGAACAACAAGGCCTATGGCTGGCCTGCCACGAACATTTGTCCGCAATGCCGGAAGGGCTGCCAATCCCTTAGCAACAGGTGACGCCCGCACACGACGGGCGCGCCTTTATGATCGGAGCAGATCATGCATAACAATAACGACAACAGCCTTACGCAAATTGAAACCTTCGGGGTCGAACAGATCCCGGACCACGAACGAACCGCCGGCCCAAGCGACCTGTTTCGCCTGATCTTCGGCGGCGCCAACACCTTCGCCACCGCCGTGCTCGGCAGTTTCCCAGTGCTGTTCGGCCTGTCATTCCAGGCCGGGGTCTGGGCCATTGTGCTGGGCGTCCTGGTGGGTTCGATCATCCTTGCGCCCATGGGCCTGTTCGGCCCGCTCAACGGTACCAACAACGCGGTGTCGTCCGGTGCGCACTTCGGCGTGCACGGGCGAATCGTCGGCTCGTTCCTCTCGTTGCTGACCGCCATCGCGTTCTTCTCGCTGTCGGTGTGGAGTTCGGGGGACGCGTTGATCGGCGGCGCCAAGCGGCTGATCGGCGTGCCAGAGACCGACCTGAGCCTGGGCCTGGCCTACGGCCTGTTCGCCCTGCTGGTCTTGACGGTGTGCATCTACGGCTTCCGCTTCATGCTGTGGGTCAATCGCATCGCCGTATGGGCCGCCAGCCTGCTGTTTTTGCTGGGCATCCTGGCTTTCGCACCGACCTTCGACAGCCAGTTCGCCGGCACCGTCAGCCTCGGCCAGCCGGGCTTCTGGGCGGCGTTCATCGGCGCGGCGCTGGTAGCCATGAGCAACCCGATTTCCTTCGGTGCGTTCCTGGGTGACTGGTCGCGCTACATCCCTCGCGACACGCCCAAGCGCCGCATCATGTTGGCCGTGATCGCTGCGCAGCTGGCGACGTTGATCCCGTTCCTGTTCGGCCTCGCCACCGCCACCATCGTGGCGATCAAGGCACCGGACTACATCGCGGCCAACAACTACGTGGGCGGCTTGCTGGCGGTTTCGCCGAGCTGGTTCTTCCTGCCGGTGTGCCTGATCGCGGTGATCGGCGGCATGTCCACCGGCACCACATCGCTGTATGGCACCGGCCTGGACATGTCCAGCGTGTTTCCACGGGTGCTGTCGCGGGTCAAGGCGACGCTGCTGATCGGCGTGCTGTCGATTGCGTTCATCTTCATCGGCCGCTTCGCGGCGAACCTGGTGCAGAGCGTCTCGACCTTCGCCGTGCTGATCATCACCTGCACCACGCCGTGGATGGTGATCATGATCATCGGCCTGCTGGTACGCCGCGGCTTCTACTGCCCGGATGACCTGCAAGTGTTCACTCGCGGCGAAACCGGCGGGCGCTACTGGTTCAGCCACGGCTGGAACTGGCGCGGCCTGGGGGCATGGATCCCCAGCGCGCTGGTTGGGTTGTGCTTCGTCAACCTGCCGGGGCAGTTCGTCGGGCCGCTGGGGGAACTGGCTGGCGGGATCGACATCAGCCTGCCGGTGACCCTGGGCCTGGCCTCGGTGGTGTACCTGGTACTGCTGAGCCTGTTTCCAGAGCCGGCGGCGGTGTATGGGCCAGGGGATCCGCGGAGCAAGGACGCTTCGGTGCCTATCGATAAACCCGCCCTCAGGCAAACCGCCTGATCCGAGCAAACGAAATCCCTGTGTTGCTCGTTCCCACGCACTGCGTAGGAATGCAGCCAGTGACGCTCTGCGTCATGCAGGGACGCGGAGCATCCCGGGCGGCATTTCCACGCAGAGCGTGGGAACGATCAGTGCACTGTTTCGCCCCGACTTCACTACAAAAAAGACAATCGGAGACACGCCACCATGGCTTTGGACTTAATCGTCGTTCTTCTCTACGCCACTGGCATGATCGCCCTCGGCTGGTACGGCATGCGCCGCGCCAAAACCCGTGACGACTACCTGGTCGCCGGGCGCAATCTCGGCCCGGGCTTTTACCTGGGCACCATGGCCGCCACCGTGCTGGGCGGTGCGTCCACCATTGGCACCGTGCGCCTGGGCTACGTCTACGGCATTTCCGGATTCTGGCTGTGCGGCGCCATCGGCCTGGGCATCGTCGGCCTGAGCCTGTTCCTCGCCAAGCCGTTGCTCAAGCTCAAGATCTACACCGTGACCCAGGTGCTGGAGCGCCGCTACAACCCGGCCGCGCGCCAGGCCAGTGCGTTGATCATGCTGGTTTATGCGCTGATGATCGGCGCCACCTCGACCATCGCCATCGGCACCGTGATGCAGGTGCTGTTCGGCTTGCCGTTCTGGGTGTCGATCCTGGTGGGCGGTGGCGTGGTGGTGCTGTATTCCACCATCGGCGGCATGTGGTCGCTGACCCTCACCGACATCGTGCAATTTCTGATCATGACCGTTGGCCTGGTGTTCCTGCTGATGCCGATGTCCATCGTCGATGCCGGCGGCTGGGACGCGATGGTGGCGGCATTGCCAGCCAGCTACTTCGACTTCACCGCGATTGGCTGGGACACCATCCTCACCTACTTCCTGATCTACTTCTTCGGCATCTTCATCGGCCAGGACATCTGGCAGCGGGTGTTCACCGCTCGCAGCGAAGGCGTGGCCAAAGTGGCTGGCACCGCCGCCGGCCTGTACTGCGTGCTGTACGGCCTGGCCGGTGCGTTGATCGGCATGGCGGCCAAGGTGTTGCTGCCGGACCTGGAAAACGTCAACAACGCCTTCGCCAGCATCGTCCAGACCAGCCTGCCCAACGGCATTCGTGGATTGGTGATCGCCGCGGCCCTGGCAGCCTTGATGTCCACCGCTGCGGCAGGCCTGCTCGCCGCGTCCACCACGGTGGTCCAGGACTTGCTGCCCCGTCTGCGCCAGGGCCGTGAAAGCGGCAGCGGCGACGTCCACGAAAACCGCATCGCGACCCTGCTGATGGGGGCGGTGGTCTTGGTGATCGCCCTGGTGGTCAGTGACGTCATCAGCGCCCTGACCCTGGCCTACAACCTGTTGGTGGGCGGCATGCTGATCCCGCTGATCGGTGCCATCTACTGGAAACGCGCCACCACCGCCGGCGCGATCAGCAGCATGTCGCTGGGCTTCCTGACCGCGCTGTTCTTCATGCTCAAGGACGGCCTGGACGCCAACACGCCGATCTACTACAGCCTGAGCGTGGCGCTGGTGAGTTTTGTGCTGGTGAGCTTGTTGTCGCCACGGCCGAGCGTGGTGGCCAAGGTGGTTTGACCGACAACCCTGGGCAATGAGATCCCTGTGGGAGCGAGCTTGCTCGCGATGACGGCGGTACATTCAACATGAATGCATGCCGGTCCACCGCTATCGCGAGCAAGCTCGCTCCCACATTGGTTGTCTTCAGGCATAAAAAAGATCGCAGTTGCGGGCCATCTCGACTGAAATGGTCCGCAACTGCGATCTCTCCAAATCCTGGTGGGTTTACCGGCGGCGCGGTTGGCGGCGGCGTTGCTCGTCATCGGTGCGGATCGGTACCGGTTGCATCGGTGGCTCGATCAGGCCAAGCGCGACACCCAGGTCGTGAAGCCAATTCTGGATTTTCTCTTTCATCGTGGTGCCCCCTCAGGGTGGTACGAGCGGCAAATTACTGTGGCCCCTTCGCACTGATAATAGTCCGATGTTCTACGCAATGCTCGTCTCAGTTTGCAATGATCTGTTACTGAATTGATCCAAATCTACCTCCCGGAGTTCAAGCCGATTGCGCCGTCGTCATGGACGCTCGCGGCCAAGCCTGTTGTTGCAATTCAATCCAAGCATTGAGGTTGGCCCCGACCATGCCTTTGCGCCACATTAGCCAGGTCGTGGCACTGGCAAACGGCTCGACCAACGGGTGCACCGCCACCCGCTCGCGGCCCGGCAGGCTGGCGAGCATCGACTCCGACATCAACGCCACCCCGGACCCGGCGATCACACACGCCAGCATCCCTTGGTAAGACTCGATTTCCATCGCCCGGCCCATGGTCGCGTGGTCATGGGCAAACCAGGCCTCCAACCGCATCCGGTAGGAGCAACCTCGCCGGAACGTGAACACAGCGCGGCCCTGCACATCCAGCGCGCTGCGTACCGGCGCATGATCGGCCTCGGTAATCAGCACCAACCGCTCGTCGCACAACGGCACACCATCCAGCCCCGCCAGCTCCAGCGGGCCGTCCACCAACGCCGCGTCGAGCCGATTGGTGAGCAAGCCCTCGAGCAATTCGCCACTCGGCCCGGACTGCACTTGCAGGTTCACCGCCGGATACGCCCGGTGATAAGTCGCCAGCAAGTCCGGCAGATGCGTCGCCGCCGTGCTGTACATCGTGCCCAGCAGGAAGTCCCCGGCCGGTTGCCCGCCCTGCACCGCCGCATGGGCTTCGTCGTGCAAGGCGAACAGCTTGGCCGCATAGTCCAAGAGGACTTTTCCTGCCGGTGACAACTGCAAACGCTGACGCTCACGCAGGAAAAGGTCCACGCCCAGTTGCTCTTCAAGCTGCTTGAGCCGGGTCGAAAGATTCGACGGCACCCGGTGCAGACGCTCGGCGGCCCGGGTGATGGAACCTTCCTCGGCCACGGCCTGGAAAATCCGTAGTTGGCTGAACTCCACAACCTTCTCCAAAAAAGAACAAGTTACTCACTATTATTCATTTTTAATGAAAATCAATCGGTCCTAGCCTGACGGTCATTCGCCTCGACGCTGGAGAACGACCATGTCACCTCTTATTCGCCTGCTCGGCAGTTTCATCGCGCTGATGATGGCCATGGGCATTGGCCGCTTCGCCCTTACGCCCCAGTTACCTCATTTGATCGGCGAAGGTCAGCTCGACTTGACCGCCGCCGGTCTGATTGCCGCCGCCAACTACCTGGGTTATTTCCTCGGTGCGCTGGACGCCATGTTCGCCCGCCGTCCGGAACAGGTACGGCGGCGGTTGCTCGGCGGCCTGTGGCTGTGTGTATTGCTGACCTTGGCCTCGTTCTGGGCCTGGGGTTTCTGGCCACACCTGGCATTGCGCTTTGGCACCGGCATGGCGAGTGCCTGGGTGCTGGTGATGATCACCGCCCTGAGCCAGCCCTTGGCAGCGGCAGCGGGACGGCCACGGCTCGGCGCCCTGGTATTTGCTGGACCTGGATTGGGGATTTTTCTGACAGGCTTATTGGCGCTGGGCTCAAACCTGCTGGGCCAGACCTCCGCGACCCTGTGGCTGGTGTATGCCGGCGTGGCGCTGGCGATGCTATTGGTGATTTTGCCGATCCTGCCGCAACCCGCCGCGACCGCGACCGTTGCCGCGCCGGTTCCCGCCTCGCCGAACCGTGGCATCGCTCGACTGGGCGTGGTGTACGCCCTGTATGGCGTGGGCTACATCATTCCGGCCACGTTCCTGTCGCAAATGGCCTCGGCGCAGTTCCACGGGCAATGGCTGGCGGACCTGTTCTGGCCCTGCTTCGGCCTGGCCGCCGCCACCGGTGTGTTGCTGGTCAGCCTGCGTCGCCCCAACCCGAACACCACCGGTCGCTGGCTGATCGGTACGCTCTGGCTGCAAGCCGCTGGGGTATTTGCCTGCCTGCTGGGCAGCGGCCCGGGCCTGGCGTTGGGCGTGATCCTGTGTGGCACGCCGTTCCTGGCCTGCATGCAACTGGTGATGCTGCGCTCCCGGGAACTGGCGCCCCACGCCACCCAGCGCAACGCTGGCCTGTTGACCGCCTGTTTTGCCGTGGGCCAACTCAGCGGGCCACTGCTGGCGGCGCTGAGCAGCCATTTCAGCGGCGGCCTGCAACCGGCGCTGATCATCGCCGGCAGCGGTCTGCTGCTGGCCGGCGGCCTGTTGCTGCGGCCCGCCAGCCAGGGCGCGGCGAGGCCTTGCGCCCAGACTGCCCTGCGTTGATCAGGCCTGGCCGGCCGGGCTGAGGGATTTGTTCAGCTGCGCGGCCGGCTCGCGGCGCGCCAGAGCGAAATACAACACCCCACCAAGGAAGCAACCGGTGAACCAGGCAAAGTTGGCCATCGGTTGCAGCAGCGGCGTGAAGGTGATCGCCACGCCCATCAACGTGGCCGGAATCAACGCCTTCACCGCGGTCCAGTTGATGCCGCCACTGTAGTAATAACGCCCGCTCGGCCCGTCATTGAACAACGCATCCACGTCGATCTGCTGCTTTTTGATCAGGTAGTAATCCACCAGCAAGATCCCGAACAGCGGACCGATGAACGCCGCCAGCACGTCAAGGGTGTAGTGGATCACTTCAGGGTTATTGAACAGGTTCCACGGCGTGATGAAAATCGAGGCCACCGCCGCGATCATGCCGCCAGCGCGCCAACTGATCTTGCTGGGCGCGACGTTGGCGAAGTCGAACGCCGGGGAGACGAAGTTGGCGACAATGTTGATGCCGATGGTGGCGGTCACAAAGGCAAAGGCGCCCAGCAAGACGGCCACACTGTTGTCGATGCGCGCCACAGTGGCGATCGGGTCATGAAGCATTTCGCCGAACACCGGCAAGGTCCCGGAAACAATCACCACGGTGACCAGGGAGAACGCCAGGAAATTCACCGGCAGCCCCCAGAAATTGCCCCGGCGTACGTCAGACATGCTCCGGCAGTAACGGCTGAAATCGCCGAAGTTCAGGGTCGGACCGGAAAAGTACGACACCACCAACGCCGTCGCCACGATCACCTGGCCAAACGCCTGCCAACCAGACAGGGACTTTTCCGCCAGGGTGAAGCTGATATTGCTCCAACCGGCCTTCCACACGATCCAACCGGCCAACAGGAACATCACGGCATAGACCACCGGTCCGGCCCAGTCGATGAAACGACGGATCGATTCCATACCGGTCCAGAACACCAGCGCCTGGACAAACCACAAGCTGAGGAAACCGAACCAGCCCAGGTAGGACAAACCGGCAAAATGCGGCGTCGCGTAGGCTTCCATCGAAGGAAAAAACCGTAGCACCACAATGATCAGAGCACTGGAAGCCAGGTACGTCTGAATGCCGTACCAGGCCACGGCGATCAAGCCGCGAATGACCGCCGGAATATTCGCCCCGAACACCCCGAACGCCAGCCGACAGATCACCGGATACGGCACCGCCGCCTGCTGGCTCGGCCTGGCGACCAGGTTGGCGATCAACTGCACGATGCAGATCCCGCCGAGCAAGGCAATCAACACCTGCCAGCTCGCCAACCCCAACGCAAACAGACTGGCGGCAAACACATAGCCGCCCACACTGTGCACATCGCTCATCCAGAAGGCGAAGATGTTGTACCAATTCCATTTCTGCGGCAGCGGGCCCAGGTCCTCGTTATAGAGGCGGGGGCTGTAGCCGTTGGGCAATTGCTCGGACATTGCGGGGCTCCTTTGAGTACCGCCGTGCCCCCGTATCGATCTGCTCACCATACTGCGCACGGGAGCCGGCATGGTTTGTATACGCGTTGCTACGCAGAATGCGTGCCATAGGCGCGAAATATGAGACAAACCGGGGTGTGCAGCGGGGGTTTAAGCCGGGCAAGCGCAGGCATGCGCCCACGAACAGGGCGCGGGTGCATGCTAAAGGTGCAGGGTTTTGTATACAGAGGAAAGTCGCAGCGCACCGCTATGTGGGAGCAAAGCTTGCTCGCGAAACAGGCGCCTCGGTTTCAGAAAGACCGCATCGCCTTCATCGCGGGCAAGCCTTGCTCCCACAGCTGGCCTCGCTGGCCACATAAAACCCTTACTTGCCACAGATGAGTGGCTCGACTGAAGATCAGCTCAGCTCGATGCGATCGGCATGAATGACAATCTGCCCATTCTTGTACAGCGCACCAATGGCTTTCTTGAAGTTGCCCTTGCTCACGCCAAACAGGCTGCTGATCAGCACCGGGTCGCTCTTGTCACTGACCGGCAGGGTGCCGTTGTTTTCACGCAACTTGGCGAGGATCTTCGCGTTAAGGCTGGTGGCGGCTTCCTGGCCCACGGGCTGCAGGCTCAGGCTGATCTTGCCGTCCGGGCGGATTTCCTTGATGAAGCCTTTTTCCTGCTTGCCGGCGCGCATGAACTTGAAGATTTCGTTCTTGTGGATCAGGCCCCAGTGCTTGTTATTGATGATCGCCTTGAACCCCATGTCGGTGGCTTCGGCGACCAGCAAATCCACTTCCTGGCCAGGCGTGTAGTTGGCCGGCGTCTTGTCCAGGTAACGATCCAGGCGCGCTGTGGCGGTGATGCGGCGAGTGTGCTTGTCGAGGTAGACGTGTACCACGCAGTACTCGCCAGCGGTCATCTGGCGCTTTTCTTCGGAGTACGGCAGCAGCAGATCCTTGGGCAGGCCCCAGTCCAGGAACACGCCGATGCTGTTGACTTCAGCCACTTTCAGGCTGGCGAACTCACCGACCTGAACTTTGGGTTTTTCCGTGGTAGCGATCAGTTTGTCGTCGCTGTCCAGATAAATGAAAACATTGAGCCAGTCTTCATCTTCGCTGGGAATATCCTTGGGAATATAACGGTTGGGCAGCAGGATTTCGCCGTCCGCACCGCCGTCCAGATATAAACCGAAGTTAGTGTGTTTAACCACTTGCAAACTGTTGTAGCGCCCGACTAAAGCCATTTCCAATACCCTCATTGCGTGGGCGGCATTCTACCCGGTTTTGCAGCGCGATTCGTGGCTGCAGGCAAGGTTTGCCAGCAAGGCCCTGCACAACCATTGATTTTCCTGGGCTTTCGCCCCAGCCACGGCCATTCGTCAGGCGAGCGGCGCTGCGTATCGCTCGCCATCGGCGCCCTATTTCTCCCCCGGTTGTTATTTAAAACAGAGGCTTAGGGCAATAATTGCAGGAGAGTCGTCTATTATTCCCGTCACGACAGCGATAATTCAGAAGGATATTTACCAAGCAATTGTCAAGTATTTCCTGTACGATGCCTGGCCCAATTAATTATCTACAGGTTAATGGTCGTCATGCGCGTAAAAGCATCCAACAGCAAATCAAAGCCAGCTCCAGCCGTTGAAACCAGCGAGTCGATCAACGACCAGATCGCTGCGTTCCTCAAGTCCGGCGGCGAGATCCAGCAAATTGCCAAAGGCGTCAGCGGCCAGACATTCGGCCCGTCCAAGCAGATCAGCCTGGGCAAGAAGTAACCTGCGCGTCACCTGGTCCCAAAGCGCTTTGAGCTTCGAAGCGCTTGGACTGGAACCCTCCCCCGCCCCACCCATTTCCCATCAATCGACGAACGGCCTTCACAGCCGAGCATTCGCCGGTATGCTTTCACCTCTCTAGCTCAAGCGTTTCAGCTTTTTGACCGATCCTGCTTCTCGCTATTCATGGAGTGAAGCATGCGTATCCCTATTGTTCTGCTGATGATCAGCCTAATGACCTGTTCCCTCGCTCAGGGGCAGGTGTTCCAGCGCGAGCTCGGCGACTTCGACCTCAAGCTTGGTACCACGCCCAGCCGTAGCATGGCCGAGGGCCTGGTCACGCCGTCGAGCAGCGGTTCGTTCCACGGTGGCCTGGATCTGAGCCACGACAGCGGCTGGTACGTCGGCCAGTGGTCACCCAGCGCCGGCCTGACACCTTCCGCCGACCTTGAAGTCGATTCCTACATGGGCTTTAAACAACCCTTCGACCAGACCCTGGGCTACGAAGTCGGCCTGATCCACTACAGCTACCCCACCGTCGATACCCTCGACAGCCAAGAGTTCTACGGCGGCCTGACCGTGCTTGGCAGCCGTTTCGGCGCGGCCCTGAGCAACGACCCGGACAAACAGAACAGCACGCTGTTTGCCGACCTGGGCGGCAACATACCGTTCGGAATTGGCATCAGCGCCAAATACACCACCCACCAGCTCAACACACCGGTCTCGGTCGAGAACGGTTATGTCGGCAGTTTCAGCGACTGGTCATTGAAAATTTCCCGCCCGTGGAAGGGCCTCGACCTGGACCTGATCTACAGCGACTCAAGCCTCAGCGGCAGCAGTTGCTCGGCATACTCCGGCCACAACAGCGAATGCGACAGCCTGCTGACCCTCAAGATGGCCCACCCTTTTTACTAAGCGTTACGCATTTAATCGGCTGAACTGCCGCGCGTCTGCGATGCTCAAACAAAGCACCTCCGCCTTCGCAAGGACTCGCTCATGCCGCGCTGGTTGACCCGCTCTGCCATGTTCATCACCCTGTTGCTGACGCTCACCGCCTGCAGCCGCATAGGCCTGGCCTACCGCAACCTCGACCTGATCATTCCCTGGACCCTCAACGATTACCTGGACATCAGAGGCGCGCAAAAAGACTGGTTCAACGAACGCCTCAAGGACCATCTGACCTGGCATTGCACCACCCAATTGCCCGGTTACCTCGACTGGCTGGATCGCCTCAAGACCATGGTACAAACCGACCAGGTAACCGACGAAGCCTTGCAACAACGCACCCGGGAAGCCGAGGCCGCCATCGCCGAAACCGCCCGGGAAATCACCCCCTCGGCCATCGAACTGCTGCAAGGCCTGAACGACGACCAAGTCGATGACATGGACGCCGCCTTCGTCAAGGACCAGCGCAAACGCCAGCAGCAGTACCTCAAGCCGACGTTGCAGGAACAGATCCAGGAACGCAGCGACCGCATGGTCAAACGCCTGGACGACTGGCTCGGCCCGCTCACCGACGCCCAGCGCCAACGGGTGATGGCCTGGTCCACCGCCCTGGGGGACCAGAACCAGCAATGGATCGCCAACCGCGCCCACTGGCAAAACCAGTTCAGCGAAGCCGTGGCCCAACGCCACAGCCCCGACTTCCCCAAGCGCATCGAACAATTGCTGGTCAACCGCGAAAGCCTCTGGACCCCCGCCTACCGCGAAGCCTTCAGCAAAACCGAAGCCCAGGCCCGCAGCCTGCTGGTGGACCTGATGGCCGAAAGCACCCCGCCCCAGCGCGAACGGCTTCTGAAGAAGATCGACGGTGTGAAGAAGGATTTCACTGACTTGAAGTGCCTGAAAGCAGCACGAACCTGAGTAAGTACTGACTTAAAACCAGTGAGATCCAATGTGGGAGCGAGCTTGCTCGCGATAGCGGTTGAACAGGCAACACACCTGTTGAATGTCAGACCGCTATCGCGAGCAAGCTCGCTCCCACAGGGTTCAGTGCAGGCCTGTCAGGCAATCTGCGCCTTAGAAGCCAACTCATCAAACGTAAACTCATCCAGCGCATCCTCCTGCTCATCCAGCACCTGGCGCGGATGATCATTGCCCGGGATGCTGCTGTCGATCAGGCTCAACAACCGCGAGCCACGCGGCGTCAGCACAAAATTCTCGCCATTGCCGCCCTCTTCCTCCGGCCGCGGCTCGATATAGCCACGCTCCAGCAGCAACTTCTCGTACTCCCCGGCAACCGCTTTCAGATGATCGAGGTTATCGATCGCCTCGCCTTCAGCCCCTTTCGCCGCCGCGTATTCCTCCGCGTAAGCCCGAGGAGCAAAGCTGTGACCGGCGCCGTTCTGCACTTCGTGCAACAACCGTTCGATCAAGTCCCAGTTATAAGTCGTCATCCTGGTCCATCCTCCAAAGAGTGAGATGCCTACCTAGGTTGTGACCGAGGCGTCGCGCCGCCGTTCAGCCGGGTTTACCGGCGCAACGCTGCTCACCTAAGGCTTGCCCGATTCATTGTGGCGAGGGGATTTATCCCCGTTGGGCTGCGAAGCAGCCCTGAACCCAGCCGCGCGGTGTGCCGGGGAATCGCGTTCAAGCTTCTTGTGGGCCATTTCACAAACCGACCGGCGGCCTGTCGAATTCATCCAGCGCCAGACGACCACTTACAGAAAGTGCCGACTCAGCGGCTCTGCCACGCAGGAGAAATCACCATGAACGTAGAGAATCATCCAGTCGTCTCGCGGGAAGAATGGCTCGCCGCCCGCCGCCAACACCTGGCCCACGAAAAAGCCTTCACCCGCGAACGAGACAAACTCAGCGCCGAACGCCGCGCCCTGCCCTGGGTAAAAATCGAAAAACCCTACCGCTTCCAAGGCCCCCACGGCGAACTGAGCCTGGCCGACCTGTTCGGCGGCCGCAGCCAACTGATCATCTACCACTTCATGTTCGCCGAAGGCTGGAAAGAAGGCTGCCCAGGGTGCTCATTCCTGTCCGACCACATCGACGGCGCCAACCAACACCTGGCCCACCACGACGTCGCCATCGTGGCCGCCTCCCACGCGCCCTTCGCCGAATTCCAACCCTTCAAGCGCCGCATGGGCTGGGCCTTCGATTGGGTCTCATCCGAAGGCTGCGACTTCAACTACGACTTCGGCGTCAGCTTCAAAGCCGAAGACACCGCCACCGGAAAAGCCACCTACAACTACGAAACAACCGACACCACCGAAGGCGAACTCCCCGGCCTGAGCGTCTTCTATCGCGACGAAGCCGGCGACATCTTCCACACCTACTCCACCTACGCCCGCGGCCTCGACATCCTGATCGGCACCTACAACTACCTCGACCTGACGCCCAAGGGCCGCAACGAAGACGAAATCATGGACTGGGTGCGGCACCACGATAAATACGAAGAGGCCAAGCCCCATAGTTGCTGCCACAGCTGATACGTCAGGCCGTCCAGTCGAGCGACGTGGCGAGGAGCTTGCTCCCGCTCGACTGCGTAGCGGTCGCCTGTTTTGCCTTAACCACAGCGCTACGCGATAGCGTTTGATGTAATCGGAGAGCTGCGGGCACACGTAACAGAATTAATGACAACGGGCGGCTTCTCAGCCGCCCGCTTCATAGTATTAATTTGCTCATCGCCGATGGCCCTGCTGGGCCTGCATGTATTGGCGAAGAAGCTGATTGATGCGTGTCTGATAGCCCGCGCCCTGCCCCTTGAACCACTCAACCACATCGGCATCAAGGCGAATAGTCACCGCCTGCTTTACCGGCACACGCAGCTCGGCGCGACGGAAGAAGTCCTCATCCAATTCGGGGATATCGCTGGTATCAATGTCCGCATCATCCAACTTGGCCAAGCGCTCCCAGTCAGTTTTCGATGTTTTCGACATAACGTATGGCCTCCTGCTTAGTGGCTTTTCGGGCGGAGATGATGCGAATCACATCGTCCCGCCGTTCGGTATACACGACCACGCCAATCAACGTTTTGATCAATCCGATAGTGATCCAACGCTCTCCCCGTAAGCCATTCGGTCATCGTGGAAGACCAGCATCGGATGCTGGAAAATGCCCGGCACGTCGTTGAAGTCGATGCCGTGCTTAAGAATGTTGGCCCGGTTCTTGGCTTCGTCCCATTCAAATAGCATGGGACCTTCTGTACTTACTTACGTACATACACACTACTTTCCTCTGCAGAAATACACAGCCCCGGTAGCTCGCTGAGATGCCCATCGGATCACTAGCGACGTTGGAAACAGCTCAGAAGGCGCAACCGTGTTCGACGCATGACGCCTCTTTCCCGATGATTACTGTCGTAACCGTCCATCTGAAATCAGACGCATCCTGTAAAAAAGTACGAAAGGTCCTGCACAGAGGTGGAAACCTCCTGCGAAATGGACAGATATGATGGCAAACAGGTCGTAGTAGGAAACGAGGGACTGACTTCGCATCACGGTGAATACGAAGGAGGAAAGCCCCACGGTTGCTGATACGACTAAGCACAATCCTCAAATCGAGCACCGCCCCGTGGCGAGGGAGCTTGCTCCCGCTCGACTGCGCAGCAGTCGCTTGCTTTAAGCCGACAAATACCAGGCCAAACGTCCTACATGAAGCTCGGAAAGCGGTGTCTTGTGGCATTGGAGCAGGCCTACCTATAGTCCCTCGTCGCCCAAAAAAGGCGACCGGGTTTGGCGACCCGATCTACAGAGAGACTCATCAACTTTCGAGGCTCTGCTTATGACCAGATACATGCCCATCACCGGAATCGACTGCACCCCGGCCACCCTGCACATCGACACCGAAGCTCCGCTCGATGTCCTCTTCGAAACCGCCGATTACCGCATCCGCGCTGTGACCCAACTGCTGGAAAATATCGCGTTCCGCTCGGATATCAGCTCCGATACGCTGGTGCTTTCGGACTTTTGCAAGATGCTGACGATAGCGTTGCGCGACGGGTGTGACGTAATGGATGTGATTGGAAGGCGGTTGCGGGCGCAGGCAGCGGAGTAATGAAAACGGGCGACCTTTGGGTCGCCGTTCTCACATGCGTGGAGAGCAAAAAATGATTGAGACCTTCACAGAATTTGATCCCGCAGAATACCTCAGCACTCCAGAGGCCATTTCGGAGTTCATGAGTGATGCCCTGGAAACCGGCGATGCAAGTTATATCGCCAAAGCGATGGGAACAGTCGAACGTGCCAAGGGGATGATCGAACCGAGGTGGGACACCTGCGTGTCCCGCGAACAGCGGTACTAATCCTTCAGGAAGGAACGTTTACGGCACCGCATAGCTCTCGTAATCCAAGGCGATCCTGTCGTCTTTCGAATAGCTGACATACACCACCACCGCATCGCTGCTAGCCACCAAGGCGTAGGGCCATTTACCGTTAGCCCTCCTCATCTGCTCGTACAATTCCAAAAAGTAATTTTTGGTCTGGCCCCGTGGGTCATAGGGCAATTGCACCTGGAAAATCGGATAGTGCCCGCCATTGCACAGCTGCACCCGTTCCAGCTTGATGTCATTTTTCTCCAAGACTGTGCGAGTTGGATGTTGCCAGGTAGAAAGGTCGACATCGCGACAGTCGCTGGCCGTGCCGCTGTAAAGCTCGGTGTTCTCCAGGGCGGGAAGTGCCGAAGCCAGGCAAGGGAAAAGCAACAACATCAGGGGAAGAAAACGCGGCACGGCAGCGCTCCGAAAGGGACGGGAGCGCGATTTTAAAGCCTTTTTCCAAGCAAATGAGCAAAAGGGTAACCGGGAGAGTTTTACGCCTACGACTCATTGGGGCTGTGTCCTTGATTCGTTGGAGTCTGTTCGCAGTTATCACCGTAGACCAGGACCAGCCATTTTCAGTTTTTCTCTTTCAGGTCAATTGGTTAGCGGCTAAGTAAGTGCCATTCAAATCTGTCCCCTTTTTTACAGAACGCGACCACCTTCAACTACCTGTTTCATGCGGACCTAGTCGAAAAAGAACAGAAACTGAGCACTTGCACATCAGAAACCGAGTGCCAGGCCGTCAGGGATTATTACAACAAACTTGACACTGTTCGGAACCAAGAGTTTGCACAGGTCTGCCGAGAGGACCCAACGAGGTGCGCGAGCGTTACGCAGCGGTTGGTGGATGAAATGCCCGCCAATCAGAAATTGCTGGATGAGGTCAGACTCTCCGGCAATATGGGGCGTTCGTTAGCCCTGTTGTTCTTTACGCAGAATAACCAACAAGCCATTAACATCAGCATTGTAGATAAGTGACGGTCTGAAAATGGCGAGGTGATGGGGCTGCTGGCGGACGCTGCTTTGGATGCGCTGTTTCCGGGGGCGGATCTGTTCTCGTCGACTGCTGGGGGGAAGGGTGGTAAACCGGGGTTAAGGTTGGGGTTGTAGGGGATGGTGCAAAAGGCATTAATAAGATTTTTGAACCCGGTCGAACGCCAAAAGCTAGCGAGTTGAAGCTATATGCGGAAGCTCAAGGTTGGAAGCCTGTTCAGACTGATGGTGGCCCTCTCAAATATCTTGACGCGAATGGCATTCCTCGTGTGACAATCAAACAAGGCAGTTCGCGGGCGCCAGGAAGTGCTGATCCACATGTTGAGTTTAAAAGCGCGACAGGTCAAAGAACAGACGCCTTTGGTAATCCGGTAACAAGAAAAAGTCCGGATAATCACACGTCAATTGACTTTGATTTGTGAGGATAAATATGAATTATTATGAAATCCCCTCGCTTTCAAATATCTATCTCGAAGATAGCTATGTTTTATCTGTTTGTGAGAGGGAGGGCTCTCTAGTCTTTGAGTTAGAAGCAGTTCTTACTGAAAATCATCCAAAATATAAAAAGCCACAAGAAGGAGAGAAACATTGCTATAGAAAGATTTTTTTGCGCTTTCTAAATGTAGATTCTTTCGAATGGCTTGATAGGAGGTTTATGGCATATGCAGATGCTTCGGGCGAGTTCGATTATGGGAATATAGACAGTTTTGTTGGTTGTGATGGTGGCTATGAACTGACCGGAGACTGGGGTCGAGTAGCTATCAAGGGGAAAGCTGTAGATATAATTGTCGAAGATTAGTTGGTCCAAAAGGGGCTAGGAATCTTCCCCTCAAGGATGCTGATCGTATAGCTGAGGTAAATAAGACCCTTGATCGTATCGAAACTGGCGGTCCTTTTCCCTATAAGCAAGATGGAACCATTTTCAGGAACAAAGAAGGTAAGCTTCCAGAGGGAGATTACCGTGAGTATACCGTTGATACACCAGGCGCTAATAATCGCGCCAAACGTCGTGTAGTTCAAGATGCGAACTCCGGCAGGACGTACTACGCAGAAGATCATTACGAAAATTTCATCCAGGTTGATCCGATCAGGAGGTAGTCATGACGAGTATGAGCTACTTGAAAAAAGTCTCGGCAGTTTCGATCCACTTTGTCCGCGCTGAGGAATTTAAGAATGCGTTAGACACTCTAGGGGGCCTGGTAGCTACAGGCTCAATAGCGAATGTAAGGTC
Source organism: Pseudomonas sp. A-RE-22 (assembly GCF_019956035.1). Taxonomy (NCBI): domain Bacteria; kingdom Pseudomonadati; phylum Pseudomonadota; class Gammaproteobacteria; order Pseudomonadales; family Pseudomonadaceae; genus Pseudomonas; species Pseudomonas sp. A-RE-22. Next base: position 27,016 of record NZ_JAHBCZ010000040.1, read on the forward strand.
AGATAAGGATTTGTTTGCAGTTGTCGCGTCGGCAATGCAATTTCCGGATTATTTTGGTAATAACTGGGACGCTCTTGACGAGTGTCTGGTTGATATGGATTGGTTCCCTGCTGACAGTTATTGTCTCGTTCTGCGCGAAGCAGTTAAAGGATGGTCTCAGGCCCCATATGCGTTGGGGTGTTTTGCAACAGCCTGGCTGGAAGCTGCTGAATACTGGGCGAAAAGCGGAACGCCATTCCATTTGGTGTTTGTTATGTAAGAGGTGCAGGAGGGAACTGGGGACAGACCCTGAGGAATTCCCGAATTTTCTTACAGGAAATCAAGAAGTTGGAATATTGAAGAGACCTGTGGGAAGTACCTACACAGGCTCAGGGAAAAGGGGACAGATTTGAATGGCACTTACTTAACGGCTAACTAGCTGATACGGCTGCAAGAAATGAAAAAAGGCTGGCCTTGGTCTACGGTGATAGTTGCGAACACACACCGATCAAGCAAGGACACAGCCCGAGTGAATCGTAGACGCCAAATCGTCCGACATCAACAGCACCGTATGCGCCAGCACGCCACGAACAGCAATGCCCATGCTTTCTTCAAGCTGCTCACCGATCCAGAGCTATTGCGGGGTATCGAGTCGTCGATACCCAAGCATCGCCAGCGATTATTCCCCCCGACCGAAACACTGTCCCTGTTTTTGTCCCAGGCGATGAGCGCCGATCGCTCCTGTCAGAATGCCGTGAATGATTTTTCTATCAAACGCTCCTGCGAGGGTTTGAAACCCAACAGTATTCATACCGGTGCTTACTGCAAAGCCAGAGCGCGGTTGCCGGTGGAGATGGTTTCAACCTTGTTGCGCTCCACGGGGTCATCGATGAGCAACCGGGCTCCGTCATCATGGCGTTGGAGGGGGCGACCTGTGCGTCTCGTGGATGGCACTACGATCACCCTGCCGGATACGCCGGCCAACCAAGAGGCCTATCCGCAATCTCGTGGGCAGAAAGCCGGACTGGGCTTTCCCATCTGCCGGTTGGTGGGAATTGTTTGCCTCGCCAGCGGTGCTGTTTTGGATGCCTCGTTGGGACGTTTTCGCGGTAAAGGAGGTGATGAGCAGACGCTGCTCAGGACCATGCTCGATACCTTGGAACGAGGTGACATTGTGCTGGGCGATGCCTACTACGCAACCTACTTTTTGTTGTGTGAATTGCAACATCGAGGCGTGGACGGGGTGTTCGAACAATACGGCGCTCGACGGCGTAGCACGGACTTTCAATTGGGAAAGTCCTTGGGGTCGGAAGATCATTTGGTTGAGTTGAAAAAGCCCAAGGCAAAGCCGTCCTGGATGAGCCAGGCCTATTACGACGAGGCACCTGAAACGCTGACAGTACGTGAGTTGAAGGCCGGAGGGAAAATCCTGGTCACTACTTTGAATTGTCCACAGCAGGTGCCCAAAGCTGCCCTCAAATCACTGTTCAAAGACCGATGGCATGTGGAGCTGGATCTGCGCAACCTCAAGACTACGCTGGGGCTTGAAGCACTGAGCTGCAAGACGCCGGGTATGGCCGTCAAGGAGTTGTGGATCTACTTGCTGGCGCACAACCTGATACGGATGCTCATGGCGCAATCAGCTCTGTTGGTCGACTGCCTGCCTCGTGAACTGAGCTTCAAACATAGCCTTCGGCTGTGCCTTGCGTTGAGGCAGTACGGGGTTCAAGGGCAAGAAGATCAGATGCTGAATCTGCTTGAGCTGATTAGCCAGAAACGTGTCGGAAAGCGTCCCGGCAGGATTGAGCCGCGCGCCATAAAGCGAAGGCCCAAGCCTTACCCCATGCTGATGAAAACACGTCGATCAGCAAGGGCAGAGGTCAAGAAGAATGGACACCCGAAGAAGGTTAAGTAAGTGCCATTCAAATCTGTCCCCTTTTCCGTCCCCCTTTTCCTGTCCCCTTTTCCCTGAGAGCTTGTCCTCGTTATCACTGCATCCTCGTTCTGTTCACTTTGGAATAACCACTGGGATGATTATCGGCGAGGGCCCTGTGGGTGGGCTGATCATGCCATCGCTTTTTACCACGGGCACGCCTTTTCGCTTGATCGCATCAAACAGCTCCTTGGTGGCTGCCGAGTCGATGTAGCCGCCCTCATCAATAGATGCACTCAGCGCTAATTGACGCCGTTCTTCCGTCATCTGGAGCTGACTGGTCCGAAAAATCGTATACAGGGAAATGTTTTTAAGCGCCGAAATATCCACATGAGCGATCTCCACATATTTCAACGCTTTGGCGTCCCAACCCTGAACGTACAGATCATTACCGGTCAACGCGTAGGTGCAGAAATAGTAGGTGCCAGTGTTCGAGCCGGGGGTGGAAACGATCAGAGAGCAACGACCATGTTGCAGGATAGGGCCGGTCAGTTCTGGATAATCCTTGACGAGCTGCGAGGGGAATTGTGGCCGGTCATAGTAGATGGTGGCCTTGTCGTAGGGGGTTGTGTTGCAGGCTGACAAGAGTAACGTCGTGGACAGAAGGAGAGACAGGTTGAAACAGCGCATTGATTAACCCCTGTAAATAAATAAAAATCTGCTCAGACGTAAAGCAATTGAAATCATTAAATGACACATTGAGTCATGAACCCATCAACACCACACTTTTGATTACTCATACAAATACCATCACCCGATCGTCCTCAAAACTGTACAAGCCTTGCAAAACCCCAGACACACTGATTAATTCAAAAATACTTTCCGATGAGAATGAGATAGGAAAATCTGAACGAAGTGATTGCAACTGGAGGGAATAACTCTCCCAAACCGGCTCACATATTCCACTCCAGAAATTAATGCATTGGTCCACGCCAACAAACATAACAGGTTGAAGATGACCAATATCCGAACTATTACCCCAGTATATATACCCTACATATCGATCACCGCGATGAGTTTCAAACCAAGCTCTGACAATGATTTGAAATCCAACATCAACAATCTCCCTAGAGCATACAGGACGCACTGTTAGCTCGTCCTCGACAGTTTCATCCATAGGAAAATACCAAACACCATATCCTTCGATATCCCGCGCTGTCAAATCGTATATCTGCTTATCAAGCATAAACAACCTACCTAATTAAGTCCTTAATAGGTTCAAACAGCACACGTGGTGCCAGAGCCTTCATCAACTGCCCCAGCCCAGCGACCGATATCCCACCACCAGCGCCAAATGAATATGAGTGGCATCAGACAATAGGCATAGACCCTTACGCCAAATGCATCCTTAAGTTCACGCAGGTCCGTGAGGTAGCGTTGATAATCCTCGGCGACGGCAAACACCACCTGACGGTTATGACCGCGTTGTACGATATGGTGTGGGTAATTCGGTAAAACAATACGTCCCATCCTGGGCATGTTTGATTCCTCCTCCGTGGAAGCTTTCAACGTAGCAAAGAATCAAAAAATAAACCCGTCCACTTTTCCTATTTTTGTACCATTGTGACCTACACTTTACTTCCTTTATGCAACAGTAACCTTATCGCCACTCACCGACTCAAATACCGCCCCCACCACTCCTACAGCCTCAAATCGACGTTTCACTTCTTCGCTCACTACAACTGCACCCAAATATTTTTTAATCCTAAAAATATGGAAAGCCCCCACTTTTGACTCATCTATCGCCAAATTATAAAACGCGCGGTATTGACCTGCCATGTCCGGCCGTACAGGATCATCAACTGAAAATTTTGTAAAACTTGAAGACTCTTCATCTACACAATCTATTTGTGTCTCTATGATCATTAGAAAATAATTTTGGGAAACCTGTTTCCCCTCAATATCAACAGGCTCAAAGACTACATTTTGATAAGGTTGATCGACTTCAGACAAACCTATGAGTGAATTTCGAGCTCTCTCACTCAGGACTGGAACACTCGCGTAGCCCGCTAGAGAATAGTCAATTTCAACGCCGTCGAATCTGACATCAAGCGTATATCTGCCAGGCTCCATGAAGTTAACTGGGGGATCACTAAAATTCCAATTATCCACATGCCTCACATCGCCGAGAACCCACTTTTCGGAGACAGAAAGATCCTGACGCAGTAAATAATATTTCATATCAATTCCTAGTAAGCCACTTATTAATTTCACTGCCCACGATCACTGCTTCCTTCTTAATTCCATCCAACGTCTTTGTAACAGCCGCTTTATAGGCTGGTGTTCCAGGTGCTAAGCCTTTAGTAGCCTGTTCCAGGCTCCCATATACATACTGGTGATACTCTATGGGATGCGGCCCTCTATGCCCTGGCACCGCGACTAAATTTTCAGTTGCGCGATTGATGTTAAGATCCGCCCCATCAAAGAAGCGCTGATACTCTTTTGTCCAGGCTATCTGCCCATTCGCACCAGAAGTACATTTTATCAGTACAGATATGATGTATCGGAATTGACTCGTAGTTAACCGGCGCACTAACGTTAATCCTTCCCCCGTCCAACGTGACGTACCCCCCACTGTTATCTCGGTACACGGGCTTACCATCGGCAGTATAACGCCCAGTTGAGTTGTACAAACCACCTCGGGGTCCCTCGACGGTGGCAGTGCCATCTGCGTTTCGAGTCAGGCGATATTCACTCGGTACATTAAACTCAGGTGAAGGTAAAGCCAGCGGCCTCGTGGGCGATATTTCTCCTGTAGCTTTTGTACCTATTCAACTCTTCAATGCTGGCAAAGACAGCACTTCATCGTACTGTGGCCAGTCTTCCCTTGCGCGCTTTAGCACACCTTGCATCAACTCGTCCAACTCAGGCACTGGTTGCTCGGACGGCAATTGGTCAAAGGGCGCGGCCAGCAGCGGATGATCAATCTTCTGCGGATTGGCTAAACCTTCCCACTGGCGCAGGCGCAGGATATAGAGAATTTCCACCGGCACGCGCTCCAAGTGCCAGTCCTGATTGAAGTCGTAGGAATTCTTCTGGCTCTCTTTGCCGGTTTGCCAAGTGTGGCGGTCACACGCGACCAACAGGCAGGGCATCAGGTCGTCGGGGCTGGGAGTGCGCCACTTGGCCAACAAGGCTTCGTAGATGGGTTCGTCGTAAGCATAAGCAGGCCATTGATGCGAGACATCGCCCACCCAATCGGCAAACACACGCAGCATAAAGGCTTGGACGCGGCGGTGTTGCTCTTCGTACTCAATCACTAATTGATGCCCACGGTTGAGAGCCGCATGGGTGAGATAGCCCTGATGGATGACAGCATCCTTCCAGCCTAGGATCGCCATGGCGGCCATCATATTGGTGGCGGTTTGGATGCTGTAGTTTTGGCGGCGTCGATCATTGCCTGCCGCTTTGGCAATAATGTCGAACTGGCCCGCCCAGAAGAACAACTGCCAAATTCCTACTTGGTAGTAGCGCAGCCAATGGGCCAATTCCAGAAGCCATTGCGGGTTATCTGGTGCGGTTGCCATTACCTTGTGGGCTCGTGTGACGGCCATCCATTCGGAGCTACTACGCGTAACGTTGTCACTATTCGGTACAGGCATTGATGGCTTCGCAAATGCATCGCCGCGCTCAACATATTCACGGATGCCATTAAACTCGTAGTCATCTGAGACGTATGGCCCCTTGGCTATGCGCCCCAGTACACTTTTGTAGGAGGGCCATTTCGGGTTTACGCCCGAGCGCTCGCACTGAATTACTTCTTGGTCCATGGTTCCACCTTAAATTCTGCTACACCTGTTTTACTGGGGGCGGGAACACCGACTTTGACTGTTACACCTTGAACCTTGGCTTTTCCTGAATCCAACGCCGCTTGCAAAGCATCGCGTAAAGCAGGATCAGAGTCGGCAATTGATCTATTACCCAGCCACCCCTCCAACCGCGTCCTCGGGTCGCCATGCGGCGTACCGGCCTTACTCACACCATTCACCGAAGACTTCGCATCCATCACCACCACGGTAATCGTATCGCCATTGATCGCCACCGCGCAGCCATCGCAGCCGTGGTTGCTACTGTTTTGCAGAGGTTTGAAATTGAGGCCGGTTTTCTCGTTAAGGGTTTGCAGGGCCAGTTGCTCGCCCAACACCCCATCATTTACAAGCGAACCGGTCTTCCAATTGGGAAGGTGCGACAGCGGGATACTTTCAAATGTCTGCCCAAACAGGTCTTCAACCGAACTGAGCTTGGGGGGGCTTATTGCATCAGGGATAACCTGGCCCGTCCCTTTTGTACCAACAGTATCACCCGACGCGATTTTCGTTGTCTACACGTGCAACGCCAGACGTGGCGCGGCCTGCGCGCCGGTCGGCCCAGCTGATTCACGCTCACTGAATAAAACCACCCCGACGCGGGTTTTGAATCCGTTTCAACACACTCAATGCGCTATTTTAAATTTCTGTCACACGAGCCATTTCCCATGCCCGAGCTACTTATGCCATACGATCCAGCGCACGCCATGACCGACCCGCAAGCGGTGGCCATCTTTCTCACGGATGCGCTTCAGACGGGTGATGCAGGTTATGTCGGCAAGGTATTAGGCATGGCGGCACACGCCAAGGGCATGGGTGTAATCGCCGAAGCGACGGGGTTTACACACGATCAGTTGGAAGGGTTTTTCAGCGCCGGTGACACCCTGCGCTTGGACGCGCTGCTGGTGATCGTGCATGCGCTGGGCGTGAAGTTGACCGTTTGCCCTATCGATTCTGATGAGCCTGCACGCAGTGGCGAAGCACCTGGTTGATGCCCCTGACGATGCGGTGGCTTAGCCGCCGTGTCGGCAGGGGCCAACAAGCGCAGCGCGTTAGGCTTTGCATCTAAAGGGGTATCGGGGCGTAGCCCTGATCAGGGTTTTGGGGAGACCGACTGCGTGCAGGCGGTGGCCACAAAACATTTCCTGTCCGAAAGAAGACTCAGGTTTATCACTCGATCCACAGGATGTTCGTCAGGGGTTTCCTGGTATTTGTCAGGCCTGATCGCTCTCTTCATCCGCTTCGGCGTCCAGGGCCGTTAGCAGAGCCGTGACGGGGTCGTCTGGCAGAGTTTCAGCCATGGTTTCGCTGGCCGAGTGTGGCCGGTGCAGCCGCGCCGGATGGGTGGCCGTGTGAATCTCCTTGAGCGCACGAATACTCACCTGGGTGTAAATCTGCGTGGTGTTCAGGCTGACATGCCCGAGCATGGCCTGGATGAAACGAATATCGGCGCCGTTCTCCAGCATCAACGTGGCCATGGTGTGGCGGAACAAATGGCAACTACCACGCTTACCAATGTTGGCTTTTTCGATGTGTTCGCGCACCAATTGCGTCAGGCGATTGGGGCTAAATCCTTCGCCCTGCTGGGTCAAAAACAACGTGCCATCGTCCTGGCCCAAAACAAAATGGGGCCGGACGTCATCGCGGTATTTGGTGATCCAGGCCAGTGCCCGTTCGCCGATGGGAATCATGCGATCTTTTTTGCCCTTGCCCTGGCGAATCATCACCGTGCCGCGCTCGTAGTCGATGGCGCTCCAGCTCAGGCCGATCAACTCCATGCGGCGCATGCCAGTGCTGTAAAGGGTTTCCAGCATCGCCCGGTCGCGGATGCCGGTCGAGGTTTGGGTGTCTGGCACATTGAGGATGCGTTCGGCTTCGTCGCTGCTGAGGATGTGCTTTGGTAAGCGCTGTTCCATCCTCGGTAGATCGAGGTCGGAAGCCGGGTTGTACAAGATGCGATTGGTTTTGGTCAGCCACTTGAACCACACCCGAATCGGCGTGATACGCACCGTTTGGCTGCGCGCTGACAACGCTTCGCCGTCGGCTTTTCGATACAAAAAAAGATGACGCTGGTAGCGCTCTAAAATCGGTCGGGTGATTTCCTGGGGCCGGGTCAAACCTCGTTCATCACACCAGCGAATAAACGCAATCAGCAGGCTTTCGCGATTGCCGACGGTGCGTTCGGAATAACCACGTTCACGCTGGTATTGCAGGAACTGTTTCATCTGAAAATACAGGCTGCCGGGATCGCCCAGCGGGCCGATAATTTGTTCCGAAACTCGCTGCTTTTTGCTCTCGCCTTTTTTCGGCATAACCACCTCGACTTAGACGGCGCTGGACAACGCGGAGTGGTTTTTTTGTGGCGACAGGGTCAGTGGTTTTTCGTTCAGGCCGACCGCTTTCGGCTCAAGGCCAGAAACGGCGTGGCTTTGCGCGTGGTTCAGGGTGTCCGACTGACTACCGACCATGGCCCGACCTGAGCCCGACCGTTTTTCTGAACCCCCCGACCGAGCGGATGTGTTGTCGAGTTGGTCGGCATCGATCAAGCCCATCAGGTGCGGTTGGTTGCCACTTTTGCCGTCATACGTGAGGGTGTATTCATGGGCTAACCCCTTGCGGTGCAGCAGCAGGTATTCCAGTTCGGTCAGTCGGCCCAAGTGGATTTTCAACTGGGTATCCCCCCAGCCAGTGGCCTCGCGCACGTCCTTGCGACCGAACCGAAACTCTTTTTCTTTTAGTCCCTGCGCCTGACTTCGGGCCTCGACCCAGCCTTGCAAAAGCTCCAGCAACCGCCGCGTTTGCGGCGGTAGTTCGTCCAGGGTGCGCCCAAGAATGTCGTGGGCCAGCCGGTTGGCCAGCACGATGTCGCCCTTCGTGACCTCGATGTAAGCCAAGGATTTGCCGCGATGCTCGACGTGTTTGATCGGGCGTTGATGCTGATGCAGCAAGGCAATGCAGCGAATCAGCGTCAGGTACTTCATGTGGTCGCGCCGAGTGCGGGTTTTGTCCGAAAGAAACGTCAGTTGATCAGCAAACGGATTGACCACCGCCACGGTTTTGATCAGGCGCTGGGCGTTTTGATGCAGGCGAGTAATGGCCTGCTTTTCGGCGTCGGCCAGCAGGCCGTCGAGGGTTTGTTTTTGCGTTGGGCGGCATGAATCGCTTCGGTTTGCTCGCGGCTTTCGTTGATAGTCAGCACCAAGCAACGGTTGAGCAGTTCCTCGTCCACGTCGATGGCCGTGGTGGTGAGCATCAGCATCACCGGGCCTTTGACCGTGTATTGTTTGGTGATCAAGTTGCCGGTGGCTTCGTCCTTACCGGTGCTGGCAATGGTCAATTCGCCGTCCGATTGCAGCAGTTTCAGGGCATAGGCCGCTTGGCGAACGCCCTCTTCTTCGGCGATGGCCAGGATCTTGTGTTGTAGATCCGTTTCGCCGAGGTAAAACAAACTCTGGCCGGTCATGGCGCTGTACTGGATGCGTTCTTCTTCCGGCATCAGGTTTAAAACCGCGTCCATCAACGAGCTTTTGCCCGCTGCGCTCGATGACTGGATTAACACAGCCAAAGGCTGATCCAGTTTTCTGGAAACGGCCGCCAAGTACCCGGCCAGCAGGTTGTAGGATTCACCGACCACTCCGCAGCGGGTCAAATCGGCTTCGATACGCTCGATCAGATTCGGCGCACGCAGCAGGTTCAACGCGGCCAGTTCATCCTCGGCGCTCAGTGTCGGGGTGGGATTTTTCGGGGCCAGTGCTGCCTGGATTGAGGCTTCCTGTAAACCTTCCAGCTTGAGCAAAAGCTTGCCCAGGTCGCGCTTGATGATTTCTTCCGGCACGCCCAGCTCGATGCTGGCCTGTTTCAAATAGCTGTACCGTGCCTTGGCCGCGTACAGGTCGAAGCTGTCCACGTAATAGGCCGCTTCGCGGCCCGTTACGGGCTCTTCGGCGACCTCGCGGCGCACCTGTACATTGACCCGCATTTGCTCCGGGCCGAGGTTCTTTTTCCAGCCGCGCACCCGCCATCGACGGTCGGCCACGGCCAACAACAGATCACCCTGGGCGTTTTCGCTAAAAGTTTCCGATTCGGAAACTGGCCCCGCTACCGTCAAAGTTTCCGAATCGGAAACACCCGGCATCGGTGGCAACTCGGCGGTTGCCTGCGGCGCAGCAGCTAAAGAAAAAGAGGTGTCTGGCTCGACCGAAACCGGTGTGCCTTTGCCCTGCCACAACGCCTGTTGCAACAACTCGCCCAGTGCATGAGCCGGGTTTTCCACCTGCAAGGCGAAAGCGTTAGCGTCCATACCTTGCGGAAATAACAAACGAAACACTTCGATGCCGGCAGAGCGTAATTCTTCGGCCAGTTTTTCGGCTGCTGCGTCTCCTGCCGGGTCGCGGTCAAAAGCAATGATGACCCGCTGGGTGCCGTGGTGTTTCAGGGCCTGCCAGTGATCTTGAGAAAAACCGTTCACGCCATAAGCGCTGATGACGTTACGAAAACCCGCACACCAAAAGGTCATGGCGTCGATCAGCGACTCACAGAGAATAATTTCCAGATTGGCCAACAACGCCGCTTCGTTCCAGACTCCGCGCAACGGCGTGGCCAAGTACAAATGCCGAGATTGGTTAGCCGGAATTTTGTTGTTCGGCTGCATTCGCCGTCCGTAAAGCTGCATCACTCGCCCGGATTGCTCCGGCTGCGCGCCGTCTTCCAGACCCAACACCGGCACGACCAGACAACCGTTTAAATGTTCGTGTCCGGTAGAACGCAAAACACCCAAGGCCTGCAACTGCTCACGCATCTGGCGGCCTGCCTGGGTATATCCGGCAGGCAAACGATAGGTCAGGGTTTTATTGGCATAGCCGAGCTGAAAATGCTCGATCAGCTCGGGATGGTTCAGGCCGCGAGACGCCAGATAGGCCAATGCTTCGGGGGACTGTTTGAAATTGGCGTGATAGAACTCAGCCACCGAACGCAGCAGCGCCGCGGCTTCAAGATCAGAAGAGCCCGCAGCTAAAGAAGGGAGGTGTCGGGTTTGGCTGCGCGACACACCGACTTTTTCCGCGCTCTCCAGTGGTGCGTCGTTGCGCAGCAGTTGAACCGCGTGCGGCAACGACACGCCTTGAGTTTTCATCACCCAATCGATCACCGAACCTGCGGCCCCGCAGCCAAAGCAGTGATAGAGATTTTTCTCCTCGGAGACCGACAGGCTGGGTGTGCTTTCGTCATGAAACACGCAGCACATCACCCAGTCCTTGCCGCGCTTTTTCAGCTCATGGCCCTGCGACTGGATCAGCCGAACCAGTGACACCTCGCGCTTGAGGCGTTCCAGTTCGGCTTCAGGGATGCGGGCCATCGGGTTTTCTCCAAAATACGTCAACGCTCGTTTGAGGTTTTATTTTAATACCTTATACTGTGTCAAAGTCAAACCTTATCAGAGACAGGGCATACAGTTATGGAATCCGAAACGATCTGGTTCCTACCCATGCATTTCCCCACACGCCTGATCCAGCTGCGCAAAGCCGCAGATCTAACCCAGCAAACTCTGGCTGATACTGCGTCAGTGCACGTTAATCAGATTCGGCGTTATGAGGCAGGGACGGCGCAACCAACCTTAGAAGCCCTAATTCGGCTTGCTCAGGCTCTGCACGTCAGTTTGGATGATTTGGTATTCGCTGAAGGAGAACGCGGGCCGTCCGACGATTTGCGCCTCCGCTTTGAGGCCGTCAGCCATATGCCCGAAGCCGAGAAATCGGTTATCAAAGCACTGCTGGATGGGATGATTCTCAAGTACCAGGCATCAAAAATCATGGGGGCGGATAACAGCAGCCGACCACCCAGTGCGTAACCAGAAAAAAGGGCCGATCTGAAAGAGTAAACCGGCCCCCATACTTCGCTGCTGCGTATAGCAAAAGCCATACGCCATACGTCAGTGTTTATTGGGTGAAACCTGCATTTCGTATTACAAGTGTATAGCAGCACCTAGAAGACAGAAACCGGATAACTAATTGATACATATAGAAAATACCCACCTCGCGAGAGGTGCGTGTTGTGTATTGAGATTTTGCTCCTGTTAAGGAGCGAAAAATCATGCTCAAAAAGGGCGTATTGAGCAGCTAGACCGTAGGTCGTCAGGGTGGGTGCAAAAGGGATGCAACTTGACTGCAGAAAGGATGCAAATAGGATGCAAGAAGGCGGCAAAAAGGGTGCAGATAGGGTGCAAAAACACCGGCGCGAGGCCGGTGTCAGTGTGATACAAAGTCATTGCATGTCAGTAAAATCTGGGGCTTTTACTGATGAGCAAACTACTCCTCGATCAACCCCAGCGCTTCGCCCAAGCTTTCCACAAACTCTGCCTGCTCATCTGAATACTCTATTGCGATGCTTTTAAACTGTGAGCACAAAGATGATTTAGATTCCAAGTCCATCATTTGCAATGTCGAAGCTAATTGTTCAAGCCCCTGCATTGCAGCATCTGGATTTAATGCATCATCCCCCGAAAACTCAAGGAATATAGCAAGCTCAACAATGGCTCGCGCAACGTGCTTATTGATTTCCTGGCTCACGAATCACCTTCACTGAAATATTTTTAATGCCCAGCTCATCAAACATTTTCTGAGCTCTATTTGCTTGAGCCTGTGTAGGTACTTCCCAGCGCGCAGTTAAACCATTCTGACTTAACACGTCAGACTGCCTAAGCGCCTGGTCCTTCGATTTGCTTGTCGTTACAACCGAAATCTTGCGATCAACTAAAACTTCACCATCCACACCATCGAATTTAACCAACCTTGTTGATCCATCCGGCATTGTTCTTTCTAGCGCAGGAGCTTGGCCAGATTGGGTTGCAGGATTGGAGCGAGCACCGGTTGCTGAGTCATTGTAATCCCGGGCACGCGAACTCATACCTGCATTCTCATCAACCCACTTGACCTTAGTTGACGCAAGATCATCTATCTTACCGGCAGCGTCACCAGTTGCTTTTGTACCTAATCAGAATTTATGGCTACTTTAAATTTACACCACAATGGAAACTCGCCAGAAAACACAAAAAAATCATCAACATATTGCAAGCCCAGTGCCTCTAAGCGTCGAGTAAGCTCATCCGTCGCCTCTCCTCCAAAACAGGGTCCAAAGGAAACCAAATCAGCACTTATATCAAGTGGCGCATCAAACTCAAGCACCGCTGACAACCTATCAACATCTATAAATTTAGATGCCAACTCTTGCCGGCGAATAACGATCCCATACTCAACAACACTAATAAAACTCACGGTGTTACTCCTGGAATTTTTATACCATCAGGCATATTAATCTTAACGTTGTAAATAGGTGAACTCTGATTGGGTTGAAAAATTTGCCCCCACTCCGGCTTCCCACCCTGACTGATAGCCTTCTCTGGAACGGCAAAGTCTATACGAATAGGACCAGTCCCGCCTGGCTTAGCCGCACCCGGAGCCGTCACGTAAACACGTCCACCAGCTCCAACGCCATTGGGAATAGCCGTCCCTCCATTTTGCATCCACTGAGAAACCTCTTCAGGGGAAACCCAGCGGGATACTGGTGTATATCCAGGGGGCAATGGGCCTTCTGCTGCACCTGGACCACGGGGCGTGATAACTCTGTAATTTGATCCGAGATCACTAATTAGTGGCGCTGGCTGAGGTGAACTAGGAAGCGCTGCTTTTGTACCAACAGTATCACCCGACGCGATTTTCGTTGTCTACACGTGCAACGCCAGACGTGGCGCGGCCTGCGCGCCGGTCGGCCCAGCTGATTCACGCTCACTGAATAAAACCACCCCGACGCGGGTTTTGAATCCGTTTCAACACACTCAATGCGCTATTTTAAATTTCTGTCACACGAGCCATTTCCCATGCCCGAGCTACTTATGCCATACGATCCAGCGCACGCCATGACCGACCCGCAAGCGGTGGCCATCTTTCTCACGGATGCGCTTCAGACGGGTGATGCAGGTTATGTCGGCAAGGTATTAGGCATGGCGGCACACGCCAAGGGCATGGGTGTAATCGCCGAAGCGACGGGGTTTACACACGATCAGTTGGAAGGGTTTTTCAGCGCCGGTGACACCCTGCGCTTGGACGCGCTGCTGGTGATCGTGCATGCGCTGGGCGTGAAGTTGACCGTTTGCCCTATCGATTCTGATGAGCCTGCACGCAGTGGCGAAGCACCTGGTTGATGCCCCTGACGATGCGGTGGCTTAGCCGCCGTGTCGGCAGGGGCCAACAAGCGCAGCGCGTTAGGCTTTGCATCTAAAGGGGTATCGGGGCGTAGCCCTGATCAGGGTTTTGGGGAGACCGACTGCGTGCAGGCGGTGGCCACAAAACATTTCCTGTCCGAAAGAAGACTCAGGTTTATCACTCGATCCACAGGATGTTTGTCAGGGGTTGCCTGGCATTTGTCAGGCCTGATCGCTCTCTTCATCCGCTTCGGCGTCCAGGGCCGTTAGCAGAGCCGTGACGGGGTCGTCTGGCAGAGTTTCAGCCATGGTTTCGCTGGCCGAGTGTTGCCGGTGCAGCCGCGCCGGATGGGTGGCCGTGTGAATCTCCTTGAGCGCACGAATACTCACCTGGGTGTAAATCTGCGTGGTGTTCAGGCTGACATGCCCGAGCATGGCCTGGATGAAACGAATATCGGCGCCGTTCTCCAGCATCAACGTGGCCATGGTGTGGCGGAACAAATGGCAACTACCACGCTTACCAATGTTGGCTTTTTCGATGTGTTCGCGCACCAATTGCGTCAGGCGATTGGGGCTAAATCCTTCGCCCTGCTGGGTCAAAAACAACGTGCCATCGTCCTGGCCCAAAACAAAATGGGGCCGGACGTCATCGCGGTATTTGGTGATCCAGGCCAGTGCCCGTTCGCCGATGGGAATCATGCGATCTTTTTTGCCCTTGCCCTGGCGAATCATCACCGTGCCGCGCTCGTAGTCGATGGCGCTCCAGCTCAGGCCGATCAACTCCATGCGGCGCATGCCAGTGCTGTAAAGGGTTTCCAGCATCGCCCGGTCGCGGATGCCGGTCGAGGTTTGGGTGTCTGGCACATTGAGGATGCGTTCGGCTTCGTCGCTGCTGAGGATGTGCTTTGGTAAGCGCTGTTCCATCCTCGGTAGATCGAGGTCGGAAGCCGGGTTGTACAAGATGCGATTGGTTTTGGTCAGCCACTTGAACCACACCCGAATCGGCGTGATACGCACCGTTTGGCTGCGCGCTGACAACGCTTCGCCGTCGGCTTTTCGATACAAAAAAAGATGACGCTGGTAGCGCTCTAAAATCGGTCGGGTGATTTCCTGGGGCCGGGTCAAACCTCGTTCATCACACCAGCGAATAAACGCAATCAGCAGGCTTTCGCGATTGCCGACGGTGCGTTCGGAATAACCACGTTCACGCTGGTATTGCAGGAACTGTTTCATCTGAAAATACAGGCTGCCGGGATCGCCCAGCGGGCCGATAATTTGTTCCGAAACTCGCTGCTTTTTGCTCTCGCCTTTTTTCGGCATAACCACCTCGACTTAGACGGCGCTGGACAACGCGGAGTGGTTTTTTTGTGGCGACAGGGTCAGTGGTTTTTCGTTCAGGCCGACCGCTTTCGGCTCAAGGCCAGAAACGGCGTGGCTTTGCGCGTGGTTCAGGGTGTCCGACTGACTACCGACCATGGCCCGACCTGAGCCCGACCGTTTTTCTGAACCCCCCGACCGAGCGGATGTGTTGTCGAGTTGGTCGGCATCGATCAAGCCCATCAGGTGCGGTTGGTTGCCACTTTTGCCGTCATACGTGAGGGTGTATTCATGGGCTAACCCCTTGCGGTGCAGCAGCAGGTATTCCAGTTCGGTCAGTCGGCCCAAGTGGATTTTCAACTGGGTATCCCCCCAGCCAGTGGCCTCGCGCACGTCCTTGCGACCGAACCGAAACTCTTTTTCTTTTAGTCCCTGCGCCTGACTTCGGGCCTCGACCCAGCCTTGCAAAAGCTCCAGCAACCGCCGCGTTTGCGGCGGTAGTTCGTCCAGGGTGCGCCCAAGAATGTCGTGGGCCAGCCGGTTGGCCAGCACGATGTCGCCCTTCGTGACCTCGATGTAAGCCAAGGATTTGCCGCGATGCTCGACGTGTTTGATCGGGCGTTGATGCTGATGCAGCAAGGCAATGCAGCGAATCAGCGTCAGGTACTTCATGTGGTCGCGCCGAGTGCGGGTTTTGTCCGAAAGAAACGTCAGTTGATCAGCAAACGGATTGACCACCGCCACGGTTTTGATCAGGCGCTGGGCGTTTTGATGCAGGCGAGTAATGGCCTGCTTTTCGGCGTCGGCCAGCAGGCCGTCGAGGGTTTGTTTTTGCGTTGGGCGGCATGAATCGCTTCGGTTTGCTCGCGGCTTTCGTTGATAGTCAGCACCAAGCAACGGTTGAGCAGTTCCTCGTCCACGTCGATGGCCGTGGTGGTGAGCATCAGCATCACCGGGCCTTTGACCGTGTATTGTTTGGTGATCAAGTTGCCGGTGGCTTCGTCCTTACCGGTGCTGGCAATGGTCAATTCGCCGTCCGATTGCAGCAGTTTCAGGGCATAGGCCGCTTGGCGAACGCCCTCTTCTTCGGCGATGGCCAGGATCTTGTGTTGTAGATCCGTTTCGCCGAGGTAAAACAAACTCTGGCCGGTCATGGCGCTGTACTGGATGCGTTCTTCTTCCGGCATCAGGTTTAAAACCGCGTCCATCAACGAGCTTTTGCCCGCTGCGCTCGATGACTGGATTAACACAGCCAAAGGCTGATCCAGTTTTCTGGAAACGGCCGCCAAGTACCCGGCCAGCAGGTTGTAGGATTCACCGACCACTCCGCAGCGGGTCAAATCGGCTTCGATACGCTCGATCAGATTCGGCGCACGCAGCAGGTTCAACGCGGCCAGTTCATCCTCGGCGCTCAGTGTCGGGGTGGGATTTTTCGGGGCCAGTGCTGCCTGGATTGAGGCTTCCTGTAAACCTTCCAGCTTGAGCAAAAGCTTGCCCAGGTCGCGCTTGATGATTTCTTCCGGCACGCCCAGCTCGATGCTGGCCTGTTTCAAATAGCTGTACCGTGCCTTGGCCGCGTACAGGTCGAAGCTGTCCACGTAATAGGCCGCTTCGCGGCCCGTTACGGGCTCTTCGGCGACCTCGCGGCGCACCTGTACATTGACCCGCATTTGCTCCGGGCCGAGGTTCTTTTTCCAGCCGCGCACCCGCCATCGACGGTCGGCCACGGCCAACAACAGATCACCCTGGGCGTTTTCGCTAAAAGTTTCCGATTCGGAAACTGGCCCCGCTACCGTCAAAGTTTCCGAATCGGAAACACCCGGCATCGGTGGCAACTCGGCGGTTGCCTGCGGCGCAGCAGCTAAAGAAAAAGAGGTGTCTGGCTCGACCGAAACCGGTGTGCCTTTGCCCTGCCACAACGCCTGTTGCAACAACTCGCCCAGTGCATGAGCCGGGTTTTCCACCTGCAAGGCGAAAGCGTTAGCGTCCATACCTTGCGGAAATAACAAACGAAACACTTCGATGCCGGCAGAGCGTAATTCTTCGGCCAGTTTTTCGGCTGCTGCGTCTCCTGCCGGGTCGCGGTCAAAAGCAATGATGACCCGCTGGGTGCCGTGGTGTTTCAGGGCCTGCCAGTGATCTTGAGAAAAACCGTTCACGCCATAAGCGCTGATGACGTTACGAAAACCCGCACACCAAAAGGTCATGGCGTCGATCAGCGACTCACAGAGAATAATTTCCAGATTGGCCAACAACGCCGCTTCGTTCCAGACTCCGCGCAACGGCGTAGCCAAGTACAAATGCCGAGATTGGTTAGCCGGAATTTTGTTGTTCGGCTGCATTCGCCGTCCGTAAAGCTGCATCACCCGCCCAGCCTGTTCCGGCTGCGCGCCGCCTTCCAGACCCAACACCGGCACGACCAGACAACCGTTTAAATGTTCGTGCCCGGTAGAGCGCAAAACACCTAAATCTTGCAGGTGCTGCCGCACCTGCCGACCGGCCTGGGTATGCCCTGCGGGCAAGCGGTACGTCAGGGTTTTATTGGCATAACCAAGCTGAAAATGCTCGATCAACTCGGGGTGGTTCAGGCCGCGAGATTCCAGATAGGCCAGTGCTTCGGGGGATTGTTTGAAATTGGCGTGATAGAACTCGGCCACCGAACGCAGCAGCGCCGCGGCTTCAAGATCAGAAGAGCCCGCAGCTAAAGAAGGGAGGTGTCGAGCGTGGCTGCGTGTCACACCGACTTTTTCCGTGCTCTCCAGCGGCGCGTCGTTGCGCAGCAGTTGGACCGCGTGCGGCAACGAAACGCCTTGGGTTTTCATCACCCAATCGATCACCGAACCAGCAGCCCCGCAGCCAAAGCAGTGATAGAGATTTTTCTCTTCGGAGACCGACAAGCTGGGCGTGCTTTCGTCATGAAATACGCAGCACATCACCCAATCCTTGCCGCGCTTTTTCAGCTCATGGCCCTGCGACTGGATCAGTCGAACCAGCGACACCTCTCGCTTGAGACGTTCCAGTTCGGCTTCGGGAATGCGGGCCATCGGGTTTTCTCCAAAATGCGTCAACGCTCGTTTGAGGTTTTATTTTAATACCTTATACTGTGTCCAAGTCAAACCTTATCAGAGACAGGGCATACAGTTATGGAATCCGAAACGATCTGGTTCCTACCCATGCATTTCCCCACACGCCTGATCCAGCTGCGCAAAGCCGCCGATCTCACCCAGCAAACTCTGGCTGACACCGCGTCAGTGCACGTTAATCAGATTCGGCGTTATGAGGCAGGGACGGCGCAACCAACCTTAGAAGCCCTAATTCGGCTTGCTCAGGCTCTGCACGTCAGTTTGGATGATTTGGTGTTCGCTGAAGGAGAACGCGGGCCGTCCGACGATTTGCGCCTCCGCTTTGAGGCCGTCAGCCATATGCCCGAAGCTGAGAAGTCGGTTATCAAGGCGCTGCTCGATGGGATGATTCTCAAGTACCAGGCATCGAAAATCATGGGGACGGACACCGACCACAGAGCTGGCAGCTAAAGAAAAACGCAGCTATAGCGGCCGTATACAGCTTGTAGTCGCCCAATCTCAGAAATTGCGCGGCCTACAGCCAAGGGTGTAGTCGAGCAGCAATACAGGACCAAATTCAAAATCGAATAAAATCTATATAAATCAGAAACCTAGAGGCACCCGCAGGGTGCGTATGGTGTATCGCAAAAATTCTGGGGTTTAAGGGCGGAATACAACCGTGAAAACACCGCAAATTTAAGGACAGGCACCGGCCAGAGGGTCAAAACCTTTTCCAGCGGCCTGACCGCTGGCAGCGGTAGCCGGGAAATAGCAGAAAGAAAGCAGCTCGATAGCAGAGAGATAGCAACAGATAGCAGCCAGATAGCTAGAAATAAACAGTTCAGACGGCGTGACATACATTCGCCATCAAGCAACTCGAAAGAAACACATAAGCAACTGAGAAAGAACAGAAAAACAACACGAGACAACAGAAAGAGAACACCTGACAACCGAAAAGCAACAGGCAGTTACGCCTGGTGCTGACCGCAGGTAAAACAACACCGGCGCGAGACCGGTGCCAGGTGAATACTGTATTTGTACTCTTGATTCAACTTTTCCCGCTGAGATTTTCTCTCCATGGCGCAAGCAAGCCTTCCTGAAGAACTCGATCAACGACGCCATCATCAATACTACCAACATAGGTAGTATCCAATTGAAACTCAAAGGAAAGGCTGGCTTTTTCAGATAAGTACCTAACAGCACCAATCAGCTCTTCTACTTCCTCTAGATTCTTCGAGTCCACATCAAGAGGGAGTATGCTCGGCGGTAAAGCTGAATAAATTTCCAGCATCCCACCTACGACCTCCAAGCCATTCTCGTCTATCTCATCAATCAAGCTTGGTGGCGCAATGCTCCATACCCTTGACGCAGCAAGATCTTTCACAAGCTGCTGCACATCAGACTTAGTTGACTGATCCAAATCCTGAGCCACATAGAAGATTAACTTCTGCTTCGCATGATCTAGCGGCATGACATGCATTACTCAGTTCCTTTCTTCGGCGGGTATGCTGGAAGTGCTGACCCAGGACCGCCAGGATTATATCTAAAGCCTCCCGGCATATGCGCGTCTAAATGACGTGTATCAGGCAGCGGCACGGTAAGTGGCGAACCCTGAATATGATGCATAGGAATTCGCTCACCCTTTAGCCCGGCATCTTCTGGGAAAACCTTAATCCATGCATCGTCAACTTTCGGGGTGCGCCCTTTAGCAATAGCAGTCCGATTTTCAGCGCTTAATATTTGGCCATACCCAAGATCGTCCCAGTTATCGCGCAACGCTCTCCAGTCAGCAGCATTTGTACGAACAACGCCCGTCCGAGTCGTACCAGAAGACACAACAGAAGCGGCAGGTACGACTTCGCCTACGCCTTTTGCACCTGAAGCGCGATTTGCGAGGCTTTCAAGTAACTCACTGGCTTCCTGCGCCTTGCCATCTTTGAGCAGTTGCTTGCTCTTACGCAACCCCAGCGCGAAGGCATCACCAACGCCAGGAACCACGCCTATCGACGCAAAAATATAGTCCCATGCGTCCTCGGCTTCTGCAAAGGCCTTTACATCGCCCACGCCCGGCGCCAGGTCAGTTCCTATCGAAAATAGGCTCTTGCTGATGCTAGTCGAAATTTGCCGAATGACTGCATCGTCGAGCATTTTGATGCTGCGCAACTCACCCTGAATCGTGAAGTTCATCAAGTCTGGGTCTTTCAAAGCTTGCTGCATCTGTTCTTGCGCTTGCGAGGTATTCTGATGCCTCAACAAGTCAAATCGAGCTATCTGGGCCTCTGTCCGTGCGGTGGTACAGGCAGAGCTTGTTGCTGCTCCGTCACATGCAGCCCAAACAGCCATGTCACGATTCACGTCCAGCTGATTGAGTTCATCCCTGCGAGCACAAGCTTTCTGATCTCCTGCCTTACAGCCTTTAATGGCCTCGAAACGCTCAGAGTTCTCCGTATGATTTAAAAAGTTGTTCTGGGTAGCATTAGCCGCAACCGTAGCGGCGATGGATGGATCACCTCCAGTTGCTACCGTGGTCAGCACGCCTACAAGCTCTGACGCGGCCAACAGTTTGCTGACGCCTTCCTGGTACTCCAGGCTATTTTTACTTACACCTTTCGGTAATAACTTGTCCGCGAGGAAATCTACCAGTACCTCATTCGCGCCCGCCGCAATTGCCCCCGAACGGAAGTCCCCTCCCATCGCCTCGGCCATCAACCCACCCAAAGCCGCATGCATTACGACTTTGGAAAGTTTTCCGTCGCTGAAGGCGGTGATATCACCAATTTTATTGGCCGAAACAGCCCCACCAATGCTGATGGCCGAACCCAACGCAGAAGCCACCAGGTTGTCCTTGAGGCTCCCCCCCATAATTGCTGTCTTGGCCGCAGCGTCAGCTGCCACTTTGAGAGCCACGCTCTGTGCGCTGGCGAGATCAAACTTCAGTGTCGTAGGGTTAAATCCGAACTGCGATGCGATCCCCGCTGACGCGCCCGCCAGCACATATCCCTTCAGGCTGTCGGAAGAAAAGACGTCTTTGGCTATAGCCCCCAAATTACCTTGGTTGTTGATAGCGCTGACTGCCGCACCGCTGGCCATAGAGGTCAGCGCAGCGGAGGCCATTATGTTCCCCAGCCCTGCCCCAACAGTGGAACCAACGGCAGCTCCCCCCGTCAGCGCTGCACCGGATGCGACCCCACTTGCCGCCATCGCCGTGCCTGAACCCGCCGTCGCACCGGCCGCTGTTCCCACCGCCGCGCTTGCCGTGCCGGCCGTCAGAACAGTGACGATAATAATCACCGCCAGCATCGCCGCCGGCCCCATGCCCGAGCTGCTGTATTTGAACGATTCGTGGGTTTCCTTGATCAGTTGCCAATCCACATCGCCACGCGCCTCGGCCTCCTTGAGCCAGGCTAGACCCGGGTCGGCCTTGACCATGGCGTCGATGGTCTGGCTGACGGTGTTCTTGTTGATGTCCTTGATGTCGATGTTCAAGCCGTTGACGGCGTTGATAACCAAGTCGCCCTGGGCAATCAGTTGGCTTTGACGCAAGGTCTCATCGGTGTTGCCGCGACCCTTGGCAGAGTTCCAGGTCATGCTGTTGCGGCTTTTCTGATGGCTTTCTTGGTGAAGGTCCTTTACGCCTTCAAAAGTAATGGCGCCGCCGCTACTCAGCTTGATGTCCTGAGCGCTTTCAAGCTTGGCAACTTGATAGCGTTGGTCGCCACCGCTGAGGACCGTCAGATCACCACCGGTGCTGATCTCAGTACCAACGTTGGTTACATGAGTAACTTCATCGCGCTGGGTTTTCTTGCTGCCCCAGCCGCCTTTTTTCTTCATGTCATACAACGAGTAATCGCTGTTCTGGGCGGCAAGCAATTCCACTTTCCCTACCGCCATCAGATACGCTTCGTCCCCCGCTGTTATCCGGCTGGACACCAACGTCATGTCACCGCCAGCCTTAAGCGAAACGTCGCCTCCTGCGTCCACGGTGGCGGCAACCTGATCGACGTTGTCCGTCTGACGGGTTGTCTTGCGAACCTTGGAATAGCTATGGCTCTCATCCGCATCGGAAGACAGCTGCAGATCTTCGACTGCGGTCATTGACACATCGCGCTTGGCAGAGATGTCACTGGCAACCACGGCGATGTCACGCCCACTCTTCAGCGTCAGGTCTCGCCCAGCCTCAATGCTGGCGCTATGCTGCGTGATCGTTTCGCTGTTAAAGCGTGGTTTTTGTCCAGAGTTGCGCTCTTCCACGGCAAGGACGTTGATGTCACGCGTGGCATCGATGTAAGTATCGCCACCGCTTTTCATTACCCCGGTATTGATGGCATCACGGCCGGCTGAGATCGTCAGTTCGTTGGCGGCTTCAATGCGCGCGGCGCTGTCAATGTAATCGCGGTGGAGCGTTGTGTTGGTATATCGTGAGTCCTGAGCCGTCACGGTGCGCTCGTTAATCACGTCGCCACTGACCGCAACCAGATTCACATCACGCCCGGCGACAATCCCCCCAGCCTTGTTTACCAGGTTATTGCCGGCCAGCAGGTCCAATCGATTCCCCGCTTCCACCAGTCCGCTATTGACCAGATCGTTGCCGGCAGTAGCAGAGAGGTTGTTACTGGCTCGCAGCGTCCCGGCGTTGATCAGGTCCTTACCTGCGATCAACGTTACATCCGAGCCTTGGATCAATGCCCCGTTAGCGGCCAATCGGTTATCGGCGTTGGCCATGTATAGCACCGGTACCAACACCTTTTCGCCATTCACTTCATGTTCTTCGAGCCAGACGATGTCGTGGGTCAGAGCGGCGACTTGTTGCGCCGTAAGGGTCAGCCCTTTCAAGGTCTTTGATAAAATCCCACAAAACTCAGTCAGGGTGACAGAAGCGATGTGGGCAGAAGTTCTAGCGCGGTTTGAGAAAAAAGCACCGGCCAGTGTCATGGCCAGAGTGATTCTGGAGCAGTCTGTTCCTGCCGAATGGATCGATCAGATGTTCGAAGAACATCGTCAACGCCAGTATCCGCGTGAGCTGTTGTTCTCAACCATCGTTGAGCTGATGTCCCTTGTTTCATTGGGCTTGCGGCCTTCATT
>NZ_JAHBCZ010000041.1:0-48949 GCF_019956035.1 Pseudomonas sp. A-RE-22
CCCCCGCGACAATCCCCGCAACCGCATTGAGCAACGTCGGCACGATAAACCCGGCACCACCGGCGCTGGCCGTCACGCTTTCGATCCAGTGATGCACCACCGGCACGCCATGGGTCAGGATGCCACCACCCACCAGGAACATCGCCGCCGTGCCGATCACCGACAGGCTTTTCATCATGTAGGGTGCCGCACTCAGGATGGCGCCGCCGATGCTTTTGGCGGCCTGCCCTGGCTTCTGGGTCAACCAGAGTCCCAGGTCATCGAGCTTGACGATCCCGGCCACCAGGCCATAGACCCCAATGGTCATGACGATGGCGATGCCCGACAGGACGATCACCTGCTGGGTCAGTGCCGCATCAGCAACGGTGCCTAGGGTGATGGCGATGATTTCCGCTGACAGGATGAAGTCGGTGCGTACCGCGCCCTTGATCTTGTCCTTTTCAAACGCCACCAGATCGACCGCCGGATCCGCCACGGCCTCGACCAGTTGCGCATGTTCGGCCTGGTCTTCGGCCTTGCTATGAAGGAACTTGTGGGCCAGTTTTTCGAACCCTTCGAAACACAGATAAGCGCCGCCCACCATCAACAACGGCGTCACCAGCCAAGGAACGAAGGCGCTGATCGCCAGCGCCGATGGCACCAGGATCAACTTGTTGATGAACGAACCCTTGGCCACCGCCCACACCACCGGCAGTTCCCGCTCGGCCCGTACACCAGAGACTTGCTGGGCGTTGAGCGCCAAGTCATCGCCGAGCACGCCAGCGGTCTTCTTGGCGGCCATCTTGGTCATCAGCGCAACATCGTCGAGCACGGTGGCGATATCGTCGATCAGTACCAGCAAACTGCTTCCAGCCATGGAGGGGCTCCTTGAATAATAATGCCGCGCAGCATACCGCGAGCCGCGGCGCCTTGGGCATTCTTGAGCGCCGCGCGAGGCCGGTGCTACCATGCGCCACCGCCAGAACAGGCAAGGAACCCCTGGGTTTATGAGCACTATCCGCGAGCGCAACAAAGAATTGATCCTGCGTGCCGCCAGCGAAGAGTTTGCCGACAAGGGCTTCGCCGCGACCAAGACCAGCGACATCGCGGCCAAGGCAGGCCTGCCCAAACCCAACGTCTACTACTACTTCAAATCCAAGGAAAACCTCTACCGCGAGGTCCTGGAAAGCATCATCGAGCCGATTCTCCAGGCTTCGACACCGTTCAATGCCGACGGTGTGCCCGGCGAGGTACTGAGCCACTACATCCGCTCCAAGATCCGCATTTCCCGCGACCTGCCCTTCGCCTCGAAAGTCTTCGCCAGCGAAATCATGCACGGCGCCCCCCACCTGAGCCCCGACCTGGTGGACCAACTCAACGCCCAGGCCCGGCACAACATCGCCTGCATCCAGACCTGGATCGACCGCGGCCAGATCGCCCCCATCGACCCCAACCACCTGATGTTCAGCATCTGGGCCGCCACCCAGACCTATGCCGATTTCGACTGGCAGATCAGCGCCGTGACCGGCAAGGCCAAGCTTGATGAGGCGGATTACGAAGCGGCGGCGCAGACGATTATTCGGTTGGTGTTGAAGGGGTGTGAGCCAGACTGAAGACTGAGTAGCCCTCATCGCGAGCAAGCTCGCTCCCACAGGGTTTTGCGGCGCCCTTGTGGGAGCGAGCTTGCTCGCGATTGAAGACAACTCGATTTCAAGTCAAAGCCAAATGGCATCCCACAGCGGATAGTCGCCAAGTCGCTCTACCAGGCCTGCCCGCAGTGGATTTGCCACAACATAGCGAGCCAGCTTTACCAAATCCTCTTCCCGCCGCAGAGCTCGATCGTGGTATCCCGGTTGCCAAAGGCTGCCTCTGTGCCCTGTGGACATGTTTACCGCCCGAGCACTCAAGGACTTGGTTTTTTGCATCAGCTCATTCAGCGAGCCTTGCTGCAATTCAATCAACCAATGGAAATGGACAGGCATGATCACCCAAGCCAATGACTTCGCCCTTCTCTCAACCTGGGCACACCTAAATTGCTCAACGACCAATCGACCTAAAGCGAAATCCTGGAAAATCGGCTTTCGCTCAGCCGTGTTAGTGGTCAATAGATAGATTCGATTCAACTCACCGTAACGGCCGGTGCGCAAACGACGTGAAGCAGGTAGATCAGGCATTCCTTCGCCTCTCCAATGATCAGGTCATCAAAGGCTAGGCCTGTAGATTTTTGAATGCCGGACAGACTCTTGGCTGGATGTGTCTGGTAGATCGTCATCGCGAGCAAGCTCGCTCCCACACTAGGCTTGCGGTGTTCAGACATCATGTGTCGAACATCAAGCCCTGTGGGAGCGAGCTTGCTCGCGATGAGGCCCGTCAATTCACCGCAAAATCAAACAGTAATCCCCACATCCGTCCTCAACCGCAGCGCCTCCACAGCCCTGACCGCCACCTGCTCATCCACATCCGAAACATCACCACTGACACCAATCGCCCCCAGCACCTTCCCATCCTGATCCCTGATCAATACCCCACCCGGGGCCGGTACGACGTTGCCCTGTCCCAGCCCGTTCAATGCCGCGAAAAACGCCGGGCGTTGCTGGGCGTCCTGGGCGAGCAGGCGTGAGCCTTTGCCCAGGGCGATGGCACCCCAGGCCTTGCCGATGGCGATCTGCGGGCGAAGCAGGCTGGCGCCGTCTTCGCGCTGCAAGGCAACCAGGTGTCCGCCGCTGTCCAGGACCGCGACGGTCAGAGGCGCAGCGCTGATTTCACGACCGGCGGCAAGGGCTTGCCCGGCCAGGTTGACGGCGATTTTCAAGGTTAGAACGCTCATGGGTGCTGTCCTTCTTTTGTTATGGGAGAACCTTGCGGGCTTCACTTTCAGCAAAACCGAACACAACAAATAGAACACAACAACGCACATTTTTGTATACAATAATTTTCACAAAGCACCTAGATCGATGAAAGACCGCAGCAAAACCTGGACTTCCGACGAATAAAACAGATGCTTGAGGAAATGGATTGACCTGCGCCGTTTGCCGTGAATACACTCTGCGCAAAGCCACTTGTATACAATTACAGAACGTAAGAGGCACAAAACAATGAGCAAAATGAGAGCAATCGAAGCCGCGGTCCTGGTAATGCGCCGTGAAGGCGTGGACACCGCCTTCGGTATTCCGGGTGCCGCGATCAACCCGCTATACTCCGCCCTGCAGAAGGTGGGTGGCATCGATCACGTCCTTGCTCGCCACGTTGAAGGCGCCTCGCACATGGCCGAGGGCTACACCCGGACCAAGGCCGGCAATATCGGTGTGTGCATCGGCACCTCGGGCCCGGCCGGCACCGACATGGTGACCGGGCTCTACAGCGCCTCGGCCGATTCGATCCCGATCCTGTGCATCACCGGGCAAGCGCCCCGCGCCCGTATGCACAAGGAAGACTTCCAGGCTGTGGATATCACCAGCATCGTCAAACCCGTGACCAAGTGGGCAACCACCGTGCTGGAGCCGGGCCAGGTGCCATATGCCTTCCAGAAGGCGTTCTTTGAGATGCGCTCCGGCCGTCCGGGCCCGGTGCTGATCGACCTGCCGTTCGACGTGCAGATGGCCGAGATCGAATTCGACATCGACGCCTACCAGCCACTGCCCCTGGCCAAACCCGCGGCCAACCGTGTGCAGATCGAGAAAGCCCTGGCGATGCTCAATCAGGCTGAACGTCCATTGCTGGTGGCTGGCGGCGGCATCATCAACGCCGACGCCAGCGAACTGCTGGTGGAGTTCGCCGAGCTGACCGGCATTCCCGTCATCCCGACCTTGATGGGCTGGGGTACCATCCCCGACGATCATCCGCTGATGGTCGGCATGGTCGGCCTGCAAACCTCCCATCGCTATGGCAACGCAACCTTGCTCAAGTCGGACGTGGTGCTGGGCGTCGGCAACCGCTGGGCCAACCGCCATACCGGTTCGGTGGATGTCTATACCGAAGGCCGCACGTTCATTCACGTGGACATCGAGCCGACCCAGATCGGCCGCGTGTTCACTCCCGACCTGGGCATCGTTTCCGACGCCGCCTCGGCCCTGACGGTGTTCATCGAAGTGGCTCGTGAATGGCAAGCCGCCGGCAAGCTGAAAAACCGCGACGCCTGGTTGCAAGACTGCCAGCAGCGCAAGGCCAGCCTGCAACGCAAGACGCACTTCGACAACGTGCCGGTCAAGCCACAGCGCGTGTACGAAGAAATGAACCAGGTGTTCGGCAAGGACACCTGCTACGTCAGCACCATTGGCCTGTCGCAGATCGCCGGGGCGCAGTTCCTCCACGTCTACAAGCCACGCCACTGGATCAACTGCGGCCAGGCAGGGCCGTTGGGCTGGACCATTCCGGCCGCGCTGGGGGTGGTCAAGGCCGACCCGAGCCGCAAGGTCGTGGCGCTGTCGGGCGACTATGACTTCCAGTTCATGATCGAAGAGCTGGCGGTGGGTGCGCAGTTCAAGCTGCCCTACATCCACGTCGTGGTGAACAACTCCTACCTGGGTTTGATTCGCCAGGCCCAGCGCGGGTTCGACATGGACTACTGCGTGCAGCTGTCCTTCGACAACCTCAACGCACCGGAGCTCAACGGCTATGGCGTGGACCACATTGCCGTGGCCGAAGGCCTGGGGTGCAAGGCGTTGCGAGTGTTCGAGCCGTCCGGTATCCAGCCGGCCCTGCGCCAGGCCCAGGCGATGATCGAGGAGTTCAAGGTGCCGGTGATCGTCGAGATCATCCTGGAACGGGTGACCAACATTTCCATGGGCACCGAGATCAACGCCGTCAATGAGTTTGAAGATCTGGCGCTTGTGGGCAACGATGCACCGACTGCCATTTCGCTACTCGACTGACCGAACGGCGTCCCTGTGGGAGCGAGCTTGCTCGCGATGACGGCGCTACATTCAACATGGATGCAAGCAGACACACCGCTATCGCGAGCAAGCTCGCTCCCACAGGGGGCCTGCCAACTATCTACAGGAGACCACCATGCCGCGTTTCGCCGCCAACCTGTCCATGCTGTTCACCGAGCAGGATTTCCTCGCCCGTTTCGAAGCCGCCGCCAAGGCTGGGTTCAGTGGCGTCGAATACCTGTTCCCCTATGACTACAGCTCCGCCGAACTCAAGGCCTTGCTCGACGCCAATGGCCTGACCCAGGTGCTGTTCAACCTGCCGGCCGGTGACTGGGCCAAGGGCGAGCGCGGCATTGCCTGCCTGCCGGACCGGGTCGAGGAATTCCGCGCTGGTGTCGACCTGGCCATCGCCTACGCCCAGGTGCTGGGCAACACCCAGGTCAACTGCCTCTCGGGGATTCGCCCGCAGAACTGCAGTGAAACCCTGGTGGAGAAAACCTTCGTCGCCAACCTGAAATACGCCGCCGAGAAGCTCCAGGCCAAAGGCATCAAGCTGGTAATGGAAGCCATCAACACCCGCGACATTCCCGGCTTCTACCTGAACAACACCGCCCAGGCCCTGTCGATCCACGAGCAGGTGGGCAGCGCCAACCTGTTCCTGCAATACGACATCTACCACATGCAGATCATGGAAGGTGACCTGGCCCGGACCCTGTCAGCGCACCTGGGCGAGATCAACCACGTACAACTGGCGGACAACCCGGGCCGCAACGAGCCGGGCACGGGCGAGATCAACTATCGCTTCCTGTTCGAACACCTGGACCGCATCGGCTACACGGGTTGGGTCGGCTGCGAATACAAGCCGCTGACCACCACCGAAGCGGGCCTGGGCTGGCTGAAAACCCATAACGCGATCTGACCCAACTCCTCCCCTTGTGGGAGCGAGCTTGCTCGCGATGACGTCGGTACAGCCAACATCACCGGCACTGACCCACCGCTATCGCGAGCAAGCTCGCTCCCACAGGAAAGCATTCCCCCATTTGCCTGAAGCAGCGATAACAACAAGAGGATTTTCTCATGGCTAAAATCGGATTCATCGGCACCGGCATCATGGGCCACCCCATGGCACTGAACCTGCAAAAGGCCGGTCACAGCCTGCTCCTGTCCCAGCACCACGACCCGGCCCCGGCCGATCTGCTGGCCGGTGGCGCAGTGGCATTGGCCAATCCGAAGGAAGTGGCCCAGGAAGCCGAGTTCATCATCGTCATGGTCCCGGACACTCCGCAGGTCGAGGATGTGCTGTTTCGCGCCGATGGCGTGGCGGCGGGCGTGGGCGCGGGCAAGGTGGTGATCGACATGAGCTCGATCTCCCCCACCGCCACCAAGGCCTTCGCGGCGAAGATCAATGAAAAAGGCGCGCAGTACCTTGATGCCCCGGTGTCCGGCGGTGAAGTCGGCGCCAAGGCCGCGACCCTGAGCATCATGGTCGGTGGCGACAGCGCCGCCTTCGAGCGGGTCTTGCCGCTGTTCCAGGCCATGGGCAAGAACATCACCCTGGTGGGCAGCAACGGCGATGGCCAGACCGCCAAAGTCGCGAACCAGATCATCGTCGCCCTGAACATCCAGGCCGTGGCCGAGGCTTTGTTGTTCGCTTCGAAAAACGGTGCCGACCCGGCCAAGGTCCGTGAAGCGCTGATGGGCGGTTTCGCTTCGTCGAAGATCCTCGAAGTGCACGGCGAACGCATGATCAAGGGCACCTTCGATCCAGGCTTCCGCATCAGCCTGCACCAGAAGGACCTGAACCTGGCCCTGCAAGGCGCCAGGGAACTGAACATCAACCTGCCCAACACCGCCAACGCACAACAAGTGTTCAGCACCTGCGCGGCCATTGGTGGCAGCAACTGGGATCACTCCGCGTTGATCAAGGGGTTGGAGCATATGGCCAATTTCTCCATCCGCGACAAATAAGCCCTGCACTCCCCCCTGTGGGAGCGAGCTTGCTCGCGATGATGGCAGTACCGCCAACATCACCGGCACTGACCCACCGCTATCGCGAGCAAGCTCGCTCCCACAGGGGGCGCATCAACACTCATAATAAAAACCGGGAGCCCGCCATGTCGGTCGATCCGCAACAACTGCTGCGCAAGCTGTTTGCCACAGCCATCGATGCGGCCCATCCGCAACACGTCCTTGAACGCTACCTGCCCAGCGACCGCAGCGGTCGGGTGATCGTCATCGGGGCCGGCAAGGCCGCGGCGGCCATGGCGCAAGTGGTCGAGCGCTGCTGGCAGGGCGAAGTGTCTGGCCTGGTGGTGACCCGCTACGGCCATGGCGCGCCCTGCCAGAAAATCGAAATAGTGGAAGCCGCCCACCCGGTGCCTGACGCCGCCGGCTTGGCCGTGGCCCGGCGGGTGCTGGAAATGGTCAGCAACCTCAGCGAAGACGACCGGGTGATCTTCCTGCTGTCCGGCGGCGGTTCTGCCCTGTTGGCCTTGCCCGCCGAAGGCATCACCCTGGCCGACAAGCAATCGATCAACAAAGCCTTGCTCAAGTCCGGCGCGACCATCGGCGAAATGAATTGCGTGCGCAAGCACCTCTCGGCGATCAAGGGCGGGCGCCTGGGCAAGGCCTGCTGGCCGGCGACGGTGTACACCTACGCGATTTCCGATGTGCCCGGGGATCTTGCCACGGTCATTGCCTCCGGCCCTACCGTGGCCGACCCCAGCACGTCGGCCGAAGCCCTGGCGATTCTGCAGCGCTACCGGATCGAGGTGCCGGCCTCGGTGCGCAACTGGTTGCAAAGTCCAGCATCGGAAACCGTCAAGCCCGGCGACCCGAGCCTGGCCCGCAACCACTTCCAATTGATCGCCCGCCCCCAGCAGTCATTGGAGGCCGCGGCAGTGAAGGCGCGCCAGGCCGGTTTCAGCCCGTTGATCCTCGGTGACCTGGAAGGTGAATCCCGGGAGGTGGCGAAAGTCCACGCCGGCATCGCCCGGCAAATCGCCCTGCACGGCCAGCCACTGGCGGCGCCGTGCGTGATCCTCTCCGGCGGCGAAACCACCGTCACCGTGCGCGGCGACGGTCGTGGCGGGCGCAATGCCGAATTCCTGCTGAGCCTGACTGACAGCCTCAAGGGTCATCCCGGCATCTACGCGCTGGCCGGCGACACCGACGGCATCGACGGTTCCGAAGACAACGCCGGTGCCCTCATGACCCCGGACAGTTATCGCCGCGCCGCCGAGCTGGGCCTGTGCGCCAGCGACGAGTTGGACAACAACAATGGCTACGGCTACTTCGCCGCCCTGGATGCGCTGATCGTCACCGAACCGACCCGCACCAACGTCAACGACTTTCGCGCCATCCTGATCCTCGAGAACCCCAAACATGACGCCTGATAAAAAGGTCAAGATCCTCGCGACTCTCGGCCCCGCCACCCGCGGCATCGATGGCATCCGCGCGCTGGTACAGGCCGGCGTGAACATCTTCCGCCTGAACTTCAGCCACGGCGAGCATGCCGATCACGCCCAACGCTACCAGTGGATTCGTGAGGTCGAGCAGCAACTCAATTACCCGCTGGGCATCCTGATGGACCTGCAAGGTCCGAAGCTGCGGGTCGGCCGGTTCGCCGACGGCAAGGTCCTGCTGCAACGCGGCCAGGCCCTGCGTCTGGATCTGGACCCGACGCCCGGCGATCAACGCCGGGTCAACCTGCCCCACCCGGAGATCATCGCGGCCCTGGAGCCCGGCATGGACCTGCTGCTGGACGACGGCAAATTGCGCCTGCGCGTGACCGCCAGGCACAGCGAAGCCATCGACACCGAGGTGCTCAACGGCGGTGAGCTGTCGGACCGCAAAGGCGTGAACGTCCCCCAGGCCGTGCTCGACCTGAGCCCGTTGACCGCCAAGGACCGGCGCGACTTGAGTTTCGGCCTGGAGCTGGGCGTGGACTGGGTGGCATTGTCGTTCGTCCAACGCCCCGAGGACATCCGCGAGGCCCGGGCGCTGATCGGCGACAAGGCGTTCCTGATGGCGAAGATCGAGAAGCCATCGGCGGTGGCCCAACTACGGGAAATCGCCGAATTGAGCGACGCGATCATGGTTGCTCGCGGTGACCTGGGTGTCGAAGTCCCGGCCGAGAGCGTGCCGCAGATCCAGAAGAACATCATCGGCACCTGCCGCGCCCTCGGCAAACCGGTGGTGGTGGCGACCCAGATGCTCGAATCGATGCGTTTCTCCCCGGCACCCACCCGCGCCGAAGTCACCGACGTGGCCAACGCCGTGGCCGAAGGGGCCGACGCGGTGATGCTGTCGGCGGAAACCGCTTCAGGGGATTACCCCCTCGAAGCCGTGCAGATGATGAGCAAGATCATCCGCCAGGTGGAGAACGGCCCCGACTACCAGGCGCAATTGGACGTCAGCCGGCCGAAAGCCGAGGCCACAGTGTCGGATGCGATCAGTTGCGCGATCCGCCGTATCAGCAATGTGCTGCCGGTGGCGGTGCTGGTGAACTACAGCGAATCGGGCAGTTCCAGCCTGCGGGCGGCGCGGGAACGGCCGACGGTGCCGATCCTCAACCTCACGCCGAACCTGCAGGCCGCCCGCCGCCTGACGGTGGCCTGGGGCGTGCACTCGGTGGTCAACGATCGGTTGAAGCAAGTGGATGAAGTCTGTTCCACCGCTTTGGAAATCGCCCAGGCCCAAGGCATGGCCCAGCGCGGCGATACCTTGCTGATTACTGCGGGCGTGCCGT
Organism: Pseudomonas sp. A-RE-22; assembly: GCF_019956035.1. NCBI lineage: Bacteria > Pseudomonadati > Pseudomonadota > Gammaproteobacteria > Pseudomonadales > Pseudomonadaceae > Pseudomonas > Pseudomonas sp. A-RE-22. The sequence goes on from NZ_JAHBCZ010000041.1 coordinate 9,601, forward strand.
TCGGGCAGCCGGGGTCGACCAATTCGTTGCGCATTGAGACGTTGATCTAGCGCCTGTACTGGCCCCTTCGCGAGCAGGCTCGCTCCCACACTGGATTTGCGGCGACCACAAAACCCTTGTGGGAGCGAGCCTGCTCGCGATGAGGGCAACTCGGTCCATCAGACATATCAACCATGCCCAACACCCACTGCCCCGACTGGGCCACCGCCCTGCTCAACGGCTTCAGCCAGATCTTCCTCCAGCGCCATCCGTTGTGCGGCCTGCTGTGCCTGCTGGCGATTCTGCTCACCGCGCCCGCCCTGTTCGGCGGCGCGTTGCTGGGTGGGGTGGCCGGGTTGCTCACGGCCCAGCGACGCGGTTACGCCAAGGCCGACCGGCAAGCCGGGCTGTTCAGCTACAACGGCATTCTGCTGGGCTTGCTGCTGAGCCTCGCGTTGTCCTGGTCCGTCCTGTTGCCGCCGTTGATCATCGCAGCAGGCGGTCTCAGCGCGATACTGACCCAGCAATGGCTCAAGCGCACCCGTGGCCCTCGATGCCTGCCCGCCTACACCGCGCCTTTTGTAGGGTTGGCTTGGCTGCTGATGAGTTTCACCCTGCCGCCACCCCCAACCACCTCGATTGAAATGACGATACCCAATCTGCTGGCCGCGCATTTGAGCGGGCTGGGCCAGGTCATGTTTCTCGGCCATCCGGCGGCGGGTGCGCTGATCGCGGCGGGCCTGCTGCTGGCCGACCGTCGCGCTGCCGCTTGGGCATTGTTCGGTTCCGCCGCCGGCCTGGCCTTCGCCTTGTCGCAACATGAAAACGCAACCGCTCTTTGCGGACTGGGCGGCTACAACCCGGTGTTGGTGGCGCTGGCCCTCAGCCAACAGCGCCGCCAACCCTGGCTGCCGCTGACGGGCATTCTCCTGGCGGTCATGCTTACCCCAGGTTTTATCGCCCTCGGCCTGCCTCCCCTGACGGCACCGTTCATCCTCACCTGCTGGTTGATCCAGGCCACCGGCCGGGCGTGGTGCCAGGCCAGCCTCGACAGCGCGCCTTGCGCTCTGCAGGGCAATCGCCCTAGGCTTCGCTGATTCCGGTTCAGGCGAAGATTATGCAAAGCAGCAACAATTGGCGTGAACGCCTCTACGTGATCATTTTCCAGGCCGACACCGTGGCCGGCCGGCGCTTCGATAGCACCTTGCTGTTGATCATCCTCGCCAGCCTGGTGATCGTGATGCTCGACAGCATCGACAGCGTGCACAAAAATTACGCGGCCTTGCTGGCCGGTATCGAGTGGAGCTTCACCTTCGTCTTCATCGTCGAGTACGGCCTGCGCCTGTACTGCTCGCCCAAGCCGCTGCGCTATGCCTTCAGTTTCTATGGCCTGGTGGACCTGCTGGCGATCGTGCCGGGGATCCTGGCGCTGTACTACAGCGATGCCCAATACCTGTTGATCATTCGGATCATCCGGATGCTGCGGATTTTCCGGGTGCTCAAGCTCAGTCCCTACCTCAAGCAAGCCAACTACCTGATGGCGGCGCTGCGGGGAAGCAAGCAGAAAATCATCGTGTTCCTGCTCAGCGTCTCGACCCTGGTGACCGTCTTCGGCACGCTGATGTACGTCATCGAAGGTCCCGAGCATGGCTTTACCAGCATTCCCAAGGGCATCTATTGGGCTATCGTGACACTGACCACCGTGGGCTTCGGCGACATCGTGCCCAAGACGCCACTGGGCCAAGTGGTGTCATCCCTGGTGATGATCACCGGTTATTCGATCATCGCCGTGCCGACGGGCATTTTCACCGCTGAACTGGCCACCGCCATGCGCGGCGACCAGCTCCAGCACGATTGCCCGGTGTGCAGCAAAAATAACCACGAACACGGTGCTGCTTTCTGCTCCCGTTGTGGCAATGCGCTGTTTAAGAAATTGGAATAAGCAAAGCACTTTTTGATGCTTGAAGGTCTATAGGCTTACAGCTAGTGTGCTGGCTAATTGCCCGGAACCCCCCGTTCGAATAAAAAGGAATTCGCTGTGAAGAACTTCTTTGGCGCCTCACTTCTCGCCGTAGGCCTGACCTTCGGCAGCCTCGCCCACGCCGCCCCGACCCTGCTCAACGTTTCCTACGACGTGATGCGCGATTTCTACAAGGACTACAACATCGCCTTCCAGAAGCACTGGCAAGCCGAGCACAACGAAAACATCACCGTGCAGATGTCGTTCGGCGGCTCCAGCAAGCAGGCGCGCTCGGTGATCGACGGCCTGCCGGCGGATGTCATCACCATGAACATGGCCACCGACATCAACGCCTTGGCGGACAATGGCAAACTGGTGCCCGAGAACTGGGTCACCCGCCTGCCGGACAACAGCGCGCCGTTCACCTCGGCCACGGTGTTCATCGTACGCAAAGGCAACCCGAAAGCCTTGAAAGACTGGCCCGACCTGCTCAAGGACGGTGTGCAGGTGATCGTGCCCAACCCGAAAACCTCCGGCAACGGTCGCTACACCTACCTCTCGGCTTGGGGTTATGTGCTGAAGAATGGCGGTGACGAAACCAAGGCCAAGGACTTCGTCGGCAAGCTGTTCAAGCAAGCGCCGGTACTGGACACCGGCGGTCGCGCCGCGACGACCACCTTCATGACCAACCAGATCGGCGACGTGCTGGTGACCTTTGAAAACGAAGCGGAAATGATCGCCCGCGAATTCGGTCGCGACCAGTTCGAAGTGATCTACCCGAGCGTTTCCGCCGAGGCCGAGCCGCCGGTCAGCGTGGTCGACAAGGTTGTCGAGAAAAAAGGCTCCCGCGAAGCCGCCGAGGCCTACCTCAAGTACCTGTGGTCGCCCGAAGGCCAGGAAATCGCCGCCGCCAACTACCTGCGCCCACGGGATCCGGCGGTACTGGCCAAATACACCGACCGCTTCCCGAAAGTGGACTTCCTGTCGGTGGAAAAAACCTTCGGCGACTGGCGCACGGTGCAGAAGACTCACTTCAATGACGGTGGGGTTTTCGACCAGATCTACAGCGGGCAATAACCTCCTATCCACATCGATCGTTCCCACGCTCCGCGTGGGAATGCATCCAATGACGCTCTGCGTCACAAAAGGACGCAGAGCGTCCCGGGCGGCATTCCCACGCGGAGCGTGGGAACGATCAGTATGTGCAGCCGCTATCGCGAGCAAGCTCGCTCCCACATGAATCTGATTGTCACCATCAATTGCGGGCATGACTGATATCAGCCACAAAGCCCTATTCCAGCCCACCGCAAGTCTTTAGCCTCACGCCATCCTTTCAATTGATCGACGAGATTGCCATGAGTGCTCATTTACCCACCTCGCCCGGCAGCCCCCTGACCCGCGGCATGGTCCTGCTCTTCGCCTTCTGCTGCGGCGCCATCGTCGCCAACATCTACTATGCCCAACCGATCATCGAACTGATCGCACCCGACGTCGGCCTGAGCAGCACCATGGCCAGCCTGATCGTCTCGCTGACCCAGATCGGTTATGCCCTTGGCCTGTTTTTCCTGGTGCCGCTGGGGGACTTGCTGGAAAACCGTCGGCTGATGATCATCACCACCGTGGTGGCGATCGCCAGTTTGTTAGGGGCAGCGTTCACCGATCAACCGAATGTATTCCTGCTGGTTTCTCTGCTGGTGGGGTTCAGCTCGGTGTCGGTGCAAGTCCTGATTCCGCTGGCCGCGCACCTGGCGCCGGAGGAAACCCGGGGACGGGTCGTGGGTGGGATCATGGGCGGTCTGCTGCTGGGGATCCTGCTGGCGCGGCCGGTCTCCAGCGTCGTGGCCGATCACTTCGGCTGGCGGGCCATGTTCATCATCGCCGCCGTGTTGATGGCCGCCATCAGCATCGTCCTCGCGCTGACCGTGCCCAAGCGCCAGCCCGACCATAGCGCTACCTACGGTCAACTGCTGGGCTCGCTCGGTACCCTGCTGCGCCAGCAACCGCTGCTGCGGCAACGGGCGTTCTACCAGGCTTGCATGTTCGCCACGTTCAGTCTGTTCTGGACCGCCGTGCCGCTGGAGCTGTCACGTAACCATGGCCTGTCCCAGACTGAAATCGCGCTGTTCGCCCTGGTCGGTGCCATTGGTGCCATCGCCGCGCCCATCGCCGGTCGCCTGGCGGATGCCGGCCATACCCGCAACGCCTCGTTGCTGGCGATGTTGTTCGCCAGCCTGAGTTTCCTGCCGGCATTCATCCATCCGCTCTACAGCGTGATCGGCCTGGCGGTGACCGGCGTGGTCCTGGATTTCTGTGTGCAAATGAACATGGTCCTGGGCCAGCGCACCATCTATGCCCTCGATGCCAAGAGTCGCAGCCGACTGAATGCGCTGTACATGACCAGTATCTTCGTCGGTGGCGCCTTCGGCTCATCGATTGCCAGTGCGGTGTACGAACACGGCGGTTGGTTGTGGGTGGTGATCGTCGGCAGTGCCTTCCCACTGTTGGCCTTGCTGCGCTTCTTGAGCACCTCGCGCAAGCCGTCCCTGGCTACGGCCTGAATACCCCACGCATAAAAAAGCCCGGTCGCCTTCAGCGCCCGGGCTTTTTGGTTGAGCGTGTCAGATCCGCACGTTGCCACGCGGCCCGGCAATCGCCCAGATGATCAGGCCCAGTACCGGCAACAGCAGGATCAGCAGCACCCAGAGGATTTTCATCCCGGTTTCCGCGCCACTCTTGAGTACATTGATGATCGCCCAGATATCGAGCGCCAGGATGATCAGGCCGACCAGGCCGTTGAAGGTGGAACCCATGGTGTCGCTCCCAAATGGTGATGTGCACACTTAGGATAGCGGGCCCCAGGCAAGGGTTCCGTTTTATTGCTTCAGACGTGAACCGCGACCTTGAGGGCTTCCAGGGAGGGCGCGGCGGCAATGCCGACCTCGGCACACAGCTCCAGCACCCGCGGCACATCGTTGCCGTACACCAACACCATCTGCAATTCATCGTCGAGCAACTGGCTGAAGTTCATCAGCACGTAGCCACCGTTTTCCTTGTTCAGGCTGCTCATCTGGATCTGTATGCGGTTGAGCGCGGTCAGGGCTTCGGTTTTCGCCAGTTGCTTGGGCTTGAGGTTGAACGCCACGCCGGGGCCGAACGAGGCGACGATCTGTTCGAACAGGTCCACGTAGGTGTCGGCCTGGAACAGCACGGTGTCCGGCAGGCTGCCCACCACTACCCACTCACCCAACGGGATCGGGAACGTGTCGTCGTAGTTGATATCGGGGTTGGCCGCCAGGAAAACCGCCGTATCGGCGTAGGCCTGGGCCGCTTCGTCAGCGATTTTCGCGATGTCCGCCTCGCCGAGGCAGCCGGAGCTGATTTTACCGATGAGTTCGATGAGGGCGGCTTTCATGGCGGTGAATCCTGTGGCGAAGGGTGTTTTGAGGGCGGGCAGGATAACGCATTCGCTTGCGGATAGGATTGGAGAAGGACCTGTGGCGTTGTGGGAGCAAGGCTTGCCCGCGATGAAAACAACGCGGTCTCTCTGGAACCGAGTGCCTGTATCGCGAGCAAGCTTTGCTCCCACAGTCTTTCAGGCCAACAACTTTTCCAACTGCGCCGTGGTGTCCACCGCGCCCATGGTCTTGGCGGCATCAAGGGCCGAGACGCCGTTGGCATCCTTGGCTTTCGGGTCGGCACCTTTGCCAATCAGGTAGTCGACGATTTCCACGCGGTTGAACATCGCTGCCATCATCAGCGCGGTACGACCATCGAAGGAGGCGCCTTCCACTTGCGCGCCGCCCTCGACCAACGCCGAAACCACTGCCAGGTCGCCCTTGAACGCCGCGCCGGCAATCGGGCTCTGGCCGTTGTCGTTGCGGATTTCCGGATCGGCCTTGTGCTCCAGCAACACTTTCACCGTTTCCACATGCCCGTGGTAAGCGGCCAGCATCAACAAGGTGTCGCCCTTGTGGTTACGCAGGTTGGGCGGCAGGCCCTTGCTCAGCAACGCAGCCATCATGGCCGCATCACCCTGGCGTGCGACGTTGAACACCTGCTCGGCAAACTCCGCAGCCTCTTCCGGGGTCATCTGGCGGCTTGTATCGGACATGGGAAACTCCACTCAGCTCTTCGCAAAGCGGCTAGTTTCCCGAGGGACCCGGGCGCTGTCATCCCTTTTTTCACTGTGCCCGTCATAGCCAGAATCAATAACGCAATTGTCCGCCCTGAATCCGAACTGCCAGCTGCCGATCCACCCGCACGTAAGTATCGGTGCCCGGCAACCAGGCGTAGACCGGCTCATCCCCGGTGACGCATGGGTCGAATGCTTCGGCCTTGAGGCGGGTCTTCTGGTACTTGAAGGTGCCGGTGGTGTCCATTTTCACCTTGATGCGCAGGAACAGCGGCACGGCATAGGCAGGCAGCTTGCATTGCAAAAACTGCAACAACTCGCTGAAGTCCAGGGTCGCCAGGGATTCGGACGGGGTGATTGCCGCCATGCCCGCACGGCCATTGGTGCCATTGATCTCCACGCCATAAGCCACTGCCTCGGCCACCTGCGGATGTTGCAGCAGCACATTTTCGACTTCCGTGGTGGAGACGTTTTCGCCTTTCCAGCGATAGGTGTCGCCGAGGCGATCAACAAACTGCCCATGCCCGAAACCAATGTTGCGCAACAGGTCTCCGGTATTGAAGTAACGATCGCCCGGCGCAAAGACATCCCGGCAGATGGTTTTTTCGGTCAAGGCCTGATCGGTGTAGCCATCCAGTGGCGCCTTCTCATCGATCCGCGCCAGCAACAGACCCGGTTGGCCCCTGGGCACTTTTTGCATGCGACCTTGCAGGTTGCGCAACGGCAGGCCGCTGGCATGATCGTACTGCACCAGCTCCCAGCCCATCAGGGAAAACCCGATGGTGTTGTCGAAATTCAGGATGTTGGTGAAACCGATATTGCCGTCGCTGGCGGCATACAGCTCACAGATGTGGTCGATGCCAAACCGGCCCTTGAAGGTCGACCAGGCCCCGGGGCGCAAGCCGTTGCCGATCATTTTCTTCACACCGTGGTGGCGATCATCGGCAGCGACAGGCTGGTCGATCAGGTAGCGACACAACTCACCGACATACCCCAGCGTGGTCGCCCGGTAACGGCGTACGTCGCTCCAGAACTGGCTGGCGCTGAACTTGCGCCGGATCGCGAACCCCGAGGCCCCACATATCGCCGCGCCCCAGCACACGCACAGGCCGGTGGCGTGGTACAGCGGCAAGGTGCAATACACGACATCGTCGGGCTGCATGTCCAAGGCGATCAGGCCGAAGCTGGTGGACGTGCGCATCCAGCGACCATGGCGAAACACCCCGGCCTTGGGCAACCCGGTGGTGCCCGAGGTGTAGAGATAAAAACACGGATCGTTGCAGAAAACCTGCCGGCTGCACGCCGGGTTATCGCTCGGGTAATCCTCGCTGCCAGCCATCAGGTCGATGAAACCGGATGGGGCATCGGACGGGATATCGGCACTGTCCTGATCCGCCAGCCACCAGGTCCTGCTGCTCGACAGTGTGGTTCGTTCTCGTATGTCGTTGAAGGCCGCGACCCGTTCATCCCCCACCACCACCGCGACCGGGCTGACCAGGGCCAGGCTGTGCACCAGCGCGTCGCCGGTTTGCGAGGTGTTGAGCATGGCACTGACCGCGCCGACCTTGGCCATTGCCAACACGCTGATCAATAGCTGTGGCCGGTTCTCGATGAATATAGCCACGCAATCGCCCTTGCCGATGCCCTGGGCCAGCAGGTAATGGGCGATGCGATTGGCCTGCGCGTTGACCTGTGCATAACTCAACACCGTCTCGCCGCACAGCAGTGCCGGGCCCTGGGGATTGCGTTGCGTGGCCTGTTCGAAACACCAGCCCAGGCCGCAAGGCTGGGTCGGGTCCTGGACGTTGGCCAGCTTCATGCCTTTGACGATTCGGGGGACGGCTTTGGCAATGGCTGGCAGCTTGCGCAGCATCATGCCCCAGGTAATCGCGTCGCTGGGTGTACGACTCATGGTGATCTTCCCCGTTCGACCTCGTGGGTCTCGGTTCTTGTTATCGGGCAGCAGGTGATTTTGGCTCGAAAGTACGCTGGCAATTGCGGCGCTGTACACGCGGTTTTTGCAATGTTTTGTATCCGCTGCCCGAGACAGGCGAAGCGCGAGCACCGGGAAACGATTTGGTTCCAAAAATCATTGCCCGACCACGCAAAATGCAGGATGCACGATGGCTATTCATGCAAGATGCACGAAATCAAAAATACAGAAAAAATATAACTATCTGTTTTTAAAGGATTTTATATAAAACCGAATGCTGGCACAGACAGTGCAACTCCCCCTCCACGGTTTGCCACACCATGGAGCAGTCAACTATGAACATGATTCAAGAAAAGTTTGCGTCCCTGTTTTCCAACTACGAAGTGACCACCCAGCCCCGCCCGGATGGCGGCATTCTGCTGACCTTGCGTAATAGCGACGGCAAGCTGTTCAAACGCACGATTTCCTATGCTCAACTGCATGCGGGGGATCAGTTGTCCTGGGCGATCAGCGCGATTCGTCGTGACCTGGCTGAACAGGCTAGCGAGTTGCCACAGATCACCTTGTTGCAGAGCCAGCATCGGTTTGCTTTGCCGACTTACCATAGCGCTTGAGCCTGCTGGAAAAACGCGGAGCTGCTTGCTCTTGCTTGAAAAAACGGCGCTTCCTTCAGAAAGGGGAAGCGCCGTTTTTTTGGGGCTTCTTTTGTGGAGGGGGTCCGGCTCCCGGCTCTTCCAAAAGTGACCCGCCGTAAGGGCGGAACCCTAAGTAGCCGTTACTGCAGCAACGGATATACACACAAGCTCAGGGCACCACCAACGCAGGTCAGTCTTCCAGACGAGGAAACCGCCGAGCAATATCATCCCCCGTAACCTCAGCAACCAACCCCTGCAAATCACCAGACAAACGAATCGTAACGAAATGCGGCCGCTCCCCCCTGTCAAACCAATGCGGCATACCAGCAGGCACCGTTATCAAGTCATTCCTTTCACACAGCACCGCGTAGACATAATCCCCAACGTGCAGGTTAAACAAGCCACGACCGGCAACGAAAAACCGCACTTCATCCTGGCTATGGCGACACTCATCGAGCTCCCCAGCCTGTTCCGGCTGATCGCTGCTGACACTGACAACATCGACCGCAACATAACCCCGCTCAGTCATCACCCCATCGATCTGAGCCTGGTAAGCCGCAATGATGTCCTCCTCACTGGCACCCGGCTGGATTTTCACCGCCGCCTCCCAACGGGCAAAGTGAATACCTTGTTCAGCCAGGGTCGCGGCAATGTCCTCGACGTGGGTCAACACTTTGTTCGGAATGTCTGGGCTCGAAACGTGATAGACCGACAGGCTGCTCATGACAAAGGCTCCAGCAAATTAATGGTTCGAAGGCTCATGGCCGGTCCTCTTGCATACGTGTGGCAATGATAACGGCTGCCGCGAAAGCCGCGAGGCTGGCGAGGCTGAATGTCCAACTGGCACCCAAGGCGTTCCAGCTATAGCCGGAATACAACGCGCCCAAGGCCCCGCCCGTACCGGCCAGCGCCGCATACAGCGCCTGCCCCTGGCCTTGCTGGCGAGGACCGAAGCTGCGTTGCACGAAATGGATGGCGGCGGCGTGAAAACTGCCGAAGGTCGCCGCGTGCAGCACCTGGGCGAGCAACAATACCCAGAGAAACTCGGCCAGCGAGCCCAACAACAACCAGCGCAACGCCGCCAGCAGGAAACTCGCCAGCAGTACCCGGCGCACGGAAAACCGCGCCAGGATCCGGCTCATCAGCAGGAACACCAAAACTTCCGCCACCACTCCGAGGGCCCAGAGCAGGCCGATCAGCCCGCGACTGTAGCCCAAGTGTTCGAGGTGCAAGGTCAGGAAGGTGTAATACGGCCCGTGACTCACCTGCATCAGGCCCACACACGTGTAGAACGCCGGCACGCCAGGGTTGCGCAGTTGCCGCAGGAACCCTTCCCCTGCGACGCGCGGCCCCTGCAGGGGCTGGGCGTTGGGCACCCAGAAGCTGGCGAGAACGATGCCGGCCATGATCAACACCAGCGCCACCGGGTAGATGTCCAGGCTCAGCCATTCGAACAAACGGCCGAGCGCCACCACGGTGATGATGAAGCCGATGGAGCCCCACAGGCGGATCTGGCTGTAGCGCGAGGCCTGCCCGCCGAGATGGGCCAGGGTGATGACTTCGAACTGCGGCAACACCGCGTGCCAGAAGAACGCATGCAGCGCCATGACCATCGCCAGCCAGGCGTAGCTTTTATCGATGAAGATCAGCGAGAAGGCCAGCAGCGTGCAGATCGCGCCAAACCGCACGATCGCCAGGCGCCGGCCGGTGTAGTCCCCCAGCCAGCCCCAGATGTTCGGCGCCACGCAGCGCATCAACATGGGAATCGCCACCAGCTCGCCGATGCGCGCCGCGTTGAACCCCAGGTGATCGAAATACAGCGCCAGGAACGGCGCCGTCGAACCGAGCAGCGCGAAATAGAACAGATAGAAACTGGAGAGCCGCCAGTACGGCAGTGCCGCCATGGTCGTCAGGCCACGGCGGTCGGCAGGCCAACCATCAAAGCTGCCCCAGCACCGGAGTGCTGACGCGAACGTCGGCGTTCTGGCCGCGATGACGCAGAAGGTGATCCATCAGCACGATCGCCATCATCGCCTCGGCGATGGGCGTGGCGCGGATGCCGACGCACGGATCGTGACGGCCCTTGGTGATGACGTCCACCGGGTTGCCATGGATGTCGATGGAGCGGCCCGGCGTGGTGATGCTGGACGTTGGCTTCAAGGCCAGGTGCGCCACGATCGGCTGGCCCGAGGAAATGCCGCCGAGGATGCCGCCGGCATTGTTGCTCAGGAAACCTTGCGGGGTCAGTTCGTCACGGTGCTCGGTGCCGCGCTGGGCAACGCAGGCGAAACCGGCGCCGATCTCCACGCCTTTCACCGCATTGATGCTCATCAGCGCGTGGGCCAGCTCGGCGTCGAGGCGGTCGAAGATCGGCTCGCCAAGGCCAGGCATCACCCCTTCGGCGACCACGGTGATCTTCGCGCCGACCGAATCCTGGTCCCGACGCAGTTGATCCATGTAGGCCTCAAGTTCTGGCACCTTGTCCGGGTCGGGGCAGAAGAACGCGTTCTGTTCCACCGAGTCCCAGGTCTTGAACGGGATTTCGATGGGGCCCAACTGGCTCATGTAGCCACGAATGACGATGCCCTGGCTGGCCAGGTACTTCTTGGCGATCGCCCCGGCCGCCACGCGCATGGCGGTTTCCCGCGCCGAGCTGCGACCGCCGCCACGGTAATCGCGCTCACCGTATTTGTGGTGGTAGGTGTAGTCGGCGTGGGCTGGGCGGAACAGATCCTTGATGGCCGAGTAGTCCTTGGACTTCTGGTCGGTGTTGCGGATCAACAGGCCGATGGCGCAGCCGGTGGTGCGCCCTTCGAACACGCCAGACAGGATTTCGACTTCATCGGCTTCCTGGCGCTGGGTGGTGTGGCGGCTGGTGCCGGGCTTGCGCCGGTCCAGGTCACGCTGCAGGTCGTCCAGGGAAATCTCCAGGCCCGGCGGGCAGCCGTCGACAATGGCGACCAACGCCGGGCCATGGCTTTCGCCCGCGGTGGTGACAGTGAACAGCTTGCCGTAGGTATTGCCGGACATGCAGGGTGCTCCGTGAAATCGCTGAGAGACTCAACCTTGGATTCGTAATGCGCGCCAGTATACGCAGGCTCCCCGCGTAGTTCATCCTCGAACCTTATCGGCGGCCACCAGTCCAACCGGCACCTTCGCAACTAATGGCGTGATGATGTTAAAGCTGCTTGCCTTAAGCCTTACCTTGTTCACCGGCCTGTTTTGCGGCCTGGCCCAGGCCACGGTGCTGCAACGCCCAATCAGCCTCGATACGGGCAATGGTGAGCTTTTCGGCTCGTTGTTGCTGCCCAAGTCCGACACGCCGGTGCCGGTTGTCCTGATCATTTCCGGGTCAGGTCCTACAGATCGCGACGGCAACAACCCCGACGGTGGGCGCAACGACAGCCTCAAGCGCCTGGCCTGGGTCTTGGCCAAACACAACATTGCCAGCGTGCGCTATGACAAACGCGGTGTAGCGGCCAGCCTCGCGGCGACACCGGACGAACGCAACCTGAGCGTCGAGGCCTATGTGGCCGATGCCGTGGCCTGGAGCCACAAGCTCGCCGCCGATCCGCGACTGGGCCCGTTGATCCTGCTGGGCCACAGCGAAGGCGCATTGATCGCCAGCCTCGCCGCGCCCCAGGCCAACGCGGCGGCGGTGATTTCGCTGTCTGGCAGCGCCCGACCGATCGACCAGGTGCTGCGCCAACAACTGAGCAACCGCCTGCCACCGCCGCTGATGTTGCGCAGCAACGAGCTGCTCGACAGCCTCAAGGCCGGTCGCCTCGATGACAACGTACCGGCACAGCTGCAGGTCATTTTCCGCCCCAGCGTGCAGCCCTACCTGATCTCGCTGTTCCGCCAGGACCCGGCCCAGGCCTTCGCGGCGTTGAAAATGCCGGCCTTGATCATCCAGGGCAGCAGCGATATCCAGGTCAGCGTCGATGACGCCAGGCAGTTGAAAGCCGCCAAGCCCGATGCCGAACTGGCGTTGATCGAGGGCATGAACCACGTGATGCGCATCGTGCCCAACGACGTGAAACGGCAACTGGCCTCCTACAAGGATCCCAACCTGCCCCTGGCGGCCGAGCTTGGTTCGCGAATTCTGCGTTTTATTGACTCGTTAGCCGCGCGTTAGGCGGTTTTAGTCGATTTAGCTTCAGGACTGGCAAAAACGGCCGATAGCCCGGTGTCGGGCAGCGCTATGGCTGCCGACCCGCCGGCCTGGACAGGATTTTTGCCGTTATGACTGAAACTGAAACTTCTCCCAACACCGCTGCCGAAGCTCCCGCCTCGCCTGCGGTAGAGCTGCCGTGGGCCGACGTGCATACCGAGCATCACAAAATGCTCCGGCTGGCGCCGCTCAAGACCGACCGCGCCACCGGTGTGCGGCCGCTGCGGTTTGTCGAGTTCAGCTATGTCGAGCGCCACAGCAAGGAACGCAGCCTGCTGCGCATGAGCATCCAGTTGCCGAACCAGCGCGTGCGCAAGGAACAGAATCACCTGGACGTCTGGGCCGACCACGTCGAAAAACGCCTGTTTTTTTCCCCGGACAACCTGCAAGTCGAGCCGTCCAACCGTGGCATCGGCCGTTTCCTGGCGGCCCAGGGCATCACCTGGGCCAAGAAACGCTGGTCGGCCTACCGGGTAGACGGCACCGACCTGGATAACAAGGACGCCCTGAACGAAGACACTCGCCTGCGCCGCGACCGCTTTCTCAAGGCCCAGGGCTTCGAGGTGGTCTATGCCGATGCCCAGCACCTCAAGGGCAGCGTCAAGCCAACCCACGTTGGCGATCTGCTCGGGGACTGGAACACCGAGAAGCTGCAATTCGTGGAAATCCTTGAAGCGGCGCAGATGCTGCAACAGGCCGAGCAGAACCTGGCGGAACAGGAAGTCAAACTCAAGCAGCAGGAAGAAAAGGTCACCAAGTTCAAGCGCGAAGACGCCGGCCTGCGCTTCACCATCACCTGCCTGGTGGCCTTCGCCATGTTCCAGGCGGGGTTGCTGATCTGGATTGCGACGCGGCATTAAGCCCGACAGCGCCTGAACAACCCTGTGGGAGCGAGCTTGCTCGCGATAGCGGTGAATCAGCCAACTTCAATGCTGCTGATCCGACGCCATCGCGAGCAAGCTCGCTCCCACAGTGGGTGCACCCAGATGGATAAGGGGGATCAAACCCGCGAAGCAAACAACCCCTGGTGTTGGCGGCACTGTTCGGCACTGAGCATGAACACACCATGGCCGCCGCGTTCGAAGTCGAGCCAGGCGAAATCGACTTCCGGGTACAACGCCTCGACGTGCACCTGGCTGTTGCCCACCTCGACAATCAACAACCCCTTCTCGGTCAGATGATCGGCCGCCTCGGCCAGCATCCGGCGCACCAGGTTCAAGCCGTCATCGCCACAAGCCAGGCCCAGCTCCGGCTCGTGCTGGTATTCCTGCGGCATGTCGGCGAAATCTTCTGCATCGACGTAGGGCGGGTTCGACACGATCAAGTCGAAACGTTGCCCCGGCAGACCGTCGAAACCATCGCCCTGGACCGTGAACACGCGCTCATCGACGCCATGGCGCTCGATGTTCTGGTTGGCCACTTCCAGCGCTTCGAACGACAGGTCGGCCAGCACCACCTCGGCCTCCGGGAACTCATAGGCACAGGCAATGCCAATGCAGCCGGAACCGGTGCACAGATCAAGAATTCGTGCCGGCTCCTGGCCCAGCCACGGCTCGAAATGCTTTTCGATCAGTTCGCCGATGGGTGAGCGCGGAATGAGCACGCGCTCGTCGACGATGAACGACATCCCGCAGAACCAGGCCTCACCCAACAAATAGGCGGTTGGCACACGCTCGGTGATACGCCGGCGCAGCAGGCGCTGCACATGGACCAGTTCTTCGTCTTCAAGACGGCAGTCCAGATAGCTGTCGGCAATTTCCCATGGCAGGTGCAATGCGCCCAACACCAGTTGCCGGGCTTCGTCCCACGCATTGTCGGTGCCATGACCGAAAAACAGATCCTCCCCATGGAAACGGCTGACGGCCCAACGGATATGGTCGCGCAGGGTACGGAGACGGGAAGTGATCACGGCGGCAAACTCCAGAAAAATCGACGGGCGAGTCTACCAGCCAAACGCGGCCCCACCCAAACACGCCCCGATGACGAACGAAAAACCCCGGACCAATCGTAGGAATTATCCGTTTTTTGATCCGCCTATTGAACAAGATGAGCATCTTGACAAGGCTGTAGGCCAGCAACGGCGGCCCTTGCGATGGAAGCGATTCACAGAACCGCTCAGCCAGAGGACAATGTCGCAAAAGCCCCACTCGAAGGAGCCCCAGAATGTCCGTTCCAAAAACGATGTTTCAACTCAGCGGCCGTGGTTATGCAGCGGCCAACCTGAGTCAAGCGACCCTGATCATCATCGATGCCCAGAAAGAATACCTCGCCGGCCCCCTGGCCCTGAGCGGCATGGATGCAGCCGTCGCGAACATCAAGCAATTGCTCGGTGCGGCCCGTGCAGCCGGTCGGCCGATCGTGCATGTGCGCCACCTGGGCACCCATGGCGGGCTGTTCGATCCGCAAGGCGAGCGCGGGGAGTTCATTCCCGGCCTCGAACCCCAAGCCGACGAAACCGTGATCGAAAAGCTGCTGCCCAGCGCCTTCCACGGCACCGAGTTGAAAAAGCGCCTGGAAGACTTCGGCCCCCTGGACCTGATCGTGTGCGGGTTCATGAGCCACTCCAGCGTCAGCACCACCGTGCGCGCCGCCAAGAACCTGGGCTTTCGCTGTACCCTGGTGGAAGATGCCTGCGCCACCCGCGACCTGCCATACAAGGGCGGCGTCCTCAGCGCCGAACACGTTCAGCAGACCGAAATGGCGATCATGGCGGACAACTTCGCCACCCTGGCATTGACTCGTGACTTCATCTGATTCGCCTTGATGAGCGGCCACTCCCGCCGCTCATCCGCAAAAGCCTCTCATTTGCCGCAATTGCCATACTGTCAGGAACAACCCGAACATCTTCCGGTCGAAGGGCCGATACCCATTGAGGAAGGTCGGAATGAAGTTATCCGATGGTTTTGACGCACGTCGCTTGCGGCCCAAGGGCCCGAGCAACTGGCGGTTTCGTTTTGGCGCGGCAATCGCTGCGCTACTGGCAACATTCGGTGTGCTGCTGGCCATGGCCGGTGCCGCCAGCCTGCTGGGCCGCCCGCCCGCACTGGGTGAGTTGAACGCCACTCCGCTGGGTTCGGCGATCATCCTGGCAGTCGGTCTTTTCGTGTTGTTACTGGGCGTCTGGCTCTGGCGCCGCTGCCGCCGTCGCGCCCGCCAATCCCTGGAGCTGGCCATGGCTCCGCACCTGATGAAAAAGCACGACTGACCCGCCATCCGACGTTTTGTCGCGCCTGATCCCGCCAGAGTTGGGTAAACTGGCCGGCCTTCGCGGAGGCTGACATGCAAGACGACGACTTTTCCCTGTTCAAAAGTGCGATCCAGGGCGTAAAACCGATCAAGCACGACCGCGCCGAAACCGGCAAGCCCAAGGCCGATCGCGCGCAAATCGCCAAGCTGCGCCAGGCCGCCACCGTGCGCACCGACGCTACGACCGTGGATGGCCTGTCCGATCAGTTCGTGATCGACGTCGGACCGGAAGACGAGTTGATGTGGGCACGCGACGGTGTCCAGGAAAGCCAGATGCGCAAGCTGAAGGTCGGCCAGATCCCCTTCGAGGGCAGCCTCGACCTGCACGGCATGAGCGTTGAAAAAGCCCGGGAAACCCTTTGGGCATTCCTGGCCGAAGCCACCAAGTTCGAAATCCGCTGCGTGCGCGTCACCCATGGCAAAGCCGTGCGCCTGGACGGCAAGCGGCCGATGATCAAGAGCCACGTCAACACCTGGCTGCGCCAGCACCCACAAGTGTTGGGCTTCACCTCCTGCCAGGCAAAACACGGCGGCGCCGGGGCGGTCTACGTGATGCTCAAGCGCACCATGATGGAAGGTCGCGACGAATAGCCCTCGCTTGCCGAGCTTGCAGCGCCGTGTCCGCCACCGTACCCTTGCCCTTTGCGTAAAATCCCACAGGTAGTTTCATGTCTCTGGAACAGAATTACACCGCGATTCTCGGCCAACTGGGCGAGGACGTTTCCCGCGAGGGCCTGCTCGACACGCCCAAGCGTGCTGCCAAGGCCATGCAGTACCTCTGCCGCGGTTATGAACAGACCCTGGAAGAAGTCACCAACGGTGCCTTGTTCAGCTCCGACAACAGCGAGATGGTGCTGGTCAAGGACATCGAGTTGTACTCGTTGTGCGAACATCACCTGCTGCCTTTCATCGGCAAGGCTCACGTGGCCTACATCCCGAGCGGCAAGGTGCTGGGGCTGTCGAAAGTCGCGCGCATCGTCGACATGTATGCGCGTCGCCTGCAGATCCAGGAAAACCTCAGCCGCCAGATCGCCGATGCGGTCCAGCAAGTGACTGGCGCCCTGGGCGTGGCGGTGGTGATCGAGGCCAAGCACATGTGCATGATGATGCGCGGTGTGGAAAAGCAGAATTCCTCGATGATCACCTCGGTGATGCTCGGCGAGTTCCGGGAAAACGCCGCCACTCGCAGCGAATTCCTCAGCCTCATCAAGTAATCCGTCGCACGAAGAAAACCGGCATTGATCGCCGGTTTTTTTTCGCCTGTGAAAAATCAGGTAAGCTGCGCGCCCTCTTCTTCCCTGCCGCGAGGCTTAATACCGTGATCGTCAAAGCGCTTCGGGTTGGCTTGGGCCAGCTCATCATCTTCATCGACTTCATCACCCGCCCGGGCAAGAAACAGCGCCCGACCGAGGCCCAGGCGCAGGTCGAGCAGGCCGCTCGCAGCCTGACGCTGTATCAGTTCCACGCCTGCCCGTTCTGCGTGAAAACCCGCCGCACCCTGCGCCGCCTCAACGTACCCGTGGCCCTGCGCGATGCGAAAAACAACGAGCAGGATCGCCAGGCCCTGTTGGAGCAAGGCGGCCGGATCAAGGTGCCGTGCCTGCGGATTGAAGAAAATGGCGAGACCACCTGGATGTATGAGTCCAAGGTGATCATTGATTATCTGGATAAGCGGTTCTCGGCAGCCTGATAGTTTTCTAGTGCGACGACTGGCCTCATCGCGAGCAAGCTCGGCTCCCACAGGGGACAGTGGTGGATACAAATCCAGCATTCACCAAGGCCCACTGTGGGAGCGAGCTTGCTCGCGATGGGGCCCGGACAGCCACCGCAAAGCCCCCTGATATCAGGCTGCCTTTGCAGCCAACGCCTCCCGCACCACCCCCGCCAACCGCTTGAGCCCTTCATCCAACCGCGCCGGATCGATGTGGCTGAAGTTCAAGCGCAAGTGCCCCGGATGCTGGTCCGGTTCAGGGAAGAACGGTTCCCCCGGCATGAACGCAACGTCGGCCGCCAGCGCGGCGGGGAGCAAGGTGCGGGTGTCCAGCGGTTGCCTGAGAGTCAGCCAGAAAAACAACCCACCCTGGGGCACGCTCCAGTCCGCGATGTCGGCAAAATGCTTGTGCAGCGCCGCCTGAAAGCGGTCGCGACGATCCCGATAGAAATCCCTCAACTCACTCAAATGGCTGCGGTACTGCTCGGTGCCGATCCATTGCAGCGCCTGCCATTGGCCGATGCGATTGGTGTGCAGGTCCGCCGACTGCTTGAGCCGCAGCAGGTGCGGGAACAGATCCGGGCTGGCGATCAGGTAGCCCACCCGTAGCCCCGGCAACAGGGTTTTCGACACGGTGCCGGTGTAGATCCAGCTGGCCTTCTTCAAGCGACTGACAATTGGCGTGGCACTGCCGCCATCGAACGTCAGCTCGCGGTAGGGTTCGTCCTCGATCAGGGTCACGTCGAACTCGTCCAACAGCGCCGCCACCGCATCGCGCTTGGCTTCGCTGTAGCGCACTGCCGAGGGGTTCTGGAACGTCGGGATCAGGTAGATGAACGCTGGCCGATGCTGCTCCAGCCGGGCCCGCAACTGTTTCAGGTCTGGGCCGTCGGCCTCCAGGGGCACGGTGATGCAGTCGGCGCCGAACAGCTGGAAAATCTGCAACGCCGCCAGATACGTCGGCGCTTCGAGCATCACTTGCGTACCGACGTCGATGTGCAGCTTGGCCGCCAGGTCGAGGGTTTGCTGGGAACCGCAGACAACCAGCACCTGACTCGCCTCACAAGCCACACCCAGCGTCCGCGCCTGGGCCGCCAGGGCTTCGCGCAGGGCGGGTTCGCCTTCGCTCATGCCGTACTGGCCCATGGACAACGGCATGGCCGCCCATTCCACTTTCGGCAACATGGCTTCGGCCGGCAGGCCGCCGGCGAACGACATCACTTCAGGGCGCTGCGCTGCCGCGAGGATTTCTCGAATCAAAGAACTTTTGAGGCGCGAGACACGTTCGGAAAAAGCCATGGAGGTCACCTGTAGCGGGGCACGGGAATAATGAGTCAAACTGGTTGACCGAAATTACGCCGACCTCTGTGGATACGTCAATATGCTTGACCTTAAAAACCCGACTTCCCAACAAATGGCCATGGAAGCGTTTTTCTTCGGTTACCAGGCGTTCACCGCCAAGGCCGATGAAATGCTCGAGCGCCGCGGGTTGAGCCGGGTGCACCAGCGCATCGTTTTTTTCATCGCCCGCTACCCGTCATTGAGCGTGAAGGAATTGCTGGCGGTGCTCGGGGTGAGCAAGCAGGCGCTGAACATGCCGTTGCGGCAGCTGATGGAAATGCACCTGGTGAACAGCGTCGCGTCCGAGACCGACAAGCGCAAGCGGCTGCTGGAACTGACGGCCGAGGGCGAGCGGTTCGAGCAGGCGTTGCGGCGTGAGCAGGTGAAATTGCTGGAGCGGGTGTTTGCCGAGGCCGGGGAAGCGGCGGTGGATGGGTGGTTGGCGGTGAATCTGGGGCTGGGAAAGGGTCAGGTGGCTGTCGACTGAGTTTCCTCTGCAAGCTGTGTATTGCCCGGTCTATCGCCATCGCGGGCAAGCCTTGCTCCCACAGAGGGTCCCAGCGGACACCTGCTGGAAGCAAAACTGTTCCCACAGAGGGTCAGTGGACGCCCGCCGTGGGAGCAAAGCTTGCTCGCGATAGCGTCCGCCAGGGCGATATATCCCTATCGCCCGACATTTCGTCGACAACACAGAAAACATTATTTGCTTTATTTGTATACAAAAGCATAATTCGCTTCGTGCGAGTTCCTGACCAACAGGTCAACATACTTCGCCAGCCTTACCTGCCTCAGCGCATCGCAGCCACCCCCAGGGCGTGTGCGGTGCTGGAAATAACAATAAGACTCTTGAGGAGTACTCGCTGTGGAAAGCCGCAAACCCGAAGCCCGGACGCTGGACCTCTCGCCGCCACTACGCAGTGGCTGGCTGGAGCGCATCTTCAAACTCAGCTTGCATGGCACCACGGTGAAGACCGAGCTGATCGCCGGCCTGACGACCTTCATCACCATGGCCTACATCATCTTCGTCAACCCCAACATCATGGCCGACGCCGGCATCGATCACGGTGCCGCGTTCGTCGCCACCTGCATCGCCGCGGCCCTGGGCTGCCTGTTGATGGGACTGTACGCCAACTGGCCGGTGGGCCTGGCGCCAGGTATGGGCTTGAACGCATTCTTCACCTACACCGTGGTCGGCACCATGGGCTACAACTGGGAAACTGCGTTGGGCGCGGTATTCGTTTCCGGTGTGTTGTTCATGGTCCTGACCCTGTCACGGGTGCGGGAGTGGCTGCTCAACAGCATTCCGGTGAGCCTGCGGTTCGCCATGGGCGCGGGGGTCGGGTTGTTCCTCGGGCTGATCGGCCTGAAAACCGCCGGGATCATCGTCGACAGCCCCGCCACCCTGATCAAGCTCGGCTCGTTGCGTGAGCCCGGTCCATTGTTGGCCGCAGTGTGCTTCCTGATGATCGCCGTGCTCAGTTATCACCGCGTGTTCGGCGCAATCCTGATCAGCATCATCGCCGTGACCCTGGCCGGTTGGGGCCTGGGATTGGTGCAGTACAACGGCGTCATGTCGACACCGCCGAGCCTGGCCCCCACCTGGATGGCGATGGACGTGGCCGGTGTGTTCAACGTCAGCATGATCAGCGTGGTGCTGGCCTTCCTGTTCGTGCACATGTTCGACACCGCCGGCACCCTGATGGGCGTTGCCCAGCGCGCCGGCCTGGTGAAAGCCGATGGCAAGATCGAGAACCTGTCCCGCGCCTTGAAAGCCGACAGCGCCTCCAGCGTATTTGGCGCCATGGTCGGCGTGCCGCCGGTGACCAGCTACGTGGAAAGCGCCGCTGGTGTGGCCGCCGGTGGCCGCACGGGGCTTACCGCGGTGACCGTCGGTGTGCTATTTATTGCCGCCATGTTCTTCGCACCGCTGGCCGGGATGATCCCGGCCTACGCCACGGCCGGGGCCTTGATCTACGTTGCCATGCTGATGATGGGCGGCATGGCCCACATCGAATGGGACGAGGCGACTGACAGCATCCCGGCCATTGTCACGGCCATCATGATGCCCCTGACGTTCTCGGTCGCCGACGGTATCGCACTGGGTTTCATCACCTATGTGGTGCTCAAGGCAGGCACCGGTAAGCACAAGGAAATCTCCGTCAGCCTGTGGGTGCTCTGCGCGATCTTCATCGCCAAGTTCATCTTCTTGTAAGCGGCACCGTATTCACCCGCCTCACCCAATGGGTGAGGCTTTTGTACATCAGGAGCAAAGCAATGAATCTGGAAACCTGGCTGTTGTTCAGCGGTGCCGCCTTGGTGGTGATCCTCATCCCCGGCCCGTTGTCGTTGTTGATGATCGGCAATAGCCTGAACTACGGCCTGCGCCGCTCGTATCCGGCATTCCTGGGTGGCGTGATCGCTTCGATCTGCCTGCTGAGTGCCTCGGCGCTGGGGCTCGGTGCGTTGTTGATGGCGTCGGAACAGCTGTTCAGTGCCCTGAAGATTGTCGGTGCCCTGTACCTGTTTTACCTGGCCTGGCAGAGCTGGCAGCAATCACGCCAACCGTCCCAAGGCGCCGACGTGCCCCAGGCCGCAGCCGTCCCGCGCTTTCGCGCCCTCTTCGGCCGGGCGTTCGTATTGGGCGCCAGCAACCCGAAAGACATCCTGTTCTTCGCCGCTTTCCTGCCGCAATTCTTGAGCGCCGAACAAGCATTCCTGCCACAACTGCTGATCATGATCGCCACCTGGACCGTACTCGACCTGCTGTGCAAATTGGCCTACGGCCTTGGTGCCCATGGCGCGGCGCGGTATCTGCGTACGGGGAAAGGCCAGGGCTGGTTCAACCGCATCAGCGCAGGATTATTTGGCGGTGCGGGCGCAGCCTCCTTGTTGAGCCGCTAAAAAAGCAAAAGCATCGCGAGCAAGCTCGCTCCCACAGGTTTTTTGTGAGCGGCAAAATCCAGCGTGGGAGCGAGCTTGCTCCGGGCGGCGATCCGACGATGAGTCCCTCCCAGACAGCCCATTTCCACGGACGAAAAAAAGCCCGCAGTGTGAGCGGGCGAAAAACCAAAGAAGCGCCATGCGCAGTCGCTTCCAGGACAAGGCAGCTGCTTGGGGGTCAGCTGCCCCGATAGGTGGAATAGGCGTAAGGCGAAATCAGCAGGGGTACGTGGTAATGATCCTGCTCGGCCGAAATGCCGAAGCGCAGCACCACCACATCCAGGAACGCCGGCTCGGACAACTGGACACCACGGGCGCGGTAGTAATCGCCGGCATGGAATTGAATCTGATAGACGCCCGAACGGTAGTCATCCCCTTGCAGCAGCGGCGCGTCGCAGCGACCATCGCTGTTGGTCAGCGCACTGGCGACCAGTTGCAGTTGCGAACCTTCCACGCGGTACAACTCGACCTTGATCGAGCTGCCTGGGCAGCCGTGTGCAGCATCCAAAACGTGAGTAGTCAAACGTCCCATTGATTGTGCGCGCCTCGCTGCTGTGCAGTCCGGCCCGACGCCTCCTGAATCAGTTGAAAGACAGGCCGCACCGTTTCGGAGCACGAAACGCCACGGCGATGAGCGAATTAAGACATTTTAAAATAAAATTGTACACAATAAAAAACAGATATTTAGTCCATGCGCGTTCCGACAAAGGTTCCTGCCCAATCTCAAGCCAAACCAGCGGATACACCATTCTTCCGGCCATTAATTGACCAGATGGGCAGGTTTCTTGCAGTGTAGACAAACCGGGGACAGCGGTAAAAAATGCAAAAAATCAGGCTTACAAATCGCACATAAAGTTGTATACAATCACTCCATCGTCGTGACGCCAGCCCATGATCCATCATCAGGGCGCCACCCACATGGTTCGAACAAGAAGGAAAACTGCAGTGAGCGCTGACTACCCACGCGACCTGATCGGTTACGGCAGTAACCCTCCCCATCCCCAGTGGCCGGGCAATGCCCGCATCGCCCTGTCCTTCGTGCTCAATTACGAAGAAGGCGGCGAGCGCAACATCCTGCATGGCGACAAGGAATCCGAGGCGTTCCTCTCGGAGATGGTCGCGGCGCAACCGCTGCAGGGCGAGCGCAACATGAGCATGGAATCGCTTTACGAGTATGGCAGCCGTGCCGGGGTCTGGCGGGTCCTCAAGCTGTTCAAGGAATTCGATATCCCGCTGACCATTTTCGCCGTGGCCATGGCCGCCCAGCGCCATCCGGACGTGATCCGCGCCATGGTTGCCGCCGGTCACGAAATCTGCAGCCACGGCTATCGCTGGATCGATTACCAATACATGGATGAGGCCCAGGAACGCGAGCACATGCTCGAAGCGATCCGCATCCTCACCGAAATCACTGGCGAGCGTCCGCTGGGTTGGTACACCGGTCGCACCGGCCCCAATACCCGCCGGCTGGTCATGGAGGAAGGCGGTTTTCTCTATGACAGCGACACCTACGACGACGACCTGCCCTACTGGGAACCGAACACACCCCACGGCAAGCCGCACCTGGTGATCCCGTACACGCTGGACACCAACGACATGCGCTTCACCCAGGTGCAGGGTTTCAACAAGGGCGATGATTTCTTCCAATACCTCAAGGACGCCTTCGACGTGCTGTATGCCGAAGGCGCCGAAGCCCCCAAGATGCTCTCCATCGGCCTGCACTGCCGCCTGATCGGCCGCCCTGCCCGCCTCGCGTCCCTCAAGCGCTTCCTTGAATATGCCAAGGGTCATGAACAGGTCTGGTTCAGCCGTCGTGTCGACATCGCCCGCCACTGGCAACAGACTCACCCGTGCCCGCAAGCTTCGAAACCAGGAGCTTCGAAATGACTGCCTTCCAGACCCTCAAGCCATCCACCTTGAGCCGTGAAGCCTTCGTCCGGGCTTTTGCCGATATCTATGAACATTCGCCATGGGTCGCCGAAAAGGCTTTCGACCTGGGCCAGGACCCGTCGATCGACCAGATCGAAACCCTGCACCAGCGCATGAGCGACATCCTGTTGAGTGCCGATCAAGCCAGCCAACTGGCCCTGATCAACGCTCACCCGGACCTGGCCGGCAAAGCCGCCGTCCAGGGCCAACTGACCGAAGCCAGCACGAACGAACAGGCCGGCGCCGGTATTCACCAATGCACGGCCGAAGAGTTTCAGCGCTTCACCGAGCTGAACGACGCCTACAAGGCCAAGTTCAAGTTTCCCTTCATCATGGCGGTAAAAGGCAGCAACCGGCATCAGATCCTCGCGGCGTTCGAAACACGCATCCATCATTCGGTAGACACCGAATTCAAATGCGCGCTGGCAGAGATCAACAAGATCGCGTTGTTCCGACTACTGACCCTTTAGCAAGCAGTCCTGAGCCCCAGATCCTGCAGGCATCCCCAGCCAACTTATTTAAAGGCAGACAAGAAGAATGAAAGCTTACGCCGTACCTTTCGAGAAGTTCGTCAACCTGGCCGACGCCCGCCTCGGCACCAAGATCATTTCGGTCACCGATGACTGGTTCGCCGACGCCAACCGTTTGTTCCAACCGACCCCGGCCGTATGGAAGGAGGGCGTGTTCGATGACAACGGCAAGTGGATGGACGGCTGGGAATCGCGGCGCAAGCGCTTCGAAGGCTATGACAGCGCGGTGATCCGCCTGGGTGTGGCCGGCTCGATCAAAGGCGTGGACATCGACACCTCATTCTTCACCGGTAACTACCCACCGTCGGCCTCCCTGGAAGCCTGCTTCCTGACCGAAGGCGAGCCAGACGAAAACACCCAGTGGACTGAAGTGCTGTCGGCCGTCGAGTTGCAAGGCAACAGCCACCACTATCACGAAATCAGTAACGACCAGGCCTTCAGCCACCTGCGCTTCAACATCTACCCCGATGGCGGCGTGGCCCGGTTGCGGGTCTATGGCATTCCGTACCGCGACTGGTCGGCCGTCGGCGACAATGAACAGATCGACCTGGCTGCCGCCCTCAATGGTGGCCGTGCCCTGGCCTGCTCCGACGAACACTTCGGCCGCATGAGCAACATCCTCAACCCGGGTCGTGGCGTGAACATGGGCGACGGCTGGGAAACCGCCCGTCGTCGTACCCCGGGCAATGACTGGGTGATCGTCGCCCTGGGCCATGCCGGCGAGGTCGAGAAAGTCATCGTCGACACCCTGCACTTCAAGGGCAACTATCCCGACAGCTGCTCGATCCAGGGCGCGTTCGTCAAGGGCGGCACCGACAGCCAGATCGAAACCCAATCGCTGTTCTGGCGTGAGCTGCTGCCGAGCCAGAAGCTGGAAATGCACGCCGAACACACCTTCGCCGAGCAGATCAAAGCGCTGGGGCCGATCACCCACATCCGCCTGAATGTGTTCCCGGATGGTGGCGTGAGTCGCCTGCGGGTGCTCGGCAAGGTGTCGAAGTAAGATTGCGATGATCGTTCCCACGCTCTGCGTGGGAATGCATACCGTGACGCTCCGCGTCACAGTGGACGCGGAGCGTCCATGGCGGCGTTCCCACGCAGAGCGTGGGAACGATCAAACTCAAAAGATTAAGAAGACCAGCATGCGCACACTCAAGATCGAACCGTTGACCAAAGAAGCCTTCGCCCCGTTCGGTGACGTGATCGAAACCGACGGCAGCGATCACTTCATGATCAACAACGGTTCGACCATGCGCTTCCATCACCTGGCGACGGTGGAAACCGCCACGCCGGACGACAAGGCGATCATCAGCATCTTCCGCGCCGACGCGCTGGAAATGCCGCTGACCGTGCGCATGCTGGAGCGCCATCCGCTGGGCAGCCAGGCGTTCATTCCGCTGCTCGGCAACCCCTTTCTGATCGTGGTCGCGCCACTTGGCGATGCACCTGTATCAGGCTTGGTCCGCGCCTTCGTCACCAACGGCAGGCAGGGCATTAATTACCATCGCGGCGTCTGGCACCACCCGGTGCTGACGATCGAAAAGCGGGATGACTTCCTGGTGGTTGATCGCAGTGGCACAGGCAATAACTGCGATGAGCATTTTTTCCAAGAGGATGAGTACTTGATCCTCGCCCCCCACCAATAAGAGAAGGTCCGATCACGCGAAGACAAGCGTGACGGGCGAGAGGTAAAGACTGTGGAAGCACATATGCTGGAATGGCTGAACCTGAGCGTGCGCTGGGTTCACATGATCACTGGCGTGGCCTGGATCGGCGCGTCGTTCTACTTCGTCTGGCTGGAAAACAACCTCAATCGCGTCAACCCCAGGAGCGGCCTGGCCGGTGACCTCTGGGCCATCCACGGTGGCGGCATCTACCACCTGGAAAAATACAAACTCGCGCCTCCCTCCATGCCGGACAACCTGCACTGGTTCAAATGGGAAGCCTACTTCACCTGGATGTCCGGCATCGCGCTGTTGTGCGTGGTGTTCTATTGGAACCCGACCGTCTACCTGCTGGCCCCCGGCAGCAGCCTGAGCGGGCCCGAAGGCGTCGCCCTGGGCCTCGGTTCGTTGCTCGTCGGCTGGTTCGTCTATTCCTTTCTTTGCGACTCGGCCCTGGGCAAGCGCCCTGCCCTGCTCGGCGTGATCCTGTTCGTGCTGTTGATCGCCGCGGCCTACGGGTTCAGCAAGGTGTTCAGCGGTCGCGGCGCCTACCTGCACGTCGGGGCGGTCATCGGGACGATCATGGTCGGCAACGTGTTCCGCATCATCATGCCGGCCCAGCGTGCGCTGGTGGCGGCCATCGCCGAGAACCGCACACCCGATCCTGCACTGCCGGCCAAGGGTCTGTTACGTTCGCGCCACAACAACTACTTCACCTTGCCGGTGCTGTTCATCATGATCAGCAACCATTTCCCGAGCACCTACGGCAGCCAGTACAACTGGCTGATCCTGGCCGGGATCGCCGTAGCGGCGGTGTTGGTGCGCCACTACTTCAACACGCGCCATGACAGCAACCGCTTTGCCTGGACGCTGCCGGTCGGAGCCCTGGCGATGATCTGCCTGGCTTATGTCACAGGTCCCAAGCCCATGCCCACCGCACCGGAGGTGGCCAAGGCTGCTGGCGTGATCGAGTACCAACCGTTGCCGGAAACGGCAGTGGGTGGTGGCGCAAAACCGGCGACGGCCCCCGCCGCACCGACAGCGGCGCCCACCCAGGCCGCCAACGCCCAGGGCCCTTCATTCGAGAAGGTCCACAGCGTGATCCAGGAACGCTGCTCGGTCTGCCATTCGGCCAAGCCCACCAGCCCGCTGTTCAGCGCCGCACCAGGTGGGGTGATGTTCGATACGCCAGAGCAGATCCAGCAACAGGCCGCGCGCATCCAGGCCCAGGCCGTGACCAACCAGATCATGCCCCTGGGCAACATCACCCAGATGACCCAGCAGGAACGCGACCTGATCGGCGCGTGGATCAACCAGGGCGCGCGGACCAACTGAGCCGCGCCCCAAATTCGCCGCGAATGCGCCGTTGCAGGGCACTTGAGCCCGTCAGGGCAAGCCCGTACCCTGCGCGGCCGTTCGCATCCGAGCACTGTAAAAAATCATCGAATCCTGACCGAGGCGCCAGCTTATCCCAGCATCACGGGGATATCGGGTGTCTCTGGAAAACACCTTTTTCGACTGTTCCAAATAGCTGGACGAGCCTTTTTTGACCTTGGCTCAGCTCTTGCTATCAGCACTGGCCACAAGCAAAAAGCTGACCGAACGGATGTTTTTTATCCGAGGAAAAAGGCGCCACACCAGAGCGCTGACCTGAAAAAAAGCGGTACCACTTACCTTTGGGAGCAAACCGAATGAAACGTACGTGCACCAGCCTGATACTCGCAGGAGCCTTGTTGGCCGGCGGCCAAGCGATGGCCGACGACCTGTTCCAGTGGCAGAACAACAGCCTGACCTACCTGTATGGCAAGGATTTCCAGGTCAACCCGCGCATCCAGCAGACCGTGACCTTCGAACACGCCGACGCCTGGAAATACGGGGACAACTTCTTCTTCCTCGATCGGATCTTCTACAACGGCCAGGACGACAGCCAGTCCGGCCCGAACACCTACTACGGTGAGTTCAGCCCACGCCTGTCGTTCGGCAAGATCTTCGACCAGAAGCTGGAAC
This sequence comes from Pseudomonas sp. A-RE-22, assembly GCF_019956035.1. NCBI lineage: Bacteria > Pseudomonadati > Pseudomonadota > Gammaproteobacteria > Pseudomonadales > Pseudomonadaceae > Pseudomonas > Pseudomonas sp. A-RE-22. Next base: position 37,782 of record NZ_JAHBCZ010000041.1, read on the forward strand.
TGGGCCCGATCAAGGATGTGCTGCTGGCCATGACGTATGAGTTCGGCGAAGGCGACAACGAGTCCTACCTGATCGGCCCGGGCTTCGACCTGGCGATTCCCGGCTTCGACTACTTCCAGCTGAACTTCTACAACCGCCAGACCGAAGGCCCACGCGCCGGCGACAACGTCTGGCAGATCACCCCGACCTGGGCCTATACCATCCCCATGGGTTCATCCGACCTCCTGATCGACGGTTTCATCGACTGGGTGGTGGACAACGACACCAACTCCAAGGGCACCTACCACGCCAACTTGCACATCAACCCGCAGATCAAATATGACCTGGGCAAGGCATTGAAGCTCGGCGCCAAGCAGTTGTATGTGGGCGTGGAGTATGACTACTGGAAGAACAAGTACGGGATCGAAGACAGCGACGGGTTCAAGACCAACCAGAGCAATACCAGCTTCTTGCTGAAGTACCATTTCTGACCTGACTGAGCCTCAGGTTCAGAGCTCACCACAAATCCCTTGTGGGAGCGGGCTTGCTCGCGAAAGCGGACCATCAGCCAACATCAATGTTGAATGTTCAGTCGCCTTCGCGAGCAAGCTCGCTCCCACATGGGTTTGTGTGTTGGACCCAGTTTCAGCGTCCACCGCAAAATCTCCTGTGGGAGCGAGCTTGCTCGCGATGGCGGTGGACCTGCTTACATCCCTTATGCCAACCCCAAAAACCGACTCAACGCCTCACGCTGCGCCAACGCATCCTGGCGTCCCAGCTCGATCAGTTCGCTGCAATACCCCGACTCGAACAACAGGTAACTCAGCACCCCTGCGCCACTGGTCTTGGTCGCGCCCGGCCCGCGCAGGAATAACCGCAACGCACGGGGCAGTTCCTGGCGATGGCGGGCGGCGATTTCGTCGATCGGCTGGCTCGGGGAAATCACCAGCACGTCTACCGGCGCCGCGCCGAGGGCGTGGGCCGGTACGTCATCGGGCAGCAGGTGACTGAACCCATTCAGGCGCTCAAGCAACTCGATGTCGCTTTCCAGGCTGTCAATGAACGTGCTGTTGAGCATATGGCCGCCGATCTGCGCCAGGGTCGGTTGCAGGCCGGTGTAGCTGCGCTCGGTGGGATCCTGCCCGCCAGCACCACGGGGGTTGCCGCTGACGCCGATCACCAGCACCCGATTGGCCCCCAGGTGCAAGGCCGGGCTGATGGGCGCCGATTGCCGTACCGCGCCGTCACCGAAATATTGCGGGCCGATCCTGACCGGCGCGAACAACAAGGGAATCGCCGAGCTGGCCAGCAGGTGCTCCACCGATAACTGCGTCGGCACTCCGATACGTCGATGGCGCAGCCAGGCATCGATGGTCCCGCGCCCCTGGTAGAAGGTAACGGCCTGGCCGGATTCATAACCGAACGCCGTCACCGCCACCGCGCGCAGTTGCTGCTCGACAATGGCCTGCTCGATGCCCGAGGCGTGGAATTGGGCCTGGAGCAGTTCGCGCAACGGCGAACTGTCGATCAGCGCCACCGGTAACTTGGCCCCCAGGCCCAACAGACTGTGGGTAATGAAACGCGTCGCCTGGGCGATCACGCCCCGCCAGTCGCTGCGCATGACCTGATGGCTGCGCACCGCTTGCCAGAACGCCGTCAGCCGCTCGATGGCGGTCTTGAAATCCATCGCCCCGCTCGCCAGGCTGACTGCGTTGATCGCCCCGGCCGACGTGCCGACGATCACCGGGAACGGATTGTCCGCACCGTCCGGCAACAATTCGGCGATGGCCGCCAGTACGCCCACCTGATACGCCGCTCGAGCCCCACCGCCGGAAAGAATCAAACCTGTAACCGGTTCAGCTGGGGTCATCGCAATGCTCCGTGCTCAAGGTGCTGCTGAAAAATGGCGGACTACCGACTCAACCGCGTTTGTCGTACAGCTTCGGCTCGCCCGGTGGACGGCTCTTGAAACGCCGGTGGGCCCAAAGGTATTGCTCGGGACAATCACTCACCGACTGCTCGACCCACTGGTTGATGCGGATGCAATCGGCCTCCTCGGTCTCACCCGGGAAATCCGTCAGCGGGGCCTGGATCACCAGGCGATAACCGCTGCCGTCGGCCAGGCGTTCCTGGATGAAGGGCACCACCAGCGCCTTGCCCAGGCGGGCGAACTTGCTGGTGGCGGTGACCGTCGCGGCCTGGATGCCGAACAACGGCACGAACACGCTCTGCTTGGCGCCGTAATCCTGGTCCGGCGCATACCAGATCGCCCGCCCGGCCCGCAGCAGCTTGAGCATGCCGCGCACGTCGTCACGCTCCACGGCCAGGGAGTCGAGGTTGTGCCGCTCGCGGCCGCGGCGTTGGATGTAGTCGAACAGCGGGTTCTTGTGCTCGCGGTACATGCCATCGATGGTGTGCTGCTGACCGAGCAAGGCCGCGCCGATTTCCAGGGTGGTGAAATGCAGTGCCATCAGGATCACGCCCTTGCCCTCGCGCTGGGCCTGCTTGAGATGCTCCAGCCCTTCGACATGGGCCAGTTTCGCCAGGCGCGAACGCGACCACCACCAACTCATGGCCATTTCGAAAAAGGCGATGCCGGTGGAGGCAAAGTTTTCCTTGAGCAGACGCTTGCGTTCGGCGGCGGACTTTTGCGGGAAACACAGTTCCAGGTTGCGACGGGCGATGCGCCGTCGGTCGCCGGCTACTCGATACATCAGCGCGCCCAGTGCGCGACCGACCCGCAGCAACAACGGATAAGGCAATTGAACGATCAGCCACAACAGGCCCAGGCCGCACCACAGCGGCCAGAAACGCGGATGAAAAAATGCAGCTCGAAAACGCGGGCGATCCATTACAGCTTCCATTAGGACATGGGCCGCGCATTCTACATTGTTCGACCCGGGTTGCGGCTGGCGGACGATCTCGTTATAAGTCTCGGCACTTTTAGTGACAAGCCGTTGTACGCCGACCATGAGCCAAACCGAACCGCTAGACCAAGATCCCGTGTTCCAGCTGAAGGGCAGCATGCTCGCCATTACGGTGCTGGAGCTGGCCCGCAACGACCTGGAAGGCCTTGACCGGCAGTTGGCGGCCAAAGTCGCCCAGGCCCCGAACTTCTTCAGCAATGCACCGCTGGTGCTGGCCCTGGACAAGCTGCCGGCCGGCGAAGGCGCGGTGGACCTGCCAGGCCTGATGCGCGTTTGCCGCCAGCACGGCCTGCGCACCCTGGCGATCCGCGCCAGCCGCATCGAAGACATCGCCGCCGCCATCGCCGTGGACATTCCGGTGCTGCCGCCGTCCGGCGCCCGGGAGCGCGTGCTGGAGCTGAGCCCGGTCGAAGCCAAGAAAGCCCCGGAAAAACCACCAGAGCCCACCATCAAGCCGACGCGTGTCATCACCTCGCCAGTGCGCGGCGGGCAGCAGATTTATGCCCAGGGTGGCGATCTGGTCATCGTGTCCTCGGTCAGCCCGGGGGCGGAACTTCTCGCCGATGGCAACATCCATGTATACGGCCCGATGCGCGGTCGTGCGCTGGCCGGCGTCAAGGGCGATACGAAAGCCAGGATCTTCTGTCAGCAATTGAGCGCTGAACTGGTCTCCATCGCCGGGCAGTACAAGGTCTCCGAGGATTTGCGCCGCGATCCGTTGTGGGGGGCCGGCGTTCAGATCAGCCTGTCGGGCGACGTGTTGAACATCATTCGGCTTTAACGGATACTGCCGCATTTTCCAAGCATCTCTAAAACGAGCGAAAACGGCTTAAACGACGTAGGAAAAAGGATCAGGCAGTGTTTACCGGAGGTAGACCCCGCCCGACATCCGATTCCAGCCAAGCCTGTCCAATTGCAGCAGTTTTCCAGAGATGTTTTTCAGGGGCTGAAAAAGTCCTTTTTCCTTAGGGGTGAAACACCTTGGCCAAGATTCTCGTGGTTACATCCGGCAAGGGTGGTGTGGGTAAGACCACCACCAGCGCCGCTATCGGTACCGGCCTCGCTCTGCGCGGCCACAAGACAGTCATCGTCGACTTCGACGTCGGCCTGCGTAACCTGGACCTGATCATGGGTTGCGAGCGTCGCGTGGTCTACGACTTCGTCAACGTGGTCAACGGCGAAGCGAACCTGCAGCAAGCCCTGATCAAGGACAAGCGCCTTGAGAACCTCTACGTGCTGGCCGCCAGTCAGACCCGCGACAAAGACGCGCTGACCCAGGAAGGCGTGGAAAAAGTCCTGATGCAACTCAAGGAAGACTTCGAGTTCGTGGTGTGCGACTCCCCGGCCGGTATCGAGAAAGGTGCCCACCTGGCCATGTACTTCGCTGACGAAGCGATCGTCGTGACCAACCCGGAAGTGTCGTCGGTGCGTGACTCCGACCGCATGCTGGGCCTGCTGGCGAGCAAATCCCGTCGCGCCGAGAAGGGCGAAGAGCCGATCAAGGAACACCTGCTGCTGACCCGCTACAACCCGCAACGGGTCAGCGATGGCGAAATGCTGGGCGTCGAAGACGTCAAGGAAATCCTCGCCGTCACCCTGCTGGGTGTCATTCCGGAATCCCAAGCGGTACTCAAGGCCTCCAACTCCGGCGTACCGGTGATTCTCGACGACCAGAGCGACGCCGGCCAGGCATACAGCGATGCCGTCGATCGCCTGCTGGGCAAAACCGTGGAGCATCGTTTCCTCGATGTAACGAAGAAAGGTTTCTTCGAGCGCCTGTTTGGAGGTAGGTAATGAACCTTTTTGACTTCTTTCGTGCCAACAAAAAGCCCAGTACCGCCTCGGTCGCGAAAGAGCGTCTACAGATCATCGTGGCGCACGAACGCGGCCAACGCAGCACCCCTGACTACTTGCCGGCCTTGCAGAAGGAACTGGTGGAAGTGATCCGCAAATACGTCAACATCGGTAGCGATGACGTGCACGTGGCACTGGAAAGCCAGGGCAGCTGCTCGATCCTGGAACTCAACATCACCCTGCCGGATCGCTGATAGATCCTGCGGGAGCCACGGCGGCTCGGGTCCTGGAGTCCTTCCCACAGGGTTAGGAAAAAAGGCCCGAGCCGCCGTTGGCGTTTGTAACGAGACTGTTTTCAATGCCCCTGTCCAACATCCGCATCATTCATCAGGACGACGCCGTCCTGGTGGTCGACAAGCCGACCCTGTTGCTCTCCGTGCCCGGCCGGGCCGACGACAACAAGGACTGCCTGATCACCCGCCTGCAGGAAAACGGCTATCCGGAAGCGCGAATCGTGCACCGACTGGACTGGGAAACCTCCGGCATCATCCTGTTGGCCCGCGACCCGGACACCCATCGCGAACTGTCCCGGCAATTTCATGATCGCGAAACCGAAAAAGCCTACACGGCACTGTGCTGGGGCCAACCGGAACTGGACAGCGGCAGCATCGACCTGCCCTTGCGCTATGACCCGCCGACCAAACCTCGGCATGTGGTGGACCATGAGCACGGCAAACACGCCCTGACCTTCTGGCGCGTGCTGGAACGTTGCGGCGATTGGTGCCGCGTCGAACTCACGCCGATTACCGGGCGCTCGCACCAATTGCGCGTGCACATGCTGTCCATCGGTCATCCGCTGCTGGGCGACGGACTCTACGCCCACCCGCAGGCCCTCGCTGCCTGGCCGCGCCTGTGCCTGCACGCCAGCATGCTCAGCTTCACCCATCCGCAAAGCGGCGAGCGCTTGCGCTTCGAGTGCCCGGCACCGTTCTAGATTGCTTCCCCATGGAAAATGGCTTCATCCGATAAAGGCTTGGCATGCAGGTTATTGATTTTCAGGAAACACCCGTCAAAAAAGTTCGGCACCAACTGCTGTATCTGGTCTATGGCGACAAGGACGCTTATCGCCACGAGGCCAAGTTCAGCATCCTGACCGCCCTCGCCCACGGCAATCCGTCGACCCTGCCCACCATCAGGATCCTGACCGACCGGCCTGAGGATTATCAGGGCTGGCCGGTCGAGACCCTCGCGCTGAGCCCGCAGTTGCTGACAGAGTGGCGGGGCAATAACGGTTACATTCACCGGCGCAAAGCCTGCGCCATCGCGGCCAGCCTGACGCTGGCGGAAAAAACCCTGTTCGTCGACACCGACACGCTGTTCCTCGCCGATCCCAACCTGCTGTTCAAGCAAATCCAGCCAGGGCAGTACCTGATGGACAGCTTCGAATACAACTGGGACTACGTCTGCAAGCGCGAGGATTACCTCAAGCTAGGTACGCACCTGCGCCGCCACGGCATCACTCCGGACAACAGCTTCAAGCTCTACAACAGCGGGCTATGCGGCGTGACCGACAACGACGCTGCGCTGCTGGGCCAGGCCGTCGGGCTGATCGATGAATGGACCGAAGGTGGCTTCGACATCCACACCATCGAACAGATCGCGATCTCGTTCACGCTACGCAACCAGACCATTAACGAAACCAACAGACACGTTTATCACTACTTCGCCGAGAAACGCTTCTTCCACACCATGCAGGCGCACTTCTTTGCCCAACACGGCGAGGCGTTCAGTACGCAGTTGGTCAAGCGCTGCCATGACGTACCGCGCACCCGGCCTTTCCCGTCGGCCGGACGGCGCCTGAAGATCAAATGGAAATTGCGCCACCAGCGCGGCGCCTTACGCAGGATCGGCCGTGACCTGCTGTATGGCAGCGCGGCACCGGAGCATCCTTACTACAACCTTTGCCGGCACCATTGGTGGGATTCGGCATCGCGGGAGATTCTTCGCCTGGACCCGGAGCGCCAGCAACAGCTGTTCGGCCAACTGGAACACTGGCCGCAGCACCTGCCCGAACCGTCCAGGGCGCGAGACAAGCCAATCATCATGGCCTACCTGCGCGAGCGACTTGGGGTATCGAGGTAATCAAGGACATTGGACACAAGCGCCATCAGGGATTGGGCCTGCAACGCTTGTCGTCGATAGGTTAAACTGCCGCCCATCGCTGTCTGGAGCTACTTATGCGCGCAGAGTTGAACCAGGGCCTGATCGACTTTCTCAAGGCCTCCCCTACCCCGTTCCATGCCACCGCCAGCCTTGCCAAGCGCCTGGAGGCGGCAGGCTATCAGCGTCTTGACGAACGCGAGACCTGGGCCACCGAGGCCAACGGTCGCTATTACGTCACGCGCAACGACTCCTCGATCATCGCCTTCAAGCTCGGCCGCAACTCACCGTTGCACGATGGCATCCGCCTGGTCGGCGCCCACACCGACAGCCCCTGCCTGCGGGTCAAGCCGCAGCCGGAACTGCAACGCCACGGGTTCTGGCAACTGGGCGTGGAAGTCTACGGCGGTGCATTGCTGGCGCCGTGGTTCGACCGGGACCTGTCCCTGGCCGGGCGCGTGACCTTCCGTCGCGATGGCAAGGTCGAAAGCCAGTTGATCGATTTCAAGGCACCGATCGCCACGATTCCGAACCTGGCCATCCACCTCAATCGCGAAGCCAACCAGGGCTGGGCCATCAACCCGCAGAATGAACTGCCGCCGATCCTTGCCCAGTTCGCCGGGGACGAGCGCGTCGATTTCCGTGCCGTGCTCACCGATCAACTGGCTCGCGAACACGGCCTGAATGCCGACGTGGTACTCGATTACGAGTTGAGTTTCTACGATACGCAAAGCGCTGCGGTCATTGGCCTGCACGGCGATTTCATCGCCGGTGCGCGCCTGGACAACCTGCTGTCGTGCTACGCCGGCCTGCAAGCGTTGCTGAACGCTGACACCGAAGAAACCTGCGTGCTGGTGTGCAACGATCACGAAGAAGTCGGCTCGTGCTCGGCCTGTGGCGCCGACGGCCCGATGCTGGAACAGACCCTGCGTCGCCTGCTGCCCGAAGGTGAAGAGTTCGTCCGCACCATTCAGAAATCCCTGCTGGTGTCGGCGGACAACGCCCACGGCGTGCATCCCAACTATGCCGACAAGCACGACGCCAACCACGGCCCCAAGCTCAATGCCGGCCCGGTGATCAAGGTCAACAGCAACCAGCGCTACGCCACCAACAGCGAAACCGCCGGGTTCTTCCGCCACCTGTGCATGGCCGAAGAAGTGCCGGTGCAGAGCTTCGTGGTGCGCAGCGACATGGGCTGTGGCTCGACCATCGGCCCGATCACCGCCAGCCAGTTGGGCGTGCGCACCGTGGACATCGGTTTGCCGACCTTCGCCATGCATTCGATCCGCGAACTGTGCGGCAGCCATGACCTGGCGCATCTGGTGAAGGTGCTGAGCGCGTTCTACGCCTCTCGCGAATTGCCATAACCGCCCCGAAGGCATGATGAACCCTGTGGGAGCAAGGCTTGCCCGCGATGAAGGCGACTCGATTTCTGGAAAGACCGAGTCGCCTTCATCGCGAGCAAGCTTTGCTCCCACACAGCTTTGCTCCCTTACAGTTTTCTTCCCACACAGTGTTTGCCTCGGGAATGAGGGCGATGTGACATACATCAGCACACCCCGGCAAAACCCCAACTAGACTGGCCTTATCCTTCCCCGACAAGGCTGTCGCCATGATCTCGATGTCTTCGTTCAACGCCATGCTGGTGCCCATCGTTGCAGGCATGATCCTGCTGGCCATCGGCTTCAACTTCCGTGACAAGAGCGTCGGGGTCTTTGCCATGTGGATCGGCATGTTGTTGATCCTCGCCACGGTGGTGATCAAGATCCTGAGCAAGCTCAACGAGTCGCTCTGACCCTGCCTCAGGCTGCGGGCGATTGTTCCTGCACAGGTTGCTCCGGCACATCCACGCCGACATGGATCGCATCGTGTCGCCAGAACTCCAGGTCGCAATCGATCAGCCGCTGATGCTGGTCATAGTTGACCCGTGCGATGCGAAGCCCGGGGCTGCCCACCGAGACCTTCAACGCCGCTGCCGCTTCCAGCTGTAAAGAGGTGGGCACGATTTCAAACTTCACCCGGCCGTAGTGCAGGTCGTAATGGCGGGCGTACAGCTCGGTGATGGACTGGTTGAGGTCAAACCCCAAGATGTCCGGAAAATACTGCGGGTTCAGGTAGTGCTCGACGTACAGCACCAGCCGCTCGTCGATACGCCGCACGCGGCAGATCTGGATCACGCTGGACAACGCCGGCAGTTGCAACCAGGCACACACCGCCGCCGAGGCAGGTTGCAGGCGCGCCGAGATCACTTGGGTAGAAGGCACACGCCCCTGGGCTGCGACCATGGCGTGGAAATGGCTGCGCTGCATCAGGTTGTAGGCCAGGCGCGGCGGCGAGACGAACCAGCCCCGGCGCTCCTCCCGATAAATCTGCCCCTGGGCTTCGAGCTGCAACAACGCCTCACGCACGGTAATCCGCGTGGTCCCGAACAATTCACTGAGCTTGCGCTCGGCCGGCAGCTTGCTACCGGGCGCCAGCAACCCGTGGTCGAGTTGCTCTTGCAGGACCTGTCCGATGGCTGTCACCGCTTTGGTTGCATCGATGCGCATCAACGTTACCTATCTGGACTAGACCAGCACTGTTTCGGGGCAAGATCGACTGTCCATCGATCCGCTTCTTGGTCCAGCAAGCCTAGGCACTGCACATGACTGGCAGATGACAGAGCCGCCGAACGGTCGTTTTGCAAGCGTGCAAATTAACGGCCAAGTCCTTTCAGATCAGCTATTTAACCATGGTCTACGCTTAATTCGCAGGCAACCTCCACGAGCCGGGCATTTCCTGGACCCTCCAACACCGACATCAAAATGTCACAGGGCTCGCCTACATTGGCTCAGGTATTGCTGACCTAGACCAACACAACCGCAATCGCAGCGTTGAAAACGCCCATAGGAGCTTCGGATGAAACAGCTTTTCCTGGCATCACTGTTAGGCTCGACCATTGCCATGTGCACCGCCGCCATGGCCGCTGACACCGATCTGAAAACGTTGGAAGCCGCTGCGAAAGCGGAAGGCGCCGTGAACAGCGTCGGGATGCCCGATGACTGGGCAAACTGGAAAGGCACCTGGGACGACCTGGCCAAGGTCTACGGCCTGAAACACATCGACACCGACATGAGCTCGGCCCAGGAAATCGCCAAGTTCGCCGCCGAGAAAGACAACGCCAGCGCCGACATCGGCGACGTCGGTGCAGCTTTCGGCCCGATCGCGGTCAAGCAGGGCGTGGTTCAACCCTACAAGCCAAGCACCTGGGAACAAGTCCCTGCCTGGGCCAAGGACAAGGACGGCAACTGGGCATTGGCCTACACCGGCACCATCGCGTTCATCGTCAACAAGAAGCTGCTGCACGGTTCCGAAGTACCAACCAAATGGGCGGACCTGAAGACCGGCAAATACAAAGTCTCCATCGGTGACGTGAGCACCGCCGCCCAGGCCGCCAACGGCGTGCTGGCCGCGGCCCTGGCCAACGGCGGTAACGAGAAGAACGTCCAGCCGGCGCTGTTGATGTTCGCCGAGATCGCCAAGCAAGGGCGCCTGTCCATGGCCAACCCGACCATCGCCACGATGGAAAAGGGTGAAGTCGAAGTCGGCGTGGTCTGGGACTTCAACGGCCTGAGCTACAAGGCCAAGATGGCCAACCCGGATGACTACATCGTGCTGATTCCGTCCGACGGCTCGGTCATCTCCGGCTACACCACCATCATCAACAAATACGCCAAGCACCCGAACGCCGCCAAGCTGGCTCGTGAGTACATCTTCAGCGACGCCGGCCAGATCAACCTGGCCAAGGGCAACGCCCGTCCGATCCGCGCCGAGCACCTGACCCTGCCGGCAGAGGTCAAGGCCAAGCTGCTGCCGAACGAGCAGTACAAAGGCGTGACCCCGATCAAGGACGCGGATGCTTGGGAGAAGACTTCCAAGGCACTGCCGCAGGCGTGGAATGAACAAGTCATCGTCGAGATGAAGTGAGGCGCTAGCTCCCGCTCGGATATCCACTGGGCACCCAACTGTAGAAGCGGTCCCTGTGGGAGCAAAGCTTGCTCGCGATAAACGATGACACGGTCTTGAAATTGCACCGTGTCGCCAGCATCGCGAGCAAGCTTTGCTCCCACAGGCCTGCTCTTACAGTGGAGCTTGGAGGATTCGAGTTTTCTGGTATCTGCCCGGAGTCCCGGTACCCATGAAGCACAACGTCATCCTGGTGGTGCTCGACGGTCTCAACCATGAGGTCGCCCGGCATGCCATGGGGCATTTGCAGGCTTACGTCGGCGCAGGACGCGCGGCCCTCTACAAACTGGAATGTGAGTTGCC